>JAJYRZ010000066.1 GCA_021793835.1 Actinomycetes bacterium | reverse complement strand
CGAGAGCCGAGAAAGGGGCCACTGTGCGCATCGGTGAGTTGGCCGTGGCCAGCGGCACCACAACCAAGACGCTGCGCTTCTACGAAGAAGCCGGCCTACTACCTGCGCCTGAGCCCTGATCCACCGTTGGTGATGCGGTTGGGGTGATTTCGGCGCGCGGGGTTGGTGTTCGTGGCCTGGGCATGGTTGGTCCCCCGGCCGGCTGCCGGTGTGTCCACTGTGGTCCTTGGTTGCGCCGTGTCCGGCTCGGTGGTCAGTTCCCGATGGCTGCTGGTGGACCGGTCGCGGTCGCCCACAACAATTCCCAGTTGTCGGCCCAGGGCCAGTGCGTCGGTAGATGCAGGATCAAGCGCCGGCCGGTCGTAGCGATCCGGGCGGGAACGTTGATGATCCTGGTGCGCACCGTCGCCCACCGCGTTCGCGGCTGGTCGCCGGCGATGGCAGCGGCCCGAGCGAGGTTGAACGCGATCACCGCGTGGGCGACCCAGGCGGCGTTGGCTGCATACTTCCCGCTGGGCAGATGGGCCAACGGTCCGCCTTTGAGTTCGGCGATGACCTGCTCGACGATCGCGTGGTCACGGTGACGCTGATCGGCCTCGACCAGGGGCAGTGGGCTGTTGGTGATGAAGGCGTGATGGCGGTAGGCGGCGAACAGTTCACCCTGCGCAGTGCCATCGGAGGCGAGTGGCTGGATGCGTTTGACTCGACGCACGACCAGGCGGCAGCGAACCTGCTCGGCCTTGCGGCGGCCGGTGAACGCGGTGAACTCGGTTTCAGCGACCTCGGCGTCGCTGACCCAGCGGTCTTCGACTTCGTCGAACACCGCGTCGGTGTAGTCGATCGTGGTCCACGCGCCCTGGTCGATCCCGGCGATCGCTGTGACCACTGCGGGGGTCATCCGCGCGGTGACCGAGAACCACGCGTTGTGCCGGATCGCAGTCCCGACCAACGCCCACCCGTAGTAGGCCGAGTCCGCGCGGCACAGGATCTGCCCAGCCACGCCCGCAGCGCGGGCGGTGCTCAGGGTCTGGGCGAGCAGACGCCCGGCACCGGTGGCCGAGGCGGTGTTGCCCTTACGCAGCCGAGCCCGAGCGATCACCGGCGCCGCGATCGGAGTGCTGATCGTCGCGAGCTGCAGGTTCAGCCCGCGGACCCCGGAGTAGCCGAACGCCGCGGCCTGCTTGGCGTAGCCGTGGACCTGCCCGATCGTGTCGTCGAGATCGACCAGCGCGATCCCGTCGGCATCGGCGCCGGCGAGCAGACCCGGCACCCGCGCAGTCAGACCGGCCAACAGTCGCCCGCCGGCGGCGTCGAGCTGCTGGACGTGTCCGTGGGTGAAGGTGCGCAAGAACGTGCCGAGTGTCGACGGTGCCCGGACACCACCGAACAGACGTGCCATCCCGCCGTGTCGGAGCAGATCGAGGTCATCGATGGAATCGGCGCCGGCGAGCATCCCGCCAACCACCGAAGTCGCCTTCGCCACCGGATTCGGCGAGTCGACGCTCAACCCCTCCAGCAGCTCGTGCAGCCCGGCCGACTCCGCCAGCCGCAACACCGGAACCAGGCCCGCAGCCGACACGAGATTCGGGTCATCGAACACCGGGCGGATCGTGTGAGAAGGTTTCACTTACGAGGTGCCTTTCGTGAACGGCCGGATGAAGACTTCGCAATCAACATCCTCCCAGCTCAGGAAGGCACCTCGTTCTACGCCACGCTCACAGACCGCCACGACCCCGGTGGATCAGGGCTGAGCGGCGCCGCCCCCGCCCCACCGCGCCGCCCCGCCGCGCCCGGCCCACACCCCGTCGGCCGGCCGCGGCGGTTGTCCATACGGTCCACAACCCGCTCGGTCCCCACCCTGTGGATAACCCGGTTTCCCTGTGGACAACCCTCGTCATAGCAGGTGGCGGGGTGTGGATGAATCTGTGGAAACTGTGGAGAACTACACGGATGTAACTCGCGGTTCAGTCCCCGGGCACGGTGTCGAGCACGCAGTCTCCGCACAGCCCGCCGCCGGGCACCCGGTAGTACAGGCAGCAGCTGCGGCGCCGGTAACCGCCGGCCGCATCGAACTCCGCCGCCCCGGCCAGCGGCGCCGAGGCCGCCGTGATCAGCGCCGAGCGCCAACCCGGCCCCAGCGCGGCGGACAGCACCGGTGCGGGCAGTCCGGGCCCGGTGAACTCCGGCGGCGTGGGCCGTCCCAGGTGGCGGTCGATCATCCGGCCCGCCCCGAAGACCGTCGCCACGGTGTTGCCGCGCAGCATCGGGTGCGCGATGCTGCCCGCCCTGCCCAGCCCGGCGGCGAGCGCGCCGAGGTGTCCGCCGTCCAGCGCGTGTGCGGCGTCGGTGGCCGCGGTCTCGCTGATCGTGCCGTCGGCCGCGCGCGCCTGCGGATCCAGCGCCAGAACCTGCGGCTGCTCGGTGGCCAGGGTGATGCCGGTGGAGGTGGGCGAGTAGAAGATGCGCGCCGGATCGAGCACGACCCGGGTGCCGGTGAGCACCATCGCGCCCAGGGTGATCGACCACAGCCGGGCCACGACACCGATGTGGAAGGTCGAGGCCGCGGTGCGGAACTCCTCGGTGTCCATCGCCAGTCCCACCCGGCGCACCGCCGAGCGGATCGCGTCGTCGTCGGCGTAGAACTCGGCCAGCGGGGCCGAGCCCTCGTCGATCTCCAGCCGGAAATAGGGGCTGACCTCGCCGATGCGGGTCAGCACCGCCGCGGCGTCCACGTCGGCGCGGTCGCTGAAGCGGTCCATCACCTGCCACCCTCCCGTCGATCGCCGGGGCGTACCGCGCCCGGTCATCGGCCGAGTATGGCCCACCCGGTCGGTCGGGCCGGTCGCGGCGCTCCAGGGCGACGGCGAGGATCGAGTCGATCGCCGGCAGCGAGGCCGGATCCCCGATCGGCAGCACGTCGGCGGGCGGGCGGTGACCACGGTCCGGTGATCGCGCGCACCGAAGGCGCGCATGATGACCCCGCCGATTCCACGGGACATGGGCGGTCCTCGCCCATCACGGTGGTGCGGTCAGGCGGAGCGGTCGGCACGGTGCCGGTAGGCGGTCGCGGCGATGTCGCTCGAGGACAGATGCCAGCGCTCGGCCGCCAGGCGCGAGACCGCGGCGACCAGATCGCAGGCTCCGGCCGCCCACACCGAGCCCACGCGCACCCGACCCCCGCCGATGCGGCCGCCGTCGGCGAGCAGCCGGGCGACCATCGAGCCCTCCCGGCCGGGGGCCGTGCGGATCCGGTGCCAGCTGCCCACCCGCGGCGCCCACCACTGCTCGAGTCCGGGCACCATCCGGGCGTCCGCGGCCGCGACGATCACATGGGTGCGGGAAAGCTGTTCGGGATGGGCCAGGTCGATCCGGTCCAGGATCGCGGTCAGCGCCGGCACCCCGACCTCGTCGGCGACCAGCAGTTGCCCGCGCGGATCGGCGCTCCAGACCCCGGGGCGCAGCACGGCGCGCACCCGGTCGCCGGGGCGCACGCTGCGCGCCCAGCGGGTGGCCGGGCCGTCGTCGCTGACCAGCACCAGGTCCAGTTCGGCCGTGCCCGAGCGGTGGTCGATCGCCGCGGTCACCGGCCGGATCACCTTGCCGTCGGCGCCGGGCAGGCACAACCGCAGGTGGGCGTCGGGTCCGGCGTGGCGGGGTGTGCGCAACACGTCGGCGGTGACCGACACCCGGCGCAGCCGGGCCGCCAGATCGATCACGGCGCTGACGCGGGTGTCGATCCAGTGCTCGGTACCTACGGGGACGGCCAGGGCATCGGCGGCGGGGGACACGGTTGCGACGGACGGGTTCATCGGTCTCCTGGCGGTGCGGGCCCACCCGAAAAGTGGGCAAGGTTAGGCTTACCTAATCATTCCTAACAGGCCGCGGCCGGGAAGGGAACCCTCACACCGTCTTCGCCTGGTCAGCACTCCCGCGCCGTGCGTGCCGCCGCCGAGGGCGCATCGACACCGAGCCCGACCGGGGTGCCGGAATCCCGTCCGACCACAACGGCCTGCTCATCCACGGTCGAGGCGCCGTCTGCGGAACCGGCTCCGTCCGCGGCCTGGTCGGCGGTGTGCCACCGATCCGATCACGCTGCGGGTGGGGAACAGGGAGTTGTCCGACTTCGGGCGTGGGCCCGGCCCCGTCGGTGATCATCACGCTGATCGCACCCGTGACCTCGGGCAGGATCATGAATCCTGCTGCCGGGCGAACCGCATGCCACGGCACGCCCCGCAGCGCGACCATTCGTCAGTTCAGGGCGTCGACCAGCGCGCCCACCGACACCACGTCGTCTTCGGCGACCGAACGATCGGTGGTCAGCACCGTCACGGTCACGTAACCGTCCGCCAGCAGCGCGATGTCGCTGTCGGCGGCCGGGTCGATGTCCGCCCGGCCCGGCACGATGGTGAACTCCTCGTCACCACTGCGCTCGTAGTCGAAGGACGCGACCGACTGGTCGGCCTCGACCGCGTACCGCACACCCTTGGGTTCGTCGATGTCGGTCAGCAGCGGGTAGTTGATGTTCAAGATCGCCCCGGCGTTGAGCTCGGGCATCCCGGTGTCGATCAGATCGACCACCACCTGGGCGGTCTCGGCGTAGGCGGCGTCGTCCTCGGCGCCGCGCTCGGTCGCGGTGCTCACCGCGATCGACGGGATGCCGAAGAAGCCGCTGCCGACCACGGCCGCGCCGATGGTGCCGGAGAAGTTGGTGTCGAAACCGGTGTTCGCGCCGACGTTGGAACCGGAGATCACCAGATCGGGCCTGTCACCGCCGAACACCTCCTCCACCCCGAACAGCACGGTGCCGGCCGGGGTGGTCGACACCGAGTAGACGTTCTCGTCATCGGTCGGGTTGACGACGTCCAGCTCGCCCACGAAGTCGATCGCGGCGCTGACCCCGCTGTAGTTCTCGGCCGGGCCGACCAGACGCACGTCGTGACCGGCCTCGACCAGCGCGTCGTACATCGCGGCGATGCCCGGGGCGTCCCACCCGTCGTCGTTGGTCAAAAGGATCCGCAGCGGGCCGGAGTCCGCGGCGATGAAGTCCACCGTCTCCACCGGCGCCGCCGAGGAGTCGTTCTGCGAGACCGTCTCCGATCCGCCGTCTCCACTCGAGCAGGCCGCGAGCACCAGCATCGCGGAGGACACCGCCGCGACCGTCCAGATCCGTCGACTCGTCATCACCGTCATCCCTTCGTCGGCCGATCCGGTGATCGGCATCACATCCGACATCATCGATGTTTCGGATCGCGGCGGGGATCGGGTTCCGATGGCCGAGACGCCGGGCCCGGGGCGGGGACCCACGAACAGCCGGACGGTGGGATCGACCGCGCAGCCGGATAACGGGTGCACAAAGCGAAGGGCCCCGACCGGATGAACCGGTCGGGGCCCTTCGATGGTGGGCGAGGGGGGACTTGAACCCCCACGTTCTTGCGAACACTGGCACCTGAAGCCAGCGCGTCTGCCAATTCCGCCACTCGCCCGAGCGACCGTCATAATCTAACACGCGAGCAGCCGGTCGCCAAAACCGTCCGATAAACCCACTTCCACCTGCGGAGACGAACCGTCGACACGCGGCGTGCTTTAAGGCCGGATCGGCGCCTGTCGCCCGCTTACGGCCGGCCGGGGCGCGGGCGGGGGTACCGAGGCCTGCCACCGCGCGCACGGGTACCAGTATCGTCTGGGCAGACGTGGAGCATCGGAGAGGAGCCGACCGTGGGTGTGTTCAAGCGCTTCGAGCGACGACTCGAAGGTGCGGTCGGCAACGCGTTCGCCCGGGTCTTCGGCGGAAAGATCGTGCCCGCCGAGGTCGAGGACGCACTGCAGCGCGAGGCCGATCTGGCGGTCCGCGACGTCGACGGCTATCCGCTGGTGCCCAACCGGTACATCCTCACCGTCAGCGAAGCGGACCTGACGAATCTGACCGCCGACACCGATCTGGGTCTGAAGGCCTTCGCCCGGCACCTCGACGGATACATCGCCGACCAGGGCTGGCAGGCCTACGGCGAGATCGCCGTGGAGTTGGAGTCCTCCGGCTCGCTGCACACCGGACAGTTCCGCACCCACAGCGCCTTCGACCCCGATGGCGGCGCACAGCCGGCACCGATGCCCGCACCTTCCCGACCAGGAGCCGCCCCCATGGCCGACGACCCCTCCTCTCCGCGCCCGTCCACGCCCCGTCCCGCCGCGCCGCAGGGGCGCCCGGATCCGGGCCCGCAGGCCGCGCCGCCGCCCCGCGATCCCTACGGGCAGTACCCGCCCGCCGAGCAGGGGCACCGGTCCCCTCCTCCCCCGCCGGCCCGGCCGTACGACGACGGCCCGGTGGCCCCGCATCCCGGCCCCGCCGCCTACGGCCCGGGCGAGCCGCACCCCGGATACCAGGACCGGCCGCAGCCGCAGCAGCCGTACGACGAGCGCGGCTACCGCGCACCCGACCGCGGCCGCGGCGTGCCCGACTACGACTACGACTACGACTACGGCGGCGCCGACCACGGCGAATACCCGCGCTCCGCCCCGCAGTACCCACCGCAGCAGCCCGCCTACCCGGCCCCGGGCGACCGCTACGGCCGACCCGAACCCGCGGGCGAGCCCTACGGTCGGTCCGAGCGGTACGCCGCGCAGTACCCGGCCGACCCGTACGACCAGGCCGCGCCGCCCGCCCGGCCCGCACCGGGCCATGCGGACCAGCCCGGGTACGGCGACCGAGCCGGATACCCGGAGCACCAGGGTTACCCCGAGCAGCCCGGTCAGGCCGATCCCGGGTACGGCGACCGGCCCTATCCGGCCCCGACCGGTGAGCGGCCCGGCTACGGCGAACCGGTATACACCCCGCCGGTGGGCTACACGGTCTCGCTGCAGCTCCAGGACGGCAGCGGCCGCAGCCTGACCCTGGCGCACGGATCGAACGTCATCGGCCGCGGCCAGGACGCGCAGTTCCGCATCCCCGACACTGGGGTCTCGCGTCGGCACATCGACGTGCAGTGGGACGGCTCGGTGGCCCTGTTGGTGGATCTGCAGTCCACCAACGGCACCACCGTCAACGGCACCCCGGTGCAGGAGTGGCAGCTCGCCGACCGCGACGTGATCCGCGTCGGACACTCGGAACTGGTCGTCTACGTCCACTGACCCGATGCCCGGGCCCGCCGTGGCCGACCCCGCATCCGCGCGGTCTCGGCGATACCATGGCACGCTGACACGATGATTCGACCGCTCCGGGCCCCGGGGCGGTCACCGGTACCCGGAGGGAGAGGCATGCAAGGTCTGGTTCTGCAGCTGACCCGTGGCGGTTTCCTCCTCCTGCTGTGGCTCTTCGTCTGGGCGGTGCTGCGGGTGCTGCGCACCGACGTCTACGCCGCCTCGGGCAGCCGGATCACCGCGCCGCGCTATCCGGTGCGTTCGGCGCGCATCGGCGGGCGCCGCTCGAAGGTCGCCAAACATCTGGTGGTCACCGAGGGCGCGCTGGCAGGCACCCGGATCACACTCGGCACCCAACCGGTGCTGATCGGGCGGGCCGACGACTCCACCCTCGTGCTGTCCGACGACTACTCGTCCACCCGGCACGCACGGCTGACCCCGCGCGGGTCCGAGTGGTACATCGAGGACCTCGGATCGACCAACGGCACATATCTGGACCGGGAGAAGGTCACCACCGCCGTGCCGGTTCCGCTGGGCACCCCCGTACGCATCGGCAAGACCGTGATCGAGTTGCGCCCGTGACCCTGGTCCTGCGCTATGCGGCGCGCTCGGACCGCGGACTGGTCCGCGGCAACAACGAGGACTCGGTCTACGCCGGTCCCCGGCTGCTGGCCCTGGCCGACGGGATGGGCGGGCACGCCGCCGGCGAGGTCGCCTCGCAGCTGATCATCACCGCCCTGGCCCCGCTGGACGACGACGAGCCCGGCGGTGACGTGCTCGCCGCGCTGGAGAGCGCCACGCTGGCCGGCAACGCCCAGATCGCCGACGCCATCGAGGCCGAGCCCGACCTGGACGGCATGGGCACCACGCTGACCGCGATGCTGTTCACCGGCACCCGGCTGGGGCTGATCCACGTGGGCGACTCGCGCGCCTATCTGCTGCGCGAGGGCAGGCTCACCCAGATCACCCGCGACGACACCTTCGTCCAGTCCCTGATCGATCAGGGGCGGATCACCACCGAGCAGGCCAAGACCCATCCGCAGCGTTCGCTGATCATGCGCGCGCTGACCGGCCACGAGGTCGAGCCGACCCTGACCATGCGCGAGGTGCGCGCGGGTGACCGCTATCTGCTGTGCTCGGACGGGCTGTCGGACGTGGTCAGCCACGAGACGATCACCGAGACGCTGTCCGAGGGCGACCAGGACGAGTGCGCGGACGTGCTCATCGAGCTCGCCCTGCGCAGCGGCGGGCCCGACAACATCACGGTCATCGTCGCCGACGTGATCGACCTGGACTACGGCCAGTCCAATCCGATCATCGGCGGCGCCGTCTCCGGCGAGGCCGATGAGGACCTGCGCACCGACACCGCCGCCGGGCGGGCCGCGGCCATCCGGCCCCCGGCCGTGGCGCCGCGCCGCATCCCGGCCGCCCCCGAACCCGAGCCCCCGGCCCGCAACCGGCTGCGCGGCGTGCTGATCGGAGTCGCCCTGCTGGCGCTGGTCGTGCTCGGGGTGATCGTGTCCACCGCCTGGATCCGCTCCTACTACTACGTCGGCGAATCGGACGGCACCGTGGTGGTCCACCGCGGCCTGCCCGGCTCCTTCGTCGGCATCGACTTCCACGGGGTCAGCCAGGTCGGCTGCGTCAGCTCCAGCGGGGTGCTGCGGCTGGTCGATCCGGGCACCGAGCAGGTGGCCTGCGAACTGCTGACCGTCGAAGACCTGCAGCCCTCGGCCCGCCAGCAGGTGATCTCGGGGCTGCCCAGCGGCAGCCGTGACGATGCGGTGCGCCAGATGCGCAGCCTGGTGGAGAACGACCTGCTGCCGCCGTGCACGCCGGCCGAACGCGATCAGGACGAGGACGGGGCCGCCGCGCCCGGCCGCGACGGTGCGGCCGACCCGGACGAGGCCGGCGACGGCGCGCCGGAAGCCCCCGGCGCCGAGGACGGCCAGGCCGACCGACCGGACGGCGAAGCCGACCCCGACGCGGGCGACGCCGAGGCCGAGGCCGCCGATCGCGGCAGCGACTACGAGCTGCGGCGGCCGGGGCAGACCTGCCGAGTGGTGGACTGATGGCCCGGTCCGCTCCTGAGACGCCGGGCCGGAACTTCGACAGCCCGCCCGGCGGTTTCGCCCCCGCCCCGCCGCGCAGCAACGGTCGGCGCGCCGAACTGGTGCTTCTCGTCGGTGCCGGGGTGCTCGTGTTCATCGCCCTGGTGCTGGTCGAGGCCGCGCTCGAACACCAGGTGACCTGGCAGCTGGCCAAATACGCGCTGGCGTACCTGGCGATCATGGTGGTCGCCCACCTGGCGATCCGGCGCCTGGCGCCCTATGCCGACCCGATCTTCCTGCCCATCGTGGCCCTGCTCAACGGTCTCGGACTGGTGATGATCCGGCGCCTGGATCTGGCGGATCTGTCCAACATCACCTCCGCCGAGGGGATGGCCGGCTCGGACGCCAACCAGCAGGTGCTGTGGACGATGGTCTCGGTGGGGGCCTTCGTCGTCGCACTGCTGCTACTGCGCGACCACCGCAAACTGTCGTCCTACGCCTACACCCTGGGGCTGGTCGGCCTGGTGCTGCTGATCGTCCCGGCACTGCTGCCCGCCCGGTTCAGCGAGGTCAACGGCGGGCGCAACTGGATCCGGTTCTCCGGCTTCTCCATCCAGCCCGGCGAGTTCGCCAAGATCCTGCTGATCGTGTTCGCCGCCGCGTTCCTGGTGTCCAAGCGGGAGCTGTTCACCACCGCCGGCCGGCACATGTTCGGTTTCGACATCCCGCGCGCCCGCGACCTGGCCCCGCTGCTGCTGGCCGCGTTCGGCGCGATCGGCATCGCCATGCTCAACACCGACCTGGGTTTCGCCCTGCTGATCTACGGCACGGTGCTGGTGATGCTGTACGTGGCGACCGACCGTGTGTCGTGGCTGCTGTTCGGGGTCAGCATGTTCCTGGCCGGCGCGATCGTCGCCTACTTCCTGTTCGACCACTTCCGTACCCGCGTGGCGATCTGGGTCGACCCCTTCGACACCTACACCACCAGCGGCTATCAGATCGCTCAGTCGCTGTTCGGCCTAGCCACCGGCGGCCTGGCCGGCACGGGGCTGGGCAACGGCCGGCCCACCACGGTGCCGTTCGCCAAGACCGACTTCATCATGGCCGCCATCGGTGAGGAGCTCGGCCTGATCGGCATGGCCGCGATCCTGCTGCTGTTCGCGGTGTTCGTCGTGCGCGGAGTGCGCACGGCGCTGACGGTGCGCGACAGCTTCGGCAAGCTGCTCGCGCTCGGGTTGTCGTTCCTGATCGCCTTCCAGCTGTTCGTGGTCGTCGGCGGGGTGACCAAGCTGATCCCGCTGACCGGCCTGACCACCCCGTTCATCTCCTACGGCGGGTCCTCACTGCTGGCGAACTATCTGCTGCTGGCGATCCTGGTGCGCATCTCCGACTCGGCGCGTCGGCCCGCCGCCCCGAAGACCGGGCGCCGGAAGCCGAAGATGGCCGAGGCGCCGACCGAGCTGGTGGAGAAGCAGAAATGAACGCCCCCCTGCGCCGAGTCGCGGTCGCGGTGATGGTCATGATCGCCGTGCTGCTGGGCAACGCTACCTATGTGCAGGTGATCAAGGCCGATTCGCTGCGCACCGATTCGCGCAATCAGCGGGTGCTGTTCGACGAGTACTCGCGCCAGCGCGGCCAGATCTCCGCGGGCGGCCAGGTGCTGGCCGAATCGGTGTCCGTGGACAGCCGCTACCGCTTCCTGCGCCAGTATCCGCCGCCGGGCACGCAATGCGATCCGTCCGTCGACGCCTTCGCCGAGGCCTGCGATCCGCTCGCCATGGCCCCGGTGACCGGCTTCTATTCGATGCAGTACTCCTCGACCGGTCTCGAGCACGCCGAGGACACGATCTTGAACGGTTCGGACGACCGGCTGTTCGGCCGCCGACTGTTCGATCTGCTCTCGGGCCGGGATCCGCGCGGCGGCAACGTGGTCTCCACGATCGTGCCGGAGCTGCAGAAGATCGCCTACGCCGAACTGGCCGGTCGGGGCTACACCGGTTCGGTGGTCGCGATCGAGCCGGAGACCGGCAAGATCCTGGCCCTGGCCTCGACCCCGAGCTACGACCCGAACCCGCTGGCCAGCCACGACGGCGACGAGCGCACCGCGGCCTGGGAGGCGCTGACCGACGACGCCGCGCAGCCGATGCTCAACCGCGCGGTCTCGGCGACCTATCCGCCCGGCTCGACGTTCAAGGTGGTCACCGCGGCGGCCGCTCTGGCCGACGGCGCCCGACTCGACACCCAGGTCACGGCCGCACCCGAGATCACCCTGCCCGATACCAGCGTGACGCTGCCGAACTTCGGCGCCCCGCCGATGCACTGCGGCCCCGAGGGCAATGAGACCACCACGCTTTTGACCGCCTTCGCGCTGTCGTGCAACACCGCGTTCGCCGAGTTGGCGATGGACCACGGGGCGGACACGCTGCGCGCCCAGGCCGAGGCCTTCGGCATCGGCATCGAGCCGCAGCCGATCCCGCTGGCGGTGGCCGAGTCGTCGGTCGGCTCGCTGCCCGACGACGCGGCGATCGCCCAGTCGGGCATCGGCCAGCAGTCGGTCGCCCTGACCCCGCTGCAGAACGCGGTGATCGCCGCGACCGTGGCCAACGGCGGGGTGCGCATGCACCCCTACCTGGTGGACCGGCTCGAGGGCCCGGATCTGTCCACCCTGTCCACCACCCGACCCAAGGCCCTCGAGCAGACCCTGTCGCCGGAGATCGCGGCGACGCTGACGGAGATGATGATCGAGTCCGAACGCAACACCACCGATGCCGGTAGCGCGAGCTGGATGTCCATCGCGTCGAAGACCGGCACCGCCGAGCACGGCACCGCGGAGGAGGGCAAGGCTCCGCACGCCTGGTACATCGGCTTCGCCCCGTTCGATCGGCCGCAGATCGCGATCGCGGTGATCGTCGAGGACGGCGGCGACCGCGGCCACGCAGCGACCGGCGGCACGGTGGCCGCGCCGATCGGCCGGGCCGTCATCGGTGCCGCGTTGAGGGAGGATTGAGATGCCGCTGCAACCCGGCGCCATGATCGCCGACCGTTACCGCCTCGAACGGCACATCGCCACCGGCGGCATGGGCGCGGTGTGGGAGGCCCGTGACCGTCGGCTCGACCGCGCGGTCGCGGTCAAGGTGCTCAAACCCGAGTTCTCCGCCGATCCGGAGTTCCTCGACCGGTTCCGCGCCGAGGCGCGCACCACCGCCCGGCTCAACCATCCCGGCATCGCGAACGTCTTCGACTACGGCGAGACCACCGGCACCGACGGGGTGGCCACCCCGTATCTGGTGATGGAGCTGGTACGCGGCGAACCGCTCAACGCGGTGCTGCGCCGGATGGGCGCGATCCCGGCGGATCTGGTGCTCGACATGCTCGAGCAGTCCGGCCGGGCTCTGCAGGCTGCGCACGCGGCCGGACTGGTGCACCGCGACATCAAGCCCGGCAACATCTTGATCACCCCCACCGGTCAGGTGAAGATCACCGACTTCGGCATCGCCAAGGCGGTCGACGCGGTGCCGATGACCCGCGACGGCATGGTGATGGGTACCGCCCAGTACATCTCGCCCGAGCAGGCGCTCGGCGGGGAGGCCACCCCGGCCTCGGACGTCTACGCGCTCGGCGTGGTCGGCTACGAGGCGCTGACCGGCCGGCGGCCCTTCGCCGCGACCGGCACCTTCGCCGTCGCCCAGGCGCACATCTCCGCCCCGCCCGATCCGCTGCCGGACACCGTGCCCGCGCCGATCCGCGGGCTGATCGGCTACGCCCTGACCAAGGATCCGGTCTACCGCTACCGCGACGGCGGACACTTCGCCGACGCGGTGGCCGCGGTACGCGCCGGCGGGGACGCCCCCGCCCCGACCACCGCCCCGGGCGCCCCGGCACCCGGAGTTCCGGCGACCACGCAGATGATGCCGACCGCCGCGCGCCCTGCCACCGCGCCCACCCCGGCCGCGTCCCCGCCGCCGGCCGAGCGTGGGCTGACCCGCGGCCAGCGCAACCTGGCGATCGCGGCGGCCGTGTTGTTGCTGCTGGCCGGGCTGATCGCGATCGGGCTGGTGCTGCTGGGCACCGGTTCGGGCTCCGATGATCGGGCGCCGTCCACGCCGGTGCCGTCGGAGCCGGTGATCGAGGAGCCGACGAACGAGCCCGCACCGGAGCCGAGCCCGGAGCCGGCGCCGACCACCACGACCACTGAGCGCCCCGCGCCGACCACCACCACGCCGAGCACCGAACCGGAGCCGACGACCACCACCCCGCGCACGACGACCACGACGCCCACCGAGACCACCACGGAGGACCCGGACGAGCAGTCCGGCGAGGACCCGCTGCAGGGCCTCGACCCGTTCGCGCTCGGACCGGTCGCCGGCGACGGCGCGGCCGCGGCCGCGGCCACCCGCGGCACCACCCCGGTCGGTCCCGCCGGATACTCTAATGACGTTCCCGCCGGTACCGCCCCGGCTGAGCACGGGGGTAGATGACCTTGACCACTCCGAGAGAGCTCTCCGACCGATACGTCCTCGGTGAGACCATCGGCTTCGGTGGCATGTCCGAGGTCTATCTGGCCAAGGACCGGCGGCTCGACCGGGACGTCGCGATCAAGGTCTTGCGCGCCGATCTGGCGCGCGATCCGACGTTCTACCTGCGGTTCAAGCGTGAGGCGCAGAACGCGGCCGCCCTGAACCATCCGTCGATCGTCGCGGTCTACGACACCGGCGAGGCCGATACCGACGAGGGTCCGCTGCCGTACATCGTCATGGAGTACGTCGACGGCGACACCCTGCGCGATCTGGTGCGCGGCGAGGGTCCGATGGAGCCGCGGCGCGCCAGCGCCGTGATCGCGGACGTGTGCGCGGCCCTGGACTTCTCCCACCAAGTGGGCATCGTGCACCGGGACATCAAACCGGCGAACGTGATGATCAACCGGGCCGGCGAGGTCAAGGTGATGGACTTCGGCATCGCCCGGGCGATGTCGGACGCCACCAGCACCATGACCCAGACCGCGGCGGTGATCGGCACCGCCCAGTACCTCTCGCCCGAGCAGGCGCGCGGCGAGCGGGTCGACGCGCGCTCGGACATCTACTCGCTCGGCTGCGTGCTCTACGAGATCCTCGCCGGCGAACCGCCGTTCATCGGCGACTCGCCGGTGGCCGTGGCCTACCAGCACGTCAGTGAAGAGCCCTCGCCGCCGTCGGAGGTCAATCCGGCGATCTCGCGGGAACTCGACGCGGTGGTGCTGCGCGCGATGAGCAAAAACCCGGCCAACCGCTATCAGACGGCCGCCGAGATGCGCGCGGATCTGGTGGCGGTGCTGTCCGGTCAGCGCCCGTCCGCTCCGATGGTGATGACCGACGCCGAGCGCACCGACATCTTCGGCGCGGTCGATCCGGAGCCGGCGCGCCGCGCCCCGGTGGCCGCCGCGGTGGCCGGGGGCGGCGACGGCGCCGACGCGGCCGCCGCGGGCCGATCCGCACCGAGCCGGATGCGCTGGCTGATCGTGGCGCTGGTCGGCCTGGTGGTGGTGGCCGGCACCTTCTTCTTCATCAACCTCGGCACCGGCAACACCGTGCAGGTCACGGTGCCCGA
>JAJYRZ010000065.1 GCA_021793835.1 Actinomycetes bacterium | reverse complement strand
GGCCGAACTTGCTCAGCCACTGTAGCACACTCGCACGCTCTTGCAACCCAGCTCTTCGATCTCGCTCCGAGCTGGGGTCGTGCTCGCCGCTCCGGCTGAATCATAAGTTACGCGAACAGAATCCAAAACACCAAATCGCCAGGTCAGGCACCGGATCGGTGTTCGAGGCGGTCCGCTGGGCCGGTCCGCGCGACCGGTCACGCCTCGCGGGTGATCTCCACGCCGAGTTCCTGCAGGATCTCGACGAAGAACGGGTATCCCCGGTCGATGTGGAAGACGTCGTGCACCGTCGTCTGGCCGTCCGCGACCAGAGCTGCCAGAACCAGGCCGGCGCCGGCACGGATGTCCGAGGACCACACGTGCGCACTGGAGAGCTGCTCGACTCCGCGCACCGCGACATGGTGACCGTCGATCCGTGCTTGGGCCCCGAGCCGCATCATCTCCTCGACGAACCGGAACCGTGCTTCGAAGATGTTCTCGGTGATCACCGACGTGCCGTCACTGACCGCCGCCAGTGCGATCGCGATCGGCTGCAGATCCGTGGGGAACCCCGGATACGGCAGTGTCGCCCAGTTGATCGCCGTGGCCCGCTCGGCCTGCACCACCCGGAAGCCGTCGTCCCACTTGGTGATCTCGGCTCCCACCCCGCGCAGCTTGTCGAGGACCAGAGACAGGTGCTCGGGGTCGATGCCCTCGACCGTTACGTCCCCTCGGGTGATCGAGGCCGCCATCCCCCAGGTCGCCGCCACGATGCGGTCACCGATGACCCGGTGCGTGGTCGGCGTCAGGGTGGCGACTCCGTCGACGGTCAGCACCGAGCTGCCGGCGCCGCTGACCTTCGCGCCCATCTTCACGAGCATGTCGCACAGGTCCACGATGTCCGGCTCACGGGCGGCGTTGACGATCGTGGTGCGCCCCTCTGCCAGGACGGCGGCCATCAGGATGTTCTCCGTCGCGCCCACCGAGGGGAACTCGAGCTCGATCTCCGCTCCGACCAGGCGATCGGCCGAGGCGACGACGCAGCCGTGCTCGATGTATGAGCTGGCGCCCAGCGCTCGCAGCCCCGACTGGTGCATGTCCAGTGGCCGCGAACCGATCGCATCGCCGCCCGGCAGCGCCACCACGGCTCTGCGCCGGCGAGCCACCAGCGGGCCGAGCACACACACCGAGGCGCGGAACTTCTCCACCGCTTCGAAGTCCGCCCGGTACCGCGGCTCCGGCGGGGTCGTGATGTGCACGATGTCGCCGTCGAGCCGCACATCGCAGCCCAGGCCCTCCAGCACATCGGCCATCAGCGGCACATCGAGGATGTCCGGACAGTTGGTGATGGTGGTGGTGCCCTCGGTCAGCAGGGCGGCTGCCATCAGCTTCAACACGCTGTTCTTGGCGCCGCCCACGCGCACCGTGCCGTTGAGACGGCTGCCGCCTGAGACCACGAATCGCTCGCTCACAGCATCACAGCCTAGGCCACCGGCGCGTTAGGCTTGTGTCATGGCTGTTCACATCACGCGCGTCTATACCCGTACCGGCGACGACGGCACCTCCGGGTTGAGTGATTTCTCCCGCGTACACAAGACCGATCCCCGTCTGGTCGCCTACGCGGAGGTCGAGGAGACCAATGCCGCGATCGGCGTGGCGCTGGCCATGGGCGAGATCGACGAGGTTTCTGCGAAGGTGCTGGCCCACGTGCAGAACGACCTGTTCGACGTCGGCGCGGATCTGGCCACGCCGGTGGCCGAGGACCCGAAGTACCCGCCCCTGCGGATCACCGCCGACTACGTCGACCGCCTCGAGGCGTGGTGCGACGAGTTCAACGCCGAGCTCAGCAAGCTCGATTCGTTCATCCTGCCCGGCGGCACGCCCGCCGCGGCGCTGCTGCACGTGGCGCGCACGGTCTCCCGGCGGGCCGAGCGTGCCGCCTGGGCACAGGTCGAGGCCCAGCCCGAGACCACCGAGGTCTTGCCGGCGAAGTACCTCAACCGGCTGTCGGATCTGCTGTTCATCCTGGCGCGCCGGGCGAACCCGGGCGGCGACGTGCTCTGGCGCCCCGGCGGCGAACGTTAGGCCGCACCCACCACGCGTACCGGTCCGGCCGTCCAGGCACCCGGCCGTATACGGAACGGGGCGGGGGCCGGAGAAGTTCTCTTCTCCGGCCCCCGCCCCGTTCTGCCTCCGGTCTCAGCGCTCGGTCCAGCCGCGCCGCCGCGCCTCACGGCCGCGGGTGCGCACCATGTGCTCCGGCGGCCGGGACTCCAACCACGCCTGGCAGGCGGTCATCGCATCTGGGCCCAGGGCGAGCTCGTAGGAGCCTTCCCGTACGTCGAGTCGCGCGATGTGCATGCCGGTGCCCAGCACCTCGATCTCGTCGGCCTCGGGTTCTCGTCGTGCCCCGATCTCGATCTCATGTCGGCCCAGCGCACGATCGGCCCGCATGCGCAGGCTGGCCAGCCGGAAGAACCGCATCTCGGTGTCGCCGTAGACCACCACGCCGTGCCGCCAGGGACGGTCGTCGGCCGCGGTGATCCGCCGCATGACCACGGTGCTGCCGCGGCGCCGCAGGAAAAGCGCCCGATACGACAGCGCCGCGACGACCCATAGGAGGATGACCGCGATCACGGTGAACACGAAGATCAATAGGATCATCAATCCCGTGTTCACTGATCGCTACCTCCGGATCGTCGCGGCGCTGTGGTTCGTGCCGTGATGGTACCCGTTCAGGCGCGTTCGACTGCGCGCAGCCGCCCGCGTGCGGCGACGACCTCGGGGGTGTCCTCCGCCGCGCCGGCGACCAGAGCGCGATCCGCCTCCACGTCGACCTCGTCGGCCCAGTCCGCAGACTCGGCGAGCACGCTGACCTTCTTGGCCGTCACGGCCAGGAAGCCGCCGTGCACGGCCGCGACCTTGCGCTCACCGTCGACGGTCGTGATCGCCACGATGCCGCCCTCGGCCAGCTGGCCGAGCACCGGCTCGTGTCCGGCCAGGATGCCGATCTCGCCCTCGGTGGTCTGGGCGGTGACCATCGTCGCCGCACCGGACCAGAGCTCCTGCTCCACTGCGACGAGTTCCACGGTCAGTTCAGCCACGGTGCACCGTCACTTCCCGAGGATCTCGGCCGCGGCGCGCTCGACGTCGTCGAGTCCACCGCAGCTGTCGAAGGCCTGCTCGGGCAGGTGGTCGTACTCGCCCTTGGTCACCTTGTCGAAGGCCTCGATGGTGTCGGTGAGCGGGACGACCGAGCCGACCTGGCCGGTGAACTTCTCGGCGACCAGGAAGTTCTGGCCGAGGAACTTCTCCAGCCGGCGCGCACGCCCGACCAGGACCTTGTCCTCTTCGCTGAGCTCGTCCATGCCGAGGATCGCGATGATGTCCTGCAGCTCCTTGTACTTCTGCAGGATCCGGATGACCTCCTGGGCCACGCGGTAGTGATCCTCGCCGACGATGGCCGGCTCGAGGATCCGCGAGGTCGAGGTCAGCGGGTCGACCGCCGGGTAGATGCCCTTCTGGCTGATCGCACGCGAGAGCTCGGTGGTCGCATCCAGGTGGGCGAAGGTGGTCGCCGGCGCGGGGTCGGTGTAGTCGTCCGCGGGCACGTAGATCGCCTGCAGCGAGGTGATCGAGCGGCCGCGGGTCGAGGTGATCCGCTCCTGGAGCTGGCCCATCTCGTCCGCCAGGGTCGGCTGGTAGCCCACCGCGGAGGGCATGCGCCCGAGCAGGGTGGAGACCTCCGAGCCGGCCTGGGTGAACCGGAAGATGTTGTCGATGAACAGCAGCACGTCCTGGTGCTGCACGTCGCGGAAGTACTCGGCCATGGTCAGGGCCGACAGGGCGACGCGCATACGGGTGCCGGGCGGCTCGTCCATCTGGCCGAACACCAGGGCGGTGTCCTGGAGAACGCCCATCTCGTCCATCTCGAGCAGCAGGTCCGTGCCCTCACGGGTGCGCTCGCCGACGCCGGCGAAGACCGAGGTGCCCGAGAACTCGCGGGCGATACGGGTGATCATCTCCTGGATGAGCACGGTCTTGCCGACACCCGCGCCACCGAACAGGCCGATCTTGCCGCCCTGGACGTACGGGGTGAGCAGGTCGATGACCTTGATACCGGTCTCGAGGATCTCCGTCTTGCCCTCGAGCTGGTCGAACGGGGGCGGGTCGCGGTGGATGCCCCACTGCTCGCCGTCACGGCCGGTGCCCGGGGCGTCCAGGCAGTCGCCGAGCGCGTTGAACACGTGCCCCTTGACCACGTCGCCGACCGGCACCGAGATCGGCTTGCCCGAGTCGGTGACGGGCGTACCGCGGACCAGTCCGTCGGTCGGCTGCATGGAGATGGTGCGCACCAGGGAGTCGCCCAGGTGCTGCGCGACCTCGAGGGTCAGGGTCTTGGCGACCTCGGGGAGGGTCACCTCGGCGTGCAGCGCGTTGTACAGCGCCGGCACCGAGCCACGCGGGAACTCGACGTCCACGACGGGGCCGATGACCCGCACGACCCGGCCGGCGGTCCCGGCCCCGGCCGCGCTGTCCTGCGTCATTGCTGCGGTCATTGTCAGTCTCTTCCTGCGCTCGTGGACAGCGCATCTGCGCCACCGACGATCTCGCTGATTTCCTGGGTGATCTGTGCTTGCCGCGCCTGGTTGGCCTCACGAGAGAGGACGTTGACCAGGTCGGTGGCGTTGTCGGTCGCGGCCTTCATGGCGGTGCGCCGAGCCGCGGACTCGGACGCGGCGGCGTCGAGCAGTGCGGCGTAGATGCGGGTGTTGATGTACTTGGGCAGCAGGGCCGCCAGCAGCACCTCGGCATCGGGCTCGAAGTCGTACTCGGGTTTGAACGGGTTCTCGGCCGTCCGGTCGGCGAGCATGTCGCCGCCCATGTCGACCACGTCCTCCTCGACCTGGACCTCCAGCGGGGCCATCCGACGGACCTGCGGGGTCTGGGTCAGCATCGAGACGAACTGGGTGTAGACGATGTGCAGTTCGTCCACCCCTTCGATGCCGCCGTCCTCGGTGTCCACACGGCTGCCCGATCCGGCGAGGAACAACTCCACCAGCAAGGACCCGGCCGACGCGCTGTCGGTGTATCGGGGCTGCTGGGAGAAGCCCGACCACGACGCCTCGACGTCCCGGTCGCGGAAGTTGTAGTACGCCAGGCCCTTGTTGCCCATGACGAACAGCACCGGTTCCTTGCCCTCGCTGCGCAGCAGCTGGGACAGTTCCTCGGTCTCCTTGAGCACGTTGGCGTTGTACCCGCCGCACATGCCGGAGTCACTGGTGACCACCAGCACCGCCGCCCGCTTGGCGTCGGTCCGCTCGTTGAGCATCGGATGGTCCAGCGAACCGGCAGCGCTGGCCAGTTCCGAGAGCACCTTGGTGATCTCGGTGGCGTACGGCTTCGAGGCCGCGACCCGTGCCTGGGCCCGGGTGATGCGCGAGGTGGCGATCAGTTCCTGCGCTTTGGTGATCTTCTTGGTCGAGTTGACCGATTTGATCCGCGAGCGCAGTTCACGCAGCGTCGCCATTGCTTCTCACACTCCCCTCTCGACTCGTAGTGGTGATCATCGACCAGATCACCGAGAGACCGACTTGCGGCTGACGGTGACGGTCTCCTGATCGACATCGCCGGCGTCGAGCGTTTCGGCCTCGGCCTCGTTGACCAGGCGCTTGCCCTCGGCGGTGATGAAGCCGGCGGCGAACCGCTGGGTCGCGGCCTCCAGCTCGGCGGCCGCCTCGTCCGAGAGCATCGAGCCGCCCTCGATCGAGCTGAAGACGCCCGCGGCGTTGCGGTGCAGGTCATCGAGCAGCTCGGAGCGGAAGCGGCGGACCTCGCCGACCGGGACCGGGTCGAAGTAGCCCTTGCCGGCCAGGTAGATCGTGACGACCTGGTCCTCGACGGCGACCGGAGCGTACTGGTCCTGCTTGAGCAGCTCGACCAGACGCTGACCGCGCTCGAGCTGGGCCTTCGATGCGGCGTCCAGGTCCGAGGCGAAGGCCGCGAAGGCCTCCAGCTCACGGAACTGCGCGAGCTCCAGGCGCAGCGAACCCGAGACCTTCTTCATGCCCTTGGTCTGGGCGGCGCCACCGACACGCGAGACCGAGATGCCGACGTCGATCGACGGCCGGATGCCGCGGTTGAAGTTGTCGGCATCCAGGAAGCACTGGCCGTCGGTGATCGAGATGACGTTGGTCGGGATGTAGGCCGACACGTCGCCCGCCTTGGTCTCGATGATCGGCAGACCGGTCATCGAGCCGCCGCCGAGGTCGTCGGACAGCTTGGCGCAACGCTCGAGCAGACGCGAGTGCAGGTAGAACACGTCGCCCGGGTAGGCCTCACGGCCCGGCGGACGGCGCAGCAGCAGCGAGATCGCACGGTAGGCCTCGGCCTGCTTGGTCAGGTCGTCGAAGACGATGAGCACGTGCTTGCCCTCGTACATCCAGTGCTGGCCCAGGGCCGAGCCGGTGTAGGGGGCGAGCCACTTGAAGCCGGCCGAGTCCGAGGCGGGCGCGGCGACGATGGTGGTGTACTCCATCGCGCCGTGCTCCTCGAGCGCGGACTTGACACCGGCGATGGTCGAGCCCTTCTGGCCGACCGCGACGTAGATGCAGCGCACCTGCTTGGTCGGGTCGCCGGTCTCCCAGTTCGCCTTCTGGTTCAAGATCGCGTCGATGCACATGGCGGTCTTGCCGGTCTTACGGTCGCCGATGACCAGCTGACGCTGGCCACGGCCGATCGGGGTCATCGCGTCGACGGCCATGATGCCGGTCTGCAGCGGCTCCTCGACCGGCTGGCGCTCGAGCACCGATGCGGCCTGCAGTTCCAGGGCGCGGTCGCCGGTGGAGGCGATGTCGCCCAGTCCGTCGATCGCGGCACCGAGCGGGTCCACCACGCGGCCCAGGAAGGCATCGCCCACCGGGACCGACAGGACCGTACCGGTCCGCTTGACCTGCTGGCCTTCGGCGATGTTCTCGAACTCGCCGAGGATGACCGCACCGATCTCGCGGGCCTCGAGGTTCAGCGCCACACCCTGGACGCCGCCCTCGAACTCCAGCAGCTCGTTGGCCATCACCGACGGCAGACCGCTGATGTGCGCGATGCCGTCGCTGGTATCGGTCACCACGCCGACCTCCTCACGGGAGGCCTCCGGGGAGTAGCTCGAGGTGTAGTTCTCAATCGCGCTACGGATCTCATCGGAGGAGATCGTCAGCTCCGCCATGTTCTTCCTGCTCTCGGGGTCTTGTTTGGGGAATGTTCTCAAAGGTCAACTGCGGAACGCGGCCACCGGGGTTCCGGTGCCCGACCCGGCATCAGTCGAAGTGGTTGCGCACCGCGGCCAGTCGTCCGGCAGCACTGCCGTCGATGACCTCGTCGCCGACGCGCACCACGAGACCGCCGATCAGTTCCGGATCGACCTCCACGTGCACGGCCAATGCCCGACCGTAGAGCCGCTCGAGCGTCTCCGCCAGGCGCTGACGCTGCAGTTCCGAGACCTCGGTGGCGGAACGCACGTACGCCACGGTCAGGTCCCGACGCTCGGCCGCCATCGCCGACAGCTGGTCGAAGGCGTCGGCCGGTGCGGTCTGGAGTCGCCCGACCGCCTGTGCGGCCAGCGCACTGGTGACGGCCGTGACCTTGCCGTACAGCAGCGAGGCCATCACCTGCTGCTTGCCGGCCGGTTCGGCGTTGCGGTCGGTGAGCACCGACTGCAGCTCCGGACTGGTGTCGATGATCCGGCCCAGGCGGAAGAGCTCGTCCTCCACCGTGGCCAGCTGACCCTGCTGGTCCGCGGAGACCAGCAGCGCCTCACGACCGAGGATCTCGACCGCGTCGACCAGGTCCAGCGGAGCCGACCACCGCTGCTCGCAGGCCGACCGCAGCACCGCCAGGGTCTGCGCGTCGACCTTCGCACCGAACAGGGACTCGGCCAGGTCGGCCCGCTCGGCCGGCGGGGCCGACGGATCGGTCAGTGCGCCGCGCAGCATCCGGTCCCCCGCCAGCACCTCGGTGACGCCGAAGAGCTCGGAGCCGACCTTCGCCGCGGCCACGCCGTCGGTGCCGGTCGACACGACCCGGCCCAGTTCGGCGCGTGCTCCGGCCAGGGACTCAGCGCTGATCACGTACACCGATGTCACCGCCCCGCCCGGTCGGCGTTGAGCTCATCGAGCTCGGTCAGGAAACGATCGACGGTGCCGGCCCGCTTGACGTCGTCAGCGAGCGACTCGCCGACGATCTTCTCCGACAGCTCGACCGCGGTGCGGCCGATGTCGTCACGCAGCTCGGCGACGATCTGCTGGCGCTGGGCCTGCAGCTGGTTCTGCCCGGACGCGATGATGCGGTCGGACTCCTCCTGCGCCTTGCCCTTCATCTCCTCGATGATCTGGCGGCCCTGCTCGTGCGCGTCCTCACGGATGCGTCCGGCCTCCAGACGGGCCTCGGCGAGCTGGGCGGTGTACTGCTCGTACGCCTCCTGCGCCTTGGCCTGCGCCTCTTCGGCGCGCGCGATGCCGCCCTCGATCTTCTCGGTGCGCTCGTCCATGACGCGGTTGTAGATCGGCATCACGAACTTCCAAAAGAAGATGCCGATGACGACCAGGACGACGACCGACCAGAGGATGTCGTACCACTCTGGGATCAGCGGATTGTCACTCGCGAGGATCACGGTGAGTTCGGAATTCGTCATCGGATCAGTAGATGAATCCGGCGACGAGACCGATCAGCGCCAGGGCCTCGGTGAACGCGATACCCAGGAACATGGTGGTCCGGATCTGGCCGGCCATCTCGGGCTGGCGCGCCATGCCCTCGATCGCCTTGCCGACCAGGATGCCGATGCCCACGCCCGGGCCGATCGCCGCCAGGCCGTAGCCGATGGCCTCGAAGCCGGAGAAGCTGGTCTCAGTCTCCACCACACCGTCTTGGGCGACGAGGTCGAGGGTCTGCTGCACAACGCTCATTTGATTTCCATTCCTTTTTTCAGTGCCTCGGCGCCGGATCGGTCACCGAGTCGAGGGTCGATCGGTCGGTCAGTTCTCTTCGGCGTGTAGTGCGATGTCGATGTACACCGCGGCCAGGAGAACGAAGATGTACGCCTGCAGGAAGATCACCATCATCTCGAACATGGTGAAGGCGAAACCCACCAGCAGCGAGCCGGCGCCGAACGGACGCATCCAGCCGTTCTCCACGGCCCCGAAGAAGAAGAACTGGGTGGCCGCGAAGAACAGCACGAGCATTATGTGCCCGGCGAGCATGTTGGCCATCAGACGGACGGTCAGCGTGAACGGCCGGAGGATGAACGTCGAGACGAACTCGATGGGGACCAGCAGGATGTGCAGGGCCGGCGGCACGTTCGGCACCACGATCGAGCCCCTGATGAACCGGAACAGGCCGAACTTCTTGATGCCCGCGTAGTTGAACGCGATCCACGACAGCACCGCCAGCACCAGTGGTGCGCCCACCCGTGCGTTGGCCGAGATGTTCAAGAACGGGATGATCGCGGCCAGGTTCTGTGACAGGACCATGAAGAAGATGGTCATCAGCAGCGGCAGGAACCGCTTGCCCTGCTCCTTGCCCAGGATCTCCTCGGCAACGTGGATGCGGACGAAGTCCAGCAGGTACTCACCGACGTTCTGCAGCCCGCGCGGCACGATGCGGGCCCGCGACATGGCGAAGAAGAAGAACAGCAGCAGGGCTGCGGTCATCACCAGGCGGACGAACATCAGGCGGTCGATCTCGAACGGGGTGCCGCCCCAGATCAGCGAACCCGGAAAGAACTCTCCGTCAAGCGTCGGTGCGTGGAACTCCTTGGGGAAAAATCCCCCGCCCTCGGCCAAGAATAACGCGTTCAGCGGTCTCTCCCGTTCTCGGTCCGCCACCCGTGTGCAGGCGGCTCGATCGGTCCTGTCGTGTCCTGTGGTCTTCCGACCCGGTGTTGCAGTCCAGCACCCCGGGCGCGCGCGCAGCCCTGGCGCGGCCGGTCGGGGCGGTGTGGTCCGACATCCGGATTGATCACGGTACGACCGCGAGGGAGCGTACCAAGATCTCGGCCTCGGTGTGCCACCCGGGGGGCGACTCGTCGGCCCCGCCGAATGTTACTACCGATTGTAGTAATCAGCGATTCCGCTCCCCTTCTTCGGGGTCGGGATCGGTGTAGGGGACCTTGGTGCGCTGGACGGCCATCGTCTCGGCGGTCAGCAGGACCACCAGGGCCGCGATGATCGTGCCCACCAGGGCGCCCTTGTCGTAGAAGTCCATCCGGCGCAGCGCCATCATCACCACCAGGGCGATGACGAGTTTGACCAGCCAGCTGCCCAGCAGCACCGCGCCGGTGGTGGTCGGGTCCAGGTTACGTGAGGCGTAGAGCGTCACCACGGTGGCGAGCACGAATCCGCCGCCGACCGCGGCTCCGATCAGCGCGCCCCACAGACCCGGGACGCCGGCCAGCGAGGTCGACAGCGCCACCGACACCACGACCACCAGCACCAGCCCGCCGACGCCCCAGCGGATGGCGGCCAGCAGCGGGGCGGACTGTTCACGATTCTTATCGGCCTTCACAGCAGCCCACCCTAACGGTCCGGCGGCGCGGAACCGAACCGGATCCGCACCGGCCGGGCGCGGGCGGTTCAGCCGGTGCGCCGGCGCAGTCGCGGGACGATGGTCAGTGCGAGTGCGACCACGAGCAGACCGCCGATGGTGGGCACCGCGATGCGCGGTCCGACCAGCGCCGGCGCCACGGCTGCGAAGGCCAGCACCGCGGTCCACAGGTAGAGCACCACCACCACCTTGCGGTGGGTGTGACCGACCTGTAGCAGCCGGTGGTGCAGGTGCATC
Organism: Actinomycetes bacterium; assembly: GCA_021793835.1. GTDB lineage: Bacteria > Actinomycetota > Actinomycetes > Mycobacteriales > Mycobacteriaceae > Tomitella. The sequence continues at coordinate 3,969 of JAJYRZ010000065.1, read as the reverse complement.
TTGTCGGGACTGAACGGACTGCGCCCGGCCCGGGTGCGGCGCACGATCGCCAGCAGCAGGTCGAGCACCGGGATGAACATGATCGCCCCGACCACCAGCACCGGTGAGAGCAGGGCCAGCAGGTCCTTGGTGCCGTAGGCGCTCAGGCTGATCCGTCCCGAGGCGCTGGTGGACGCGGCGGCGAGCATCAGCCCGATGAGCATCGAGCCCGAGTCGCCCATGAAGATCCGGGCGGGCTGGAAGTTGTGCGGCAGAAAACCCAGGCAGGCCCCGGCCAGCGCGGCGGCGATCATCGCCGGCGGGTAGGCGCTGACGTCGCCGCCCTGGCCGCGCAGCAGGCTGATCGAGAACATCAGCACCGCCACCGCCGAGATCAGTCCGACGCCGGCGGCCAGTCCGTCGAGCCCGTCGACGAAGTTCACCGCGTTGATGATCACGACCGTGATCAGCACGGTCAAAAGACCCGACTGCAGCTGGTCGAGCACCACGGTCCGCCCGCCGTCGAACGGCAGGAACAGCAGGAACCAGGCGATGCCGAGCGCGACCATCGCCCCGGCCGCGGTGAGCTGGCCGACGAACTTGGTCAGCGCATCGAGTCCCCAGGTGTCGTCGATGATGCCGACGACGACGATCACCAGCCCGCCGACCGCGACCGCCACCACATCGGTGCCGAACTCGAATCCGCGGGTCAGCGCCGGCAGCCGGGACGCCAGGGCGAACGCGATGAGCACGCCGACGTACATCCCCACCCCGCCCAGTCGCGGGGTGGGCACGATGTGCACGTCGCGCTGGCGCGGCACGGCGACCGCGCCGACCCGCAACGCGATCTTGCGCACCACACCGGTGACCAGGAAGGTGATCACGGCCGCGGTCAGCACCAGCAGGGCGAGCTCGCGGATGGGCACGCCCGCTCCCCCGGTGGCCGCGGCGGCGACCCAGGTCACGGACGGTTCGGGCAACATCTGGCTCACGCTACCGGTGACGGGCCGCTCAGGCGCGCAGGGCCTGGGCGTCGACGCCGAGCACCTCGGCCACCCGCTCGGCCGCGACCGCGCCCTCGCGCAGGATGCGCGGGGCGCCGGCCGAGACGTCGACGATGGTGGAGGCGACCGCGTGTTCGCTCGGCCCGCCGTCGAGGTAGACCGACACCGCCCCGCCGAGCTGGGTGCGCGCATCGGCCATGGTCGCCGCCGGCGCACGTCCGGAGACGTTCGCACTCGACACCGCCATCGGTCCGTGGGCGCGCAGCAGTTCCAGGGCCACCGGGTGCAGCGGCATCCGCAGCATCACCGTGCCGTGCGCATCGCCTAGGTCCCAGGCCAGCGACGGCGCCTGAGCCACCACCAGGCTGAGCGCTCCGGGCCAGAAGGCCCGGGTCAGGTCCCGCATCTGCGGGGTGACCACCGAGACCAGGCCGTCGATGGTCGCCCACGATCCGATCAGCACCGGCACCGGCATGTCGCGGCCGCGGCCCTTGGCGCGCAGCAGCCGGTCCACCGCGGTCGAGTCGAAGGCGTCGCAGCCGATGCCGTAGAGGGTGTCGGTGGGCATGACCACCAGCTCCCCGGACTGCAGTGCGGTGCGTGCCGCGGCCAGCCCGGCGGTGCGCTGCTCGGTGTCGGCGCAGTCGTAGACGCTCATGACAGGACTCGTCTCCTCGTGATCGGTGATGCGGCGGACCGGTTCCGTCGTCGGTGCCGGGCGGTGGCCCGGGCTCAGTCTGCCGGTTCGGGCCGATACCACCGGGCTTCGGCCTCGGTCGGCACCCGCCGGGCGACGACGAACCGGGGCCGGCCGGCCAGGTCGGGATGTTCGGCGACCTCGCCGAAGACCCGACGCGCGCGGAACAGGTCGGCGACCGCGCCGCCGTTGGTGTCGTCGTGTTCGACCCCGACCGCCCCGCCGATGCGCAGCAGCCGGGCGATGGTGAAGACCATGGGACGGATGACCGCCAGTCCGTCCTGGCCGGCGAACACCGCCGCGGGCGGGTCGTGTTCGGCGACCTCGGCGGAGACCTCGGCGGAGGTGGGCACATAGGGCGGGTTGGCCACCACCACGTCGACCTCGGCGTCGAGTTCGTCGAGCAGGTCGGCCTCGGTGACGTCGCCGTGCACCAGCGTGATCGGGGTGTCTCCGGCCGCCGTGCGTTCCTCGGCGTTGCGCCGCGCCCAGGCCAGCGCCTCGGGGCTGGACTCGACCGCATACACCCGTGCATCGGGCCGCGAGTGCGCGATGGCCAGCGCCAGCGCCCCCGATCCGGTGCACAGGTCGACCACCACCGGCGCGCGGCCGGCGGGCAGGGTCTGCAGATAGGCCAGCGCCCAGGCGTGCAGCAGTTCGGTCTCGGGACGAGGCACGAACACCCCCGGTCCGACCGCCACCTCGATCGGTCCGAGGTGGGCGCGCCCGGTGATGTGTTGGAGCGGCTCGCGGGTGGCCCGCCGATCGACCAGCCCGTGGAACCGCGCGACCAGATCCTGGTCGACCAGCGGGATCATCGGCAGCCGGGCGCGTTCGGTGCCGAGCACGTGTGCGGCCAGCAGTTCGGCGTCCACCCGCGCGGAGTCGACACCGGCGGCGGCCAGCCGCTCGGTCGCGGCGGTGATCTCCAGCCGCAGCGGCGACCGGCGCGGCGCCGGCTCCTCGGCGCCCGGCACCGGCCGGCGGCCGTGAGGGTGGTCGGCGTCGGTCACTGGGCCTGCATCCGCTCGGCCCGGTCCGCGGCCACCAGCGCGTCGACCAGTGCCGCCATGTCGCCGTCGAGCACGGCGTCGAGGTTGTGGGCCTTGAATCCGATGCGGTGATCGGTGATCCGGTTCTCCGGGAAGTTGTAGGTGCGCACCCGCTCCGAGCGGTCGACCGTGCGGATCTGGCTCGCCCGACCCGCCGCGGCCTCGGCCTCGGCCTCCTCGGCGGCCGCGGCCTGCAGGCGGGCGGCGAGCACCTGCATGGCGCGCGCCTTGTTCTGCAGCTGGGACCGCTCGTTCTGGCAGGTGACCACGATGCCGGTGGGCAGGTGGGTGATCCGCACCGCGGAGTCGGTGGTGTTCACGCCCTGGCCGCCCTTGCCGGACGAACGGTAGACGTCGACCCGGATGTCGGCGTCGTCGATCACCACGTCCTCGATCTCCTCGGGCTCGGGGTAGACCAGCACGCCCGCGGCCGAGGTGTGTACCCGGCCCTGCGACTCGGTGACCGGCACGCGCTGGACGCGGTGCACCCCGCCCTCGAACTTCAGCTGTGACCACACCCCGTCGCGGGTGGCGCTGCGCGACTTGATCGACACGGTGGCCTCTTTGTAACCGCCCAGGTCCGACACCGAGGCGTCGAGCACCTCGACGCGCCAGCCGCGCGACTCGGCGTACTTGATGTACATCCGCGCCAGGTCGGCGGCGAACAGCGCCGACTCCTCCCCGCCCTCACCGGACTTGACCTCGAGCACGATGTCGTCGCCGTCGTGCGGGTCGCGCGGGGCCAGCAGATCGGCGAGCTGGGCTTCGAGCGCGCTGATCGTCTCGGCCAGCTGCTCGGCCTCGGCGGCGAAGGACGGATCGTCGGCGGCCAGTTCGGCGGCGGCCTCCCGGTCGTCACGGGCCTGCACGAGGTCGCGGTGCACCCCGATCACCGGACCGAGCTCGGCGAACCGTTTGGCCACCCGGCGCGCGGCCGCCGCGTCGTCGTGCAGCGACGGATCGGCCAACTGCTGCTCCAGGCCCGAGTATTCGACGAGCACGTCGTCGATCGCCGAAGGACCGCTTGTACCCGCCATCGCCTCTCCCCTTGCCCGTGTGTCTACCCGCCCATCATCCCGCCGCGCGGGAGGACCGGTCAAAAAAGACACCGACGCCCGTCCTGCGCGGATGCGCAGGCACGGGCGTCGGTGGGAACGCTACTTGTCGTCGTTCTTCTTCCGCTTGCCGTAGCGGGCCTCGAAGCGGGCGACGCGGCCGCCGGTGTCGAGGAGATCGG
>JAJYRZ010000064.1 GCA_021793835.1 Actinomycetes bacterium | reverse complement strand
CATCATGATCACCTACTCGTCCTATCTCAAGCGCAAGACCGACCTGACCGGTTCGGGGCTGGTGGTCGGCTTCTCCAACTCCGCGTTCGAGATCCTGGCCGGCATCGGGGTGTTCGCCACCTTGGGGTTCATGACGGTGCAGGCCAATGCCGGGAACATCCCCGGTGTCGACGAGACCTTGTCGATGTCCGAGGCGATCGGCGAGGGCGGGGTGGGGCTAGCGTTCATCGCGTTCCCCACAGTGATCTCGGAGATGCCCGGCGGTCCTGTGTTCGGGGTGCTGTTCTTCGCCGCACTGTTCTTCGCCGGGCTCACCTCGCTGATCTCGATCACCCAGGTGATGATCGCGGCCGTGCAGGAGAAGGTCGGCCTGGACACCGTGCGCGCCAGCCTCTACGTCGGCGGCGCCGCAGCGATCGTCTCGCTGGTGCTGTTCCCCACCACCACGGGACTGAACCTGCTGGACGTGGTCGACCACTTCGTCAACAACTTCGGCATCGTCGGCGCCGCACTGGTCGCCACCGTGGCGATCACGTGGGTGGCCCGGCGCCTGCCGGAGCTGCGCGATCACCTCAATGCGGTGTCGTCGTTCAAGCTCGGCTGGGTGTGGATGGCCTGCATCGGGGTGATCACGCCCGTGGTGCTGGCGGTGATGTTCGTCCGCGAGGCGATCGACGTCAGCAAGAACGGTTACGAGGGCCTGCCCACCGGGCTGGTCGCCGGTGCAGGGTGGATCGTGCAGATCGCACTGGTGGTGATCGCCGTGCTGGTCTCGCTGGCGCCCTGGACCGATCGGGTCCAGCGCGAGGAGTTCATCCCCCACCCCGGCACCCGCAGCCTGCAGAGAAAGGGACGCTGACATGAGCACATCGGCGATCGTGATGATGGTGGTGGCCCTGGTGTTGATCTGGGGCGGGTTGATCCTGTCGGTGATCAACCTGCAGCGCCACCCCGAAGAAGAGGACTAGCAGACCGGTCCCATCCGGTAGACGATGCGGGCGCGGCGGTGATCACCGCCGCGCCCGCATCGTCTCTCGCGTCTAGTGTCCGGCGGTGTCCCAGTCCCGGCCTTCGCCGACCGAGACCTCCAGCGGCACCGACAGCGTGATCGCCTCGGCCATCTTCTCGCGCACCAGCGCCTCGACCCGGTCGCGTTCGCCCGGTGCGATCTCGAGCACCAGTTCGTCATGGACCTGCAGCAGCATCCGCGAGGCGACCCCGGCCTCGTCGAGGCCGCGCTGGACATCGATCATCGCGACCTTGATGATGTCGGCGGCACTGCCCTGGATGGGCGCGTTGAGCGCGGCGCGTTCGGCGATCTCGCGGCGCTGACGGCTGTCGGAGTTCAGGTCCGGCAGGTAGCGGCGCCGGCCGAAGATCGTCGAGGTGTAGCCGTCCTTGCGGGCCTGTTCGACCACCTCGTGCAGATAGTCGCGCACCCCGCCGAACCGGGCGAAGTAGGCCTCCATCTGCTCCTTTGCCTCGGCATTGGAGATCTTGAGCTGCTGGGCCAGCCCGTAGGCGCTCAGACCGTAGGCCAGCCCGTAACTCATCGCCTTGACCCGGTGCCGCAGTTCGGCGTCCACCTGGTCGATCGGCACGCCGAAGGCCCGGGCGCCGACGAAGCTGTGCAGGTCCTCGCCGGAGTTGAACGCCTCGATCAGTCCCTCGTCGCCGGACAGGTGCGCCATGATGCGCATCTCGATCTGCGAGTAGTCCGCGGTCAGCAGGGTCTCGAAGCCGTCACCGACGACGAAGGCCTCGCGGATGCGGCGGCCGGCCTCGGTGCGCACCGGGATGTTCTGCAGGTTCGGTTCGGTCGACGACAGTCGGCCGGTGGCGGTGACGTGCTGGTTGAACGTGGTGTGGATGCGCCCGTCGTCGGCGACGGTCTTGCGCAGCCCCTCCACGGTGGTCTTGAGCTTGGTGGCGTCCCGGTGGGCCAGCAGGTACTCCAGGAACGGATGCCCGGTCTTGTCGAACAGCGACTCCAGCGCCGCGGCATCGGTGGTGTAGCCGGTCTTCGTGCGCTTGGTCTTGGGCATGCCGAGCTCGTCGAACAGCACCACCTGCAGCTGTTTGGGCGAGCCGAGGTTGATCTGCTGACCGATCACCTCGTACGCCTTGTCGGCCGCCTCGGTGACCCGGCCGGAGAACTCCGCCAGCAGGTCGTCCATCCGCTGGTCGTCGATCGCGATGCCGGCGGCCTCGCACTTCGCGAGCGCCTCCATCACGGGCAGTTCCATGTCGGTCAGCAGTGCGGCCGCATCGATCCGGGCCAGTTCGGTGTCGAACACCGCGGCCAGGTCGACCACGGCGCGCGCCCGCACGATCGCCTCGCGCGCCGCCTTCTCGGCCTGCGCCTCGGGCGAGTCGGCGTCGTCGAGCAGCGAGAGCTGATCGTCTCCGTCGTCCTCGGCGCGCAGTTCACGCTGCAGGTAGCGCAGCGACAGGTCTTCGAGGGCGAATCCGCGCTGCCCCGGACGCAGCAGATAGGCGGCCAGCGCGGTGTCGGTGGTGATCCCGTCGATCGTCCAGCCGCGGCCGCGCACCGCGTGGATCGCCCACTTGGCCTCGTGCAGCGCCTTGTCGATCTGCGGGTCGGCGAGCCAGTCCGCGAAGGCCTTCTCATCGTCGGGGGTCATCTCGGTGGCCTCGATGCGGCCGCCCTCCCCGGCCGCACCGGCGATCGCGACGGCGACCACGTCCGAGCCGTACACCTGCGCCGGAGCGTCGACGATCAGTCCGTGCCGCCCGGCCCCGGCGGGTGCGTGCTCGGCCAGCCAATCTGCGAGCGTGCCCGGCGGAATCGGGCCGCCGCTGATCGGGGTGCCGGCGTCGGCCTCCGGTTCCGCCGATTCGAGGGTGGAGAACAGTCGGTCGCGCAGGGCGGAGAACTCCAACTGGTCGAACAGGGTGTGGATCTGCTCCCGATCCCACGCCGCGCGCTCGAGCTCGTCGGGGGTGTACGGCAGATCCATGTCGCGCACCATCTCGGTGAGCTCACGGTTGAGCTGCACCGACGACAGGTGCTCCCGCAGGTTGTCGCCGACCTTGCCGCGGATCTCGTCGGCGTGCTCGATCAGCCCGGCGAGCGTGCCGTACTGGTTGATCCACTTGGTCGCCGTCTTCTCCCCCACGCCCGGGATGCCGGGCAGGTTGTCGGACTTGTCGCCGCGCAGCGCCGCATAGTCCGGGTACTGGGCCGGGGTCAGCCCGTACTTGTCCTCCACCGCCTCGGGGGTGAAGCGCATGAGTTCGGAGACCCCGCGCATCGGATACAGCACGGTGACGTCGTCGGTGACCAGCTGGAGTGCGTCCCTGTCACCGGTGCAGATCAGCACCCGGTAGCCGAGCTCCTCGGCCTGGGTGGCCAGGGTGGCGATGATGTCGTCGGCCTCGAAGCCGTCGACCGCCATCGTCGGGATCGCAAGCGCCTCGAGGATCTCCTTGGTCACCTCGACCTGGCCGCGGAACTCGTCCGGGGTCTTCGCCCGCTGCGCCTTGTACTCGGGGAACTTCTCCGCCCGGAAGGTCTGCCGGGAGACGTCGAAGGCGGTGGCCACGTGGGTGGGCTGTTCGTCGCGCAGCAGGTTGATCAGCATCGAGGTGAACCCGTAGACCGCGTTGGTCACCTGCCCGGAGCTGGTGACGAAGTTCTCCGCAGGCAGCGCGTAGAAGGCGCGGTAGGCCATCGAATGGCCGTCGATCAGCAGCAGGGTGGGTTTGTCGTCGGTGGCGCGGGCACCGGCCGTGCCCGAGGTCTTGGAGGTCTTCGTCGCAGGGCTCACGGGCCCGAGTGTAGGCGGTGACACCGACCGCTACCGGCGGTGTCACCGCCGGACCGTCAGTCCAGTTCACCGTCTTCGATCACGTGCACCAGGGACGGACCGTCGTGGGCCAGGGCCCGGGCCAGCGCATCGTCGAGATCGTCTGCGCTGTCCACCCGGATCCCCAACGCTCCGCACAGCTGCGCATAAGCTGCGAAATCGGGATTGCGCAGCGAGGTCTGCCACACCTCCATCTCCTCGGCACGTTGCTCCCGGGAGATCTTGCCGAGTTCGGAGTTGTCGAGCAGCACGTGCACGATCGGCAGATCGTGTGCGACCGCGGTGGTCAGTTCCGCCAGATACTGACCGAAGCCGCCGTCTCCGGTGACCGCGATCGACCGACGGTCCGGCGCGGCCACCGCCGCCCCGATCGCCGCCGGGTAACCGAAACCGATCGAGCCGAGATAGCCGCTCATCAGCACCGCTTGGCGTTCGCATTCGAAATAGCGGCCGAAAGCGTAGGCGTTGTCACCGACGTCCACGCTGATCACCGCATCCGCCGGGGCATGGCGGCCCAGGGCCGCGAACACCGCGGCGGCTCCGACACCGTGTCCGCGGTCTCGCGCGGCACGCCGAGCCTTCTCCGCGCGCCAATCCGCCCAGCGGGTGGCGACCTCGGCGGCCTGGTCCGCGCGCTCGCCGCCGGCGGTGTCGCCGGTGCGCAACGCGGTCGCCGTCAGTGCGCAGTCACCGAGCACCGGGACCTGCACGGGGTGGAACCTGCCGAGCACCATCGGGTCGGTGTCGACCTGCACGGTCGGGGTGTGGTCGGCGATACCGGTGTGGTGCGAGAACGAGGCACCGAAGACCAGGAGCAGGTCCGCTTCGTTCATCATCCCGGCGGCCACCGGTGTGCCCGAGCGTCCGAGCACCCCGCACGCGAGCGGGTGGGAGTCCGGCAGCTGCCCCTTGGCCTTGAACGTGGTGAGCATCGGGGCCCCGAGGTGTTCGGCCAGCGCGATGATCTCCGACATCGCCTCGCGGGCTCCGTAGCCGACGATGATCACCGGTCGACGCGCCCGGGCCAGGTGCGCACGTGCATCGGCCACCGCCTCCTCGGGCGGACCGACCCGGGTGACCGGCATCCGGCCGGCCGGGCGGGCGATGGGCTCGTCCTCGGCCGGCTGGACCTGCACCTCATCGGGCATGACCAGGTGTCCCACCCCGCGTTCGACGATGGCGGTCTTGATCGCCTGGGCGACCAGCTCCGAGTGGTCGGAGCCGGGCAGCACCGTCTTGGTGGTCACCGCGACCTCTTTGAACGCCCCCGACAGGTCCACGTCCTGGAACGCACCCCGGCCGAGCACCTTCGACGGCACCTGGCCCGACAGCGCGATCACCGGTGCGCGGTCGGCCTTGGCGTCGTACAGGCCGGTCAGCAGGTTCGTCGATCCGGGTCCGGCGATGGCGAAGCATGCCGCCGGACGACCGGTCAGCTTGCCGATCGCCGAGGCGGCGAACGCGGCTGCGCCCTCGTGCCGGATCCCCACGAACGTCAGGTCCCCACGTTCCTGCGCACGGCGCAGCGCGTCGGCCAACCCCAGGTTCGAATGTCCGACCATGCCGAACACATGGCGCACGTCCCAGGCCAGCAGGGTGTCGACGACCGTGTCCGCGACGGTGCGCGTGGCGACGTCGTCGTCCGGGATCGACACCCACACCCCGTCTTCCCGGTCCTCCACCGGATAGGTCTCGGCTGTGCCGGCGTGCGGCAGGGCGGAGACACCGGTGATCGGGTCGTAGGTGAACCCGTGCCAGGGACACCGCAGCACCCCGTCCTCGATCGTGCCCTCACCCAGCGGCCCGCCCTGGTGCGGACACCTGTTGTCCAGCGCTCCGAAACAGCCGTCCCGACGGCTCAGCGCGATGATGTGCGGGCCGGCGTGCACCGTGGTGACCTGCCCGTCATCGAGTCCGCCGGGACCGAGCACCCGGACCCAGCGGCGCGGTCCGGCGTCCTTCTCCGCACCGGCGCCCGCGACACCCTGCACATCGGCGCCCCTCGCATCTGTCATGGTCGCTCCCCCACTTCGCTCTTCGTTCCCGGGCACACCGGCCCTCGGTGCCGAGGCGCACAGGGACCCGCATCGGTCCGGCCGCACACCCCGACCTCTATTGACTCGTCAACCATCATGCCGTCCGGTCCCCGTCCGCTCAATCATCGCAGCGCACCGGCTCGGTGGCATCGCGGCAGACGGCCTGCAGACCTGCTGTGTCCGCTGCACGACCCCGACACCAACGGGCCGGGCGCAGGTGGACGCGCTGACCGCGTTGCCTATACTCTTCCTCGCGTGTGGCGGCCCAACGGGTTCGCCGCACTCGCATGAAGCCCCCGTAGCCCAATCGGCAGAGGCAACGGATTCAAAACCCGTCCAGTGTCGGTTCGAGTCCGACCGGGGGCACCGGACCCCACCAGCAGTGATGCCGGTGGGGTTTCGTGTTTCAGGGTGCCGCGTAGGGCAAACGTCGGGCACGAAGACAGGACGATCAGAAGGGACGACCTTCGTGCGCTTCGGTTTCATCTCCCATGTCGTCGGCGACGACGGTGATTCGGCGCGCGTGCTGCGCGAGGCCGTGGAGCTCGCCCGCATCGCCGAGGAGGCCGGATTCGATTCGTTCTGGATCGCCGAACATCACTTCGGGGTGCAGCGGGCGCACTGCCCTTCTCCGCTGATCCTGGCGGCCGCCGTCGCCGAACACACCGAGCGGATCCGGCTCGGCACCGCCGCGTTGGTCGGTTCGCTGCACGACCCGATCCGGCTCGCCGCGGATGCGGCGATGGTCGACACGCTCTCCGGTGGCCGCTTGGAACTGGGGCTCGGTGCCGGAGCCGACGCCGAGACCTCGCGGCGGTTCGGCCGTGACCACGACGCCCGCCACGAACTGTTCACGGCCCTGCTCGACGAGCTCGACGAGCTGCTGGCCCCCGCCTCCGACCTGGTGCCCGCCCCCACGGGTCTGCAGGACCGGCTCTGGGTCGGCACCGCCTCGCAAGAAGGGTTCGACATGGCGATGGTGCGCGGTCTCGGCGTGCTCACCGGCCGCTCGTCGTCCCCGCACGGCCCGCGCGACGAGATCGCGGCCCACCGGGCATCTCGGTATGCGGACCAGATGACCATCACCGGGCGCACGCCCCGGGGCGGGATGTCGCGGTCGGTGCTGTGCGCCGATGACCCCGGCCGTGCCGCCGCGGCCCTGACCCCGGGCATCGAACGTTGGCTGCCGACCGCGATCGCAGCCGGGCGGCTGCCCGAGGGGTACACCGCCGCGGACTACATCGCGGCCGGCAACTGTTACGTCGGCAGCGGCGCGCAGGTCGGCGCCGACCTGGCCGCGGACGCGGTCTACCCGTATGCGACCGACGTGCTGTGCAACGTCCAACCCGCCGCCCCCTCCCACGCCGCGGTGGTCGAGAGTCTGCGCAGGTTCGGCGCGGAGGTGATCGACCCGGCCCGGTCCGCCCGGTCCTGAGCGAGTCATCGCCTGCAGCGGCCGGTACCCGGACCCCGGGCGCACCGAACACCGCTCCCGGCCGGCGCGGACGGGCGGCATCGGCCGGTCAGCCGAGCGTCAGCCCACCCGATCCGGTGTCACCGGGGCTCCACTCGATCTCGATCTCCAGTTCCATCGTGGTGCCGCGGCGCTTGTCCTTCTTGCTCACCTCGACGTCGACCTCGACCAGTTCGGCCGGTTCGACCAACACCTCGTCGGTGCCGGACTTCAAGGTCAGCTGCCCGGTCCGGATCCGACCGGCCATCTGCTCGAGCAGATCGGCGAGCTCGTCTCGGCTCATCTTCTCCGACGTCTTGATCAACCGCGTCTCGCTCACAGCCGCCTCCGCTCTGTCCGGCCCGCGCCCACCGCGCGTGCCTGCAGTCAGCCTAGGCAGGTACCCACCTTCCCGAACGCTCCTCGAGCGGCTACGGCACCGACAGCTCGTCGGCGGGCACCGGATCAGCGTCGCGGGCGCACCGACAGCTCGAATCCGTCGGGTTTCATCGTCAGCTGCTCGGTCACCTTCAGCCGATAGTCGGGATCTGCCGTCAGATCGAAGCGGCGCACGATCAGCGCCAGCGCTATGAGCATCTCGTGGTAGGCGAACTGGCGGCCGATGCAGGCGCGCGCCCCGGTGCCGAACGGTTTGAACGCGTGCGGGTGTCGGCCGCGGATCTGCGCGGAGGTGAAGCGGTCGGGATCGAAGCGGCCCGCATCCGGGCCCCACGCGGCCGGGTCGCGGTGCAGGGCGTTGACCGCGACCAGCACCCAGTCGCCGGGGGCGAAGTCGTAGCGGTCGGCCAGCCGGGTGTGGACCTTCGCCCGCCGGAAGAAGCCCGGCGCGGTCGGCCACAGCCGCAGCGACTCGTCGATCACCCGCCGCAGATAACGCAGCCGCGGCACCTGCGCGTAGTCGATCGTGCACTCGTCGCCCGGGGTCGGGAACATCGCATCGACCTCGGCCCGGGCGGCGTCGAGGACCCCGGGTTCGGTGGCCAGGTGCCACAGGCTGAACGCGAGCGCCCCGGCGGTGGTCTCGTGGCCGGCGATCAGGAAGGTCAGGGTCTGGCGGACGATGTTCGCATCGTCGAGCCCGCGTCCGGTCTCCGGATCGACCGTGGTGAGCATGCGGTCGAGTAGATCCGCCGGGCCCGGTCCGGGGCCGGCCGCCCGGCGTGCGGCGATCACCTCGGCGACCGTGTCTTCGAGCAGGGCGATGTCGGCGGCGTTGCGCGCCCGGGCCTTCCGCCCCAGCACGGCGCCCAGTCCCGGAATCGGCAGTCCGGCGGACTGGGCGTGCGCCAGTGCCCGCGTCATCGCGGCGACGAACGGGTCCGGTGCGCCGCCGTCGAAGGATCCGAAGCGGTAGCCGAAGCCGATCCGGCCGATCGTCTCGAAGGTCAGCCGCGTCATCTGCTCGGACACGTCCATCGGCGCAGGCGTCTCGGCCCAGGAGTCGACCAGTTCCCCGGCGACCTGCACCATGCGGTCGTGGTAGCCGCGCATGGCCTCGGCGGTGAAGCCCGGGGCCAGCACCCGGTGTCCGCGGGCCCAGGCCGGATCGCCGGTGTCGACGGTGAACAGTCCGTCCCCGCCGATCGGGCGCAGCTGCTGCAGCGGTCGGCCGACGTGTTTCTCCCAGGCGGTCTCATCGCACACCTGCGCCACCAGATCGGCCCCGCCGACGAACACCAGCCGGGTGCCCAGGATGCGCCGCTGATAGATCGGCCCGAGCCGGTCCATCATCGCGGCGGTGGCCTGCATCGGGGTGACCGGGTCCATGCCGAGCACGTCGCCGAGGATCGGGATGCGCCGCGGCGGATGCGGCAGGGTCTTCACGCTCACGCCCGCCATCGTAGGGCCCCGGCCCGGCGCGCCCGGAAAAGGCGAGTCGGCCCGGCCGCCGCGCGTCCATCGCCGCTGCGCAGCCGTAGCTGCGCTACCGTCACCTCATGCAGCCTGGATCGGTATCCGGATTTACGCGCGCGTCGGGCGCGCTCGCCATCGTGGCCGCGGCCGCCCTGGCCACCGCCTGCGGCGGCGGGGGCACCTCGGAGTCGTTTCCGCTCGGTGACCCGGCGGCCGACGACGGTGACCGGTCCCCCGGCGAGGTGCAGATCCATGTGCCGAAGGGCTGGTATCTCGGTGACCTGGCGGCCACCGGCGCGGTGCCGCCCGGCCCGGAGACCTCTCTGTTCCTGGCCGACGAATCCGTGGTGCCCGAGGACATCGCCGATGCGGCCGCCGACGATCCGGCCAGCCGCGAGGAGTTCTCCGGTCACCTCGGCGACGGCGGGCTGATCACGATCATCATCGCCGGCGAACAGTCCTGCACCGGGGTGACCGAGAACCTCGAGCGCCGGGTCTCGGGCTTTCGCACCGGGGTGCCCGGCGGTGAGATCACCGAACCGGACGACACGATCGGCGACGAAGGCACCCTGGTCTCCGGGGTGGATTCGGGGGCGGCCCTGAACGCCTACTCGGCCTCGCTGCCCCTGCGTGACGACCTGTGCCGCGGACTGCTGATCAGTTCCACCGGTCCGGCCGACCAGCAGGACCGGCTCGGCGGGATCGTGGCCGAGGTGGCTCGCAAGTCGCGGCTGTCCTGAAGCCGCGGTCGGCGGTGCGGCGGGCGGAATAGTCGGCCCGCCCGCATCGTTTCTCCTATCGACCGGCCCGCCGGCGGTGTGTGCCGCCGGACCCGACGGTGAAAGGCTCTCCCCCATGTCCGCTTCCGCGCCACACGGCGAGGTGTTCAACCTGACCGGCCCCTGGCCGGGCCTGGCGCCGTTCCTGTTCGCCAACCACCACCTGGACCACTATCCGGCCGGCACCGCGCAGATGGCCCCGGTCGAGTCGGTCGCAGACCGCCCGCTGGGACGGGACTTCGGCAACCCGGCGGGCTGGAACATGTATCACGGGCAGAGTGTGCCGGGCTTCCCCGCGCACCCGCATCGCGGCTTCGAGACGATCACCATCGTGCGCTCGGGCTGGGTGGACCACGCCGATTCGCTCGGCGCCACCGCCCGCTTCGGCGCGGGCGATGTGCAGTGGCTGACCGCCGGGTCCGGGATCGTGCACTCGGAGATGTTCCCGCTGGTATCGACCGAGCACGCCAATCCGCTCGAGCTGTTCCAGATCTGGCTCAACCTGCCGGCGGCCGCGAAACAGGTCGAGCCGGATTTCCACATGTACTGGTCGGCCGACATCCCGAAGATCCGGTCGATCGGCCCCGACGGTGGCGCGGCGACGGTCACGGTGATCACCGGGGACTACACCACCCGACGCGACACCGGGGCGGGAGTCGACGCCCCGGCCCCGCCGCCGCGGTCACTGGCCGCCGACCCGGCCGCCGGGATCGCGGTGTGGCTGGTGGATCTGGCGCCCGACGCCGAGGTCGAACTGCCCGCCGCATCGGTGCCGGGCACCCGGCGGGTGCTCTACGCCTACGGCGCACACACCCGGGCCCAGATCGAGGACAGCGTGGTCACCAGCGGTCAGGGCTACGCCTGCCTCGGTGACGATCCGACCCTGGTGGTCACCGAGGACCGTCCGGCACAGCTGCTGATGCTGCAGGCCCTGCCGCTGGACGAACCGGTGGCCGCCCGCGGGCCGTTCGTGATGAACACCGAGCCCGAGCTCGCCCAGGCCTTCGCGGACTATCAGCGCACCGGTTTCGGCGGCTGGCCGTGGGATCGGCCCGATGTGGTGCACCCGCGCGAGGCCGGCCGGTTCGCCCGGCACGCCGACGGACGCACCGAGCAGCCCGAGCGCTGACCGGCCACGCCCCGCGTCGGCACGGTCACGGCGAGGGCATGCCGCCGTTGACGTGGATCGTCGCGCCGGTGACGTAGCTCGATTCGGCCGAGGCCAGGAACACGTACGCCGGGGCCAGCTCGGTCGGCTGTCCGGCCCGGCCCAGGGCCGTGTTGTGTCCGAAGTGCGGCAGCTTCTCCTTCGGCTGCCCGTCGGTCGGCTGGATCGGGGTCCAGATCGGGCCGGGGGCGACCGCGTTGACCCGGATGCCGTCGGCGGCGATCTGCTGGGCCAGGCCCTTGGTGAAGTTGTTGATCGCCGATTTGGTGGACGCGTAGTCCAGCAGTACCGGCGACGGCATGTAGGCCTCGATGGAGGTCGTGTTGACGATCGTGGCCCCGGGACCGAGTTCTGTCAGCGCGGCCCGGGTGAGCCGGAACATCGCCACGATATTGGTCTGGAAGGTCTGTTCGATCTGCTCGTCGGTCAGCGCATCGAGACTGTCGGCGACCACCTGTTTGCCGGCGTTGTTGACCACGATGTCGAGCCCACCCAGCAGTTGCGCGGCCTCGTGCGCGGCACCGGCGCAGAACTGCGGGTCGGTCAGGTCGCCGGCCAGCGCGATCGCGGTGCGGCCGGTCTCGGTGATGATCCGGACGATCTCGCGGGCGTCGGGATCCTCTGCGGGCAGGTGGGTGATCGCCACGTCCGCGCCCTCCCGGGCGAAGGCGATCGCCACGGCCGCACCGATGCCCGAGTCGCCGCCGGTGACCAGGGCCCGGCGACCGGCGAGCCGCCCCGTGCCGCGGTAGGAGTGCTGCCCGATGTCCGGGCGCGGGATCGTCCGGCTCTCCAGGCCGGGTTCGTCCTGGTGCTGTTCGGGCGGGGAGATCGCCGGATAGCGGGTGACCGGATTCTGCAGCGTGAGCTGGTCGGTGTCGGTGCCGTCCAGGTCGCGGGTGTCGCTGTGCGGGTCTGTCATGTCTCACTCCCGTCCTCGTGCGCCCGGGGCCGGGTCTTATGCCGGCCCCTCCTCTGCGCAGACGGCTTCCCCGCCACCGGGTCGGTAAACACCCGAGCATGTAGATCCCACATGCGCTGCGGGCCGGGTCCTGTCGAGGTGACAGGACCCGGCCCGCAGGCGGGCGACCGCGGCGCCGGGTATTCGGCGCGCGGTCGCGATCGATGATCTAGACGGCGATCTCGGTGCCGTCGTAGAGCACGTCGTAGAATTGGGTGGCCACCAACTGCTCACCCTTGTGCTTGGCCACCCCGTGCTGCTTGCGGTAGCTGAGCACGTGCTGGAGCGAGAGCACCGAGTACAGCAGCGGCAGGTGGTCGTGCGACGGGCCGTAGACGTCGGCCCCGCCCTTGGCGGCGGCGAAGTCGGACTTGAACCGGCTCGGGTGGCGCAGCACGTCGCGCAGGATCGCCGACTTGATCGCCCGCTTACGCCCGGCGGGCACGGTGACCAGGCCGGACGGGTTGAACAGGGCGGTGTCGAACTCCTCCGGGGTGGCGATCGAGCAGCCGGCGGTCGGGCGGGCGTTGCACTCGACCATGTGGTGCACCCCGTCCTCGGTCTTGAGGTAGTCGAAGCTGATCTGCCCGGTCCAGTTCAGTTCCTTGGCGATCTTCTGGGCCGCGGCCAGCGACTCGGGCGAGTCGACCGACTCGAAGACGATGCCGCCGCGGTCGTCGATGGTCAGCGGGTGCTCGTAGCACGAGTGCAGCACGATCTCGCCTTCGTGCGCGACCGACCAGCTGCAGCGGTCCACGCCCTTCAGGTACTCCTGCACCAGCCACGGGTTGTCCGGGCTCGGATCCAGGGTGTCCAGGTCGGCCTCCCCGGCCAGCGGGCCGGTGTTGGTGGCCACGTCCAGTCCGCCGCGGCCGTAGGCGGCGCGGGCGAACCAGTGCTCCCACTTGCCGGTGGCGGCCTTGAGCTCCTCGCGGCTGGTCGCGGTGATCGACTCGGCGACCGGCAGATCGAGCTTGCGGCACAGGTCCGCGAAGATGACCTTGTCGTGCACCAGCGACAGCGTGTCCAGGTCGGGGAAGAACAACTTCGCCTCCGGGTGGGCGGCGGCGATCTTGTCCCGGTAGGCGGCGAGGTAGAAGACCTCTTCGAACATCGGCAGCACCCAGTTGATCTCGTGCTCGCCGATCAGCCGGATGATCTCGTCGACGAAGGCGCCCGGCTCCTGGGTCGGCGGCGGGGTGACCACGTGCGCGCTCGCACCGCGCGAGTGGCTGCCCGGCGCCGACTTGAAGGTGTCGGTGGCCAGCACATAGCGGCCGGTCTCGCCCAGCTTGTGGATCTCGTCCACGGCGAAGGGCATGCGGGAGGTGGTCGCGATGATGCGCGGGTCACTGTTCGACATGGCTCGAACCCTAACAGCGAGGTGATCGGGCCCACCCGGATGCGCGGCCGCGGTCACCGGACCGCCGCCGAAGGCGTCACGGATGCGCGGCATCGGCGGCACACATGCGCGGGGCGTGCCCGGCGGCTCCTAATCCTGCGCGGAGTAGTCGGCGACCTGACCTTTCTTCGGCGCCTGATACATCGTCCACAGCATGCGCGGCATCGCCCGCAGCGGCAGCGGGGACGGCCAGGCGTCGGGGCGCAGCAGCGCCTCGGTGCCGCCGTCGACGGTGACCACCGAACCGACCATGAAGTCGGCCGCCGGAGACAGCATCATCAGCGTCCAGTCCGCCAACTGCTCGACCGTGCCGTAGCGGCGGGCCGGGACCGGGAAGGACCGGACCTGCTTACCGGTCTGCCCGTCGAGCTGGGACTTCAGCAGCGGGGTCAGCACCGGTCCCGGGGCGATCAGGTTCAGCCCGATGCCCGCGCCCGCCCACTCGGCGGTGACCGCGGCGCGCCGGCACCAGCGGCTGACCGCGATCTTCGACGTGGCGTAGGCGATCGCCCCGCCGAGCGGTCCGTAGAGCCGGATCAGTCGGGCGGCGCCGGCGGTGTCGCGGCGGGCCAGCAGCGTCAGGATCCGCCGCGGCACGAGCGGGGTGGAGGTGGTCGAGTTCGAGCCGAACACCACGACCTTCGCCGATCCGGCCGCGGCCAGGGCCGGGCGCAGTCCCTCGAGCAGTTCGATCGCGCCCAGCAGGTTGACCTCGACGATCATCCGTTCGCGGTCCTTGCCCGGCCCGAGCCCGGCGGCCAGGACCATCCCGTCCAGCGGACCGGTCAGCGCCGCGGTCACCTCCGCGAGCGCTTCGGCCCGGCCCTGCGGGGTCGACAGGTCTGCCTGGACCTCGGCGCCGTGCAGATCCACGCCGATCACCCGGTGTCCGTCGGCGCGCAGCCGCGTGGCGACCTGCGCGCCCATCCCTGAGGCCGAACCGGTCACCACATAGGTCTTCGTCTCACCCGTCATGGTCGCCGAGCCTATACCCGCACCCGCGGCCCGTCGGTGCGGTGGACAGGGCCCGTATCCTGGTGCCATGACCGGCGCGGACCGCAGTGCGCAGTCGGTCGCCGGCGAGCAGGGGCGCGCGGTGACCGACGATCTGCCGATCTCACGGTCGGTGACCGTTCCGGCGGCGGCGCTGTCGTGGCGTTTCTCCCGATCTTCGGGCCCGGGTGGGCAGTCGGTGAACACCGCGGACTCGCGGGTGGAGCTGATCGTCGATCTTTCCGCGGTGCCCGATCTGTCCGAGCACCGCCTGGCACTGGTCCGTGCGCGCCTATCGGGGCGGATCGTCGACGACCGACTGGTCGTCGCCGCAGCCGAGCACCGCAGTCAGCTGCGCAATCGGCGTGCGGCGCGTGAACGGGTGGCTGAGTTGGTGCGCGGCGCGTTGGCGCAGATCGGA
>JAJYRZ010000063.1 GCA_021793835.1 Actinomycetes bacterium | reverse complement strand
CGATCTCCGGCCATGGTCTCGACCAGGTCGGCGAAGGCGCAGCCGATCAGTCCGGTCGCCGGCCGGGCCGGGTTGGTCAGCGGACCGAGCACGTTGAACACGGTCGGGATGCCGATCTGTTTGCGAGCCGGCGCGGCGAATCGCAGAGCCGGATGGAACAGCGGAGCGAAGCAGAAGCCGATCCCGGCGGCCTGCACACAGTGCCGGACCTGTTCGGGCCCCAGGGCGATGGTCACACCGAGCGCCTCGAGCACGTCGGCCCCGCCGCTCTTCGACGAGGCCGCGCGGCTGCCGTGCTTGACCACGGGCACTCCGGCCCCGGCCACCACCATCGCCGCCATGGTCGAGATGTTCACGGTCCCGGCCCGGTCGCCGCCGGTGCCGACGATGTCCACGGCCTGCTCCACGCCCTCGACCAATCGGGCGTGGCCGAGCATCCCGGCGGCCAGCCCGTCCAGTTCGGACGGGGTCGGGCCCTTGATCTTCAGCGCCACACCGAATGCGGCGATCTGGGCGTCGGTGGCGTTGTCGGTCATGATCTCGTCCATCGCCCACGCCGCCCCGTCGCGAGCGAGGTCCACGCCGTCGGCGAGCGCACCGAGGATCTCGGGCCAGTCGTGCCGGATCCGGCCCGCATCCGTCGCAGCCGCCGCGCCCTGACCCATCTGATCCTCTTTCCTCGTCTGACCGCCCCGCGCCTACCGCGGCCCGTCGTCACGTGGTGAGCCCGGCACCGACGTCCGGAGGCTCACGGGGAAAGACTAACGACCCGCCGCGGATCCTTCGGGTGCGGGCTGCAGCGCGTCCCAGCCGCGGGCGTCCCCGCCGTGCCGCTGGGCCAGTCCGGCCATCCGGGACCGTTCCTGGGAACACGCCAGGGCCGTCAGCTCCAGCGCCCGGCACAGCGCCACCGCGACCGCATCGTCTGCGGGCGGATCGATCGCCTCGGCCGGCCACACCCCGGCCGGCACGTCGGCGTCGACGGCGGTGTACCCGTCGAGTTCGGCGGCCGCCAGGAACTCGGCGGACCGGGACGACGGGACGGTCACCAGTTGGCGCAGCACCCCGGGCACACCCGCATCGGCCCCGTCGATCCCGGCTCCCGCCAGAGCGGCGCCACACGACAGGGCGGGATCGTAACCGGTGACGGTCACCGTCAACGACGGATCCCGCAAATCAAGGGTAGCCTTACTTTTGTCGCGCCTGCGCCGGAACCAACCGCGCACACCACCGCCCGATCTCGACCTGCTGGCCATCACTACCCCTTGACACTTCGTCGGAACCCGTACTCACCTGACCGGTTTAAAGAAACCGCAGGTCAACCGCATCTCCTCTAAAATCGGATTCCCGATTTATAGCCCCGATTGGGCGGAAGTTACTACGACGGGTCATACTTCTGCCTGTGACGAGCACAGTAGGGACTTCAGGATCCTCCATAAGCCAACGAGTCCACTCGCTGAACCGACCGAACATGGTCGCTGTGGGCACCGTCGTGTGGCTTGGGCAAGAGTTGATGTTCTTCGCCGGCCTCTTTGCGATGTATTTCGTCGCACGGGCCCAGGCGCAGGGCGATTGGCCACCCGAGCCCACCCACCTCAACATCCCGTACGCACTGACGTTCACGACGATCCTCGTGATCTCGTCGTTCACGTGCCAGCTGGGTGTGTTCGCGGCAGAACGCGGCGACGTGTTCAAGCTGCGGGCGTGGTACTTCGTATCGTTCGTTCTCGGCCTGATCTTCGTGATCGGCCAGGCGAACGAGTTCCGAGAGCTGGTCGTGGACGGCACGACCTTCGCGAGCAGCTCCTACGGGTCGGTGTTCTTCATCACCACCGGCTTCCACGGACTGCACGTCATCGCGGGGTTGATCGCCTTCCTGTACCTGATCGTCCGTACGAAGATGAGCAAGTTCACGCCGGCACAGGCCACCGCCTCGATCGCCGTGTCGTACTACTGGCACTTCGTCGACGTGATCTGGGTCGCCCTGTTCCTGATCATCTACATCGTCCAGTAACCACGCCCGATCGGCCGCCGGAACGGTTCACGTCCCGTCGTCCAGTCCCGCGATACAACTAGAGGGATATCGATGAATCCAGCACCGCCACCTGTCCCCGGGAATCCCGGCGACGAGTCTCCGGCGCAGGCCCCGGTCGATCCGGCCCGGGCCAAGAAGCGCCGCAAGTTGCGTCGTCGCGCTGCCGGCGTCGCCCTAATGCTCAGCGCGCTGACCGGTACCGGTCTGGCCGCTGCGGCCCTGACGCCGACCCCTCAGGTCGCGCAGGCAGACGAGGCCGATCAGGCCACGCTGATCCGCGAGGGCAAGCGGCTCTACGAGGAGTCCTGCATCACGTGCCACGGCGCGAACCTGCAGGGCATCCCCGAGCGCGGTCCGAGCCTGATCGGCGTCGGCGAGACCTCGGTCTACTTCCAGGTCAAGACCGGCCGCATGCCGGCCGTGCGCCAGGAAGCGCAGATGCCGCAGAAGACCCCGCGCATGGACCTGCGCCAGATCGACGCGATCGGTGCCTACGTCCAGCAGCACGGCGGCGGCCCCTCGCTGCCCCAGCCCACCGCGGAGGACCGTGAGCGGTTCAACGCCCAGGAGCTCGTCCAGGGTCAGTACCTGGTCGGCTCCGGTCGCGGCGGCGACGGCGACGGCTTCGCTGCGGCGGATGCCGCGGTCGGCGGCGACCTGTTCCGCCAGAACTGCGCGTCCTGCCACAACTTCACCGGCAAGGGCGGCACCCTGTCCTCGGGCAAGTACGCACCCAACCTGGACGATGTCGACCCGAAGCTGATCTGGTCCGCGATGGTCGTCGGCCCGGAGAACATGCCCAAGTTCTCCGACCGGCAGCTGACCCCGGACGAGAAGAAGGACGTCATCGCCTACGTCCGCTACGGCGCTGAGGCGTCCAACCCCGGCGGCATGGGCCTGGGCGGTTGGGGTCCTGCGGCCGAGGCGGGCTTCATCTGGGCGGTCGGAATCGTGGCGGTCGTTGGCGCCACGCTGTGGATCGGAGCGAGGTCATGAGCACCGGTGACGGTGAGAACTACACGCGCGAGCAGCTCGACGCGATGAGCCGGGACGAGCTCGTCGCCTTGGGCACCAAGCTCGACGGCGTCGAGGTCGCATACCGGCGGGACCGCTGGGAGGTCGAGGGCACCCGGGCGGAGAAGCGCGCCGAGCGCACCGTGGCCTTCTGGTTCATCCTCTCGGGCCTGTCGGCGGCCGCCTTCATCGGCGTCTACCTGTTCTGGCCCTGGCAGCACAAGGCCAAGGGCGAGTCGGGCGAGTTCCTGTACAGCCTGTACACCCCGCTCATCGGCCTGACCATGGGTCTGGCGATCCTCGCGCTGGGCATCGGTGCGGTGCACTTCACCAAGAAGTTCATCCCCGAGGAGCTGTCCATCCAGGACCGTCACGACGGTCCCTCGGACGAGGTCGACCGCAAGACCATCACCGCGCAGCTCAACGAGGCGGTGGAGACCTCGACCTTCGGTCGTCGTCCCCTGCTCAAGGGCACCTTGGGCTTCGCGGGCGCCGGCATCGGCCTGGTCGCGCTCGTCGGCACCCTCGGCGGCTTCATCAAGCGGCCGTGGACGCCCAACGCGGTGATGGACAACAACGGTGACGGCACCCTGTGGACCTCCGGCTGGACCCCGCACTTCCCGGGCGAGGAGATCTTCCTGCGCCGTGACACCGGCAACCCGCACGAGGTCGTGCTGGTCCGTCCGGAGGACCTCGAGCCCGGCGGCATGGAGTCGGTCTTCCCGTTCCGCAAGTCGGACCTGGAGGGCCCGGACTCGGACGAGAAGCTGTTCACCGCCATGCGCGGTTCGCGCAACGCGGTGATGATCATCCGCTTCCACCCCGAGGACGGGGCGAAGCTGGTCAAGCGCAAGAACCAGGAGAGCTTCAACTACGGCGACTACATCGCCTACTCGAAGATCTGTACTCACCTGGGCTGCCCGACCTCGCTGTACGAGGCGCAGACCAACCGGATCCTGTGCCC
Organism: Actinomycetes bacterium; assembly: GCA_021793835.1. Taxonomy (GTDB): domain Bacteria; phylum Actinomycetota; class Actinomycetes; order Mycobacteriales; family Mycobacteriaceae; genus Tomitella. The sequence continues at coordinate 10,948 of JAJYRZ010000063.1, read as the reverse complement.
GTGCCACCAGTCGCAGTTCGACGCGCTGACCTGGGCCAAGCCGGTCTTCGGCCCCGCTGCGCGCGCGCTGCCGCAGCTGCCGCTGACGGTCAACAAGGACGGTTACTTCGTCGCCGCCAGCGACTTCATCGAGCCCCTCGGCCCGGCGTTCTGGGAGCGTAAGCAATGACAAATTCGAAGTTGGCCACACAGGCCGACGCGATGGACCAGCGCTATCGCATGGCGCCGGGCATCCGTCGCCAGATCAACAAGGTCTTCCCGAGCCACTGGTCGTTCCTGCTCGGTGAGATCGCCCTCTACAGCTTCGTGGTGCTGCTCATCTCGGGCGTGTACCTGACGCTGTTCTTCGACCCGTCGATGGCGGAGACCACCTACCAGGGCGTCTACCAGCCGCTGCGCGGCATCGAGATGTCGAAGGCCTACGAGGCCGCCCTCGACCTGTCGTTCGAGGTCCGCGGCGGACTGTTCGCCCGACAGATCCACCACTGGGCGGCGCTGATGTTCGTCGCGTCGATCATGGTGCACCTGTTCCGGGTGTTCTTCACCGGCGCGTTCCGCAAGCCGCGCGAGGCCAACTGGGTCATCGGCTGCCTGCTGCTGGTGCTGTCGATCGCCGAGGGCTTCTTCGGCTACGGCATCCCGGACGACCTGCTCTCGGGCACCGGCCTGCGGATCACCTCGGGCATCATCCTGGGCATCCCGGTCGTCGGTACCTGGATGCACTGGGCGGTGTTCGGCGGCGACTGGCCGGGCACGATCATCATCCCGCGCATCTACGTGCTGCACATCCTGCTCATCCCGGGCATCCTGCTCGCCCTGATCGGCGCGCACCTGGCTCTGGTCTGGTACCAGAAGCACACCCAGTTCCCGGGGCCGGCACGGACCGAGGACAACGTCGTCGGCGTGCGCATCCTGCCGGTGTTCGCGCTGAAGTCGGCCGGCTTCTTCGCCATCACCTTCGGCATCCTGGCCATCATGGGCGGCGTGTTCCAGATCAACGCGGTGTGGAACATCGGTCCATACAACGCCTCGCAGGTGTCTGCCGGTTCACAACCGGACATGTACATGCTGTGGACGGAGGGGCTGGCGCGGATCTTCCCGAACTGGGAGATCTATCTGGGCAACTACACGATCCCGGCGGTGTTCTGGGTCGCGTTGGTCGCCGGGTTGATGTTCGGACTGCTGTTCATCTACCCCTTCCTGGAGGCCAAGCTCACCGGGGACACCAAGCACCACAACCTGCTGCAGCGTCCCCGTGACACCCCGGTCCGCACCTCGCTGGGCACGATGACCATCGCGTTCTACCTGGTGCTGATGCTCTCGGGCATGAACGACATCATCGCGTTCAACTTCAACCTGTCGCTGAACGCGACGACGTGGATCGGGCGCATCGGTGCGATCGCACTGCCGCCGCTGGTGTACTTCGTGACCTACCGCTGGTGCATCGCACTGCAGCGCAGCGACCGCGACGTGCTCGAGCACGGCCTGGAGACCGGCCACATCGTGCGCACCGCGGAGGGCGCCTTCATCGAGGTGCACCAGCCGCTGGCCGAGGACGAGGACGGCAACCCGATCCCGCTCGAGTACCAGGGCGCGATGGTGCCGAAGAAGCTCAACTCGCTCGGTGGTGCGGGACGCCCGCCGGCGGGTGGCTGGTTCAAGGCCGACCCCGAGGACGAGGCCATCGCCCTCGACGAGGCCGCGCACGCGGGCGAGAAGCGTCGCCTGCAGGTCCTGAAGGAACGTCAGGACGCCTACCGCGCCGAACTCGAAGGCGGCGACTCCGACCAGGAGTAACCCCTCACTCGGCTCGTCACAACCGGTGGCCCGGACCGCAAGGTCCGGGCCACCGGCCTTTTGTGGGGGTGGCCCGGAGCCGGTCGCCCGCCGCCTGCCCGGCACACGCCGCGCACGCACCCCTCCCCTCCCCCACCGGCCATGCCCCGCCGATGTCTACGCGGGCGGTGCGCACCGCCCCGCCCCGGCTGCCGCGGCACCGGCCGATGGCCGCGACGCCGAGCTCCGTCGGCCGCATCCCGTCCCGCGCTAAGCCTTGTCGCAACCGCCGAGAGCGCCCTCGGCGACGGCAGGGGCCCGTACCGGTCATGCTTAAGGGCGCCCCGTGGTTCCGGTCGGGCCCTGCAGGCGGGCACCGCCGCCTATCCGTCCGTGGACCAGTCCATCGGCGGTTCCCGGGCCGGGCAATATCGGCTCGAAGCGAAGGGAGGCCACGCGCCCCCCTGGCCGCCGGCAGTACGGCCGTCGGCACCCCGGCCTCGCTCCCGGTTCCGCACCGCGACCGCTCGACTCGCCCCGCCCTGCCCCGCCCGCCGCTGCTTCAGCGCCCCGCCCCTTCCGTACTCCCCGCTGCTGCCCGCGGGGCAGACATCCCGGCACGGACGGTTCCTACCGGCCGTCCGGCACTCCGCGGGTGATACCGGGCGCACGGAGGCCGGTGGCAGCCACAGACCTTCCCGGCGGCTGCCGGCCCCACCATGGTCGCCACCGGGCCTTAAGTCACCGGCCGGCACGACACGCAGTGCACACCGACCCGGGCGCCCACCGGCCCGCGGGATGAGAAGGCGGAGAGGCCGCTGTGTACCCGGCCCAGCGCTCGAGGCGGCGGCACCGTCGGTGCCTCGCTACCGGCGATACAGCCGGTCGCGTGCCCCACCCGGGCGGACCACCCCAGATCCGTCTCCCAGTCGGCCACTGTGCCTTCCAAAGGCGTGCTCAGCGGTACGTGGGCGACGACCGCCGGCCAACGACACCCCGGCGTGCGGGGCATACCGGCGTGCGGGGGCGAGACCCGATATGTACGGGGGTGCAGCGCCGGGCGGACCCGACCGAGCTGCCGCGTCCGCTACCCGGTGAGAACCGCTCCGAAGCGGGCCTGACGGCCGCCGGTTCAGGTCCGAGGATCCGGGCCCCGCGGAAAGCAACGACGATGACAGGCCGGTGACCGAGTGCGTCCCGGGCTCCGCGGCGCCGTGCCGCGGTCGGGAACCGGGGTGCGCACGGCGCCGGCGCCCCCACCGGCGGCTCGGACACCCGGGCGTGACCGCGGTCCGATGTCAAGGGCCAGTAGGAACTGCCCAGTGGCGGACATGAGACCTGCCCGCTGACGGTCACGAGATGTACCCGGTGGTGGCCATGGGATCTGCCCAAGATGGGTGGGCCACCACCGGCCAGGTTGGTCAGTTCAACGGGCTCACCCCCTGGCCTGAGAGTGCCTGGGTGAGTCGGACGCTGTCGCCGCTGGTCTGGCAGACGTGGGCGTGGTGCAGGAGTCGGTCGACGGTGGCGGTGGCCAAGGTCTTGGGCATGAGTTCGTCGAACCCGGACGGGTGCAGGTTCGAGCTGATGGCGATCGACCGTTTCTCGTAGGCGGCGTCGACGAGCCGGTAGAGCCCTTCGGCGGCGTCCGTGGCGACCGGGAGGAGTCCGACGTCGTCGACGATGACCAGGTCTGCGCGCAGGATTCGGGCGATGGCCTTGGACACCGTGTCGTCGGCGCGGTGCCGACGTAGCAAGGCACCGAGGTCTTCCAAGGTGAACCAGGCGACTTTCATCCCTTCTTCGACGGCTTGCTGGCCCAAGGCTTCCAGCAGGAACGTTTTCCCGGTTCCTGACGGTCCGCAGACCACGAGGTTCTCCCGTCGGTGGACCCATTCCAGGGTGCGCAGCGACTGCTGGGTCGGTGCCGGGATCGAGGACAGTTCGGGCTGCCAGGTTTCGAACGTCTTCCCGGTCGGAAACCCCGCAGCTGCTCTGCGCGTGGCCAGTGCTGACCGTTCCCGGCCGGCGAGTTCCTCGGCCAGCAGCGCTTTGAGGACCTCGGCAGGTTCCCAGCGTTGCGCTTTCGCGGTCGCCACGATCTCAGGCCCGTGGCGGCGGATGTGAGGTAGCCGCAGCCGGCGCAGCAGCTCCTCCAACTCCACCGGCAACGGCGGCGCGCTGGGTGCCGGGTTCATGCGATCACCTCGCCGTGGGAGTCGGTGTCGGCAGCGGTGTGCTGGCCAAGTCGTGCCCACGCGCCGGTGCCCTGGGTCAACGAACGCCCCTCACCGGCCCGATGCTCACCGGTCTTCGGAGCGCGGGCGTGGTGATCGAGGATCGACGGCAGGTCGGCCTCAGCGAACCGGCCATGGACCGCCGCCTGGCCCAGCGCCCAGTCGACCTCGACGGGGTCGAACAGCTTGGCCAACGCGAGCGCTTCGTTCATCTTCACCCGCATCCGCGTGGTGCCGGCGGCAGCGGCCTCGACCAGCCACAGCCGTGCGCCCTCACCCAGGTCGAGGAACTGCGCTTCGGCCGCGTTCTTCGCCCGTGGCCGGCGGTTCAGTGGACCGTCAGGCTGGGGCGGGAAGTGAGCGTCCTCGATCTGCGGGGTGCCGGGTGTGGCCCGTGCGTGGCGGGCGACTTCGACCGGACCCTGGTCGTGGTCGAGGTGGACGACGATGATCTGCTCGTCAGCGCCGACACCGTGGGTGCGCACCCACACCGATTGACCGAGCAGGCGGTGTGGCACCGAGTACTGGCCCGATTCGAAGGTCACCATCGGCGTATTGACCGGCACCTGCCGGGTAGTGCCGAACGCGACCGTGTGCGGCGTCAGGGCGACCGGGTGCAGCCGAGCTCGTTCCTCGGCGAGCATCTCGACCGGGGCCCGCTTGGTGACCCGGTGGGCACGGGTGTTGACCTTCTCGCAGAACACCTCACACGCGATCTCGAGCTCAGCGAACGAGCGGTACTGGCCGAGCAGATTGGTGTCCGTGGGAACCAGGTCGGCCTTACTGATCTTCACCGACGCCTCGGTGCCGCCCTTCGACGCAGGATCCGCCGGAACGCAGGTGTGGACGGTGACCGAGTAATGCTCGGCGAACGCCACCAACTGTGGGTTGCGCACGGCGATACCGGCGATGTGCTCGGTGGTGACGGTCTTCTCGTTATCGGTCAGCACATAGGTCGGCACCCCACCCAGCCGCCGGAACGTCACGTCGAGCGCAGCGAACACACTGGGCATCGTCTTGTCCCTCAACGGCAGCACCACACGGAACCGTGACCAGGCCAGCCAGGCGACGAACAGCACCGTCTTGACCCCATCGACCACCGGGCCGTCACCGTAGTCGTATTGCAACCACATCCCCGGCTCGGTGACCCACGGCCGGTGCACGCGGACACGGCCCGCCCGGTAGGACTTCTTCACCGCTGCGACCGCGCGTCGGGTGGTGCGCTCGGACCCGGCGTATCCCAGCGCCACCAGCTTGTCGTGGGCCACGTCGGCACGGACCTTGCCGTGGCTGCGCTCGACCCACTCCTCGACCTTGGGCAGATACTCGTCGATCAGCATCGGCCTTCGCTCAGCCTTGTCCAGTTCACCGCCGTCGGCCCTGCGCTCGACGTAGCGCTTGACCGTGTGGTGGGAGCAGCCGGCCAGCTCTCCGGCATCGCGATACGACCCGGTCAGGTCGTAGGCATTTAGGATTTCCATGATCTCCTCGGCAGACTTCAACTCATCCCTTCCTCGGGAGCGATAGGGCGCTTCAGCACCGCTCATCGCACCCGAGGAAGGGGCCTCAACCGCGCAAGGCGGCGAGTCAGACGACGTCGTGTCGGGCAGATCCCGTGACCGCCACCGGGCAGTTCTCATGTCCGCCAGCGGGCAACTTCATGGCCGTCTCCGAGCAGTCTCCCGTGGCCGCCGACAGTCCGACGCCGATCGGGCACACCGCCAGTACCCACAGACCACCGGAACAGGCCCTGGATCGCCCGCTGAGTGCCGATCACCTCACTGCACGCGGAAGGGGCGCTAGGGGCTCACAGGCTGCGCTGTGGCCCCGTTTGCGGTATCCGTCGCAGCCGCGCACTCGGAAGACGTGGTCTCCCGGGGCCGGCGGGCACGCGGGTTCCTCTGCGGCCCCGACTGTCCGTGCGCACCTCGATCCGTCTGTGTCGTACGGGCGCCCGCCGCGCAGGCATCGCCATTGTGCGTCCGGCCGGTCTCCCGGCGGCAGCTGCCGGTCGGTGCCGGCCAGGCCGTGGCGGTGGCCGGTGTCGTGTCGGCCGGATGTACGAGTCATGAAAAAGCGGTTCCCCCGCCCGGATCACTTCCGGGCGGGGGAACCGCTTGTCTGGTGTGGGTGTCAGTGACGCTCGGCACCCACGTAGTACTCGAAGACCAGTCCTGCGATCGCGATCAGGGCGAACACGATGCCGAACACGATCAGGAAGATCAGCCAGAGGGCGAAACCGATGGCGAAGAACGCCAGCGCGAACGCCATCAGGACCGGCCACCAGCTGTGCGGGCTGAAGAAGCCCAGGTCGCCGGCACCGTCACTGATCTCCGCTTCGTCGTAGTCCTCGGGCCGGGTGTCGATCCGGCGTGCGACGAAGCGGAAGTAGGTGCCGATGATGAACACCAGTCCGCCCGCCAGCAGGACGGCGACCACGCCGACCCACTCGGTCTTTCGATTGTCCAGCCCGGTGAACACCGCGTAGATGACGGCGAGGACGATGAAGAACACCGTCAGGAGTTCGAAGATTCTCGCTTCGATCTTCATCTCAGAGTCTCGTCTCTCTTAGTTCTGCGAGGCGGTCACCAGGTCGGCGGAGTCCGCCTGCTGGAGGTACCGGGCCTCGAACGGTTCGGTCTTGACTGCCAGCGGCGCGCACACGTCTTCGTTGGCCTCGCAGTACTCGGTGTACTTCGAGTCCTCGGCGAGTGCCTCCATCGCGGCCGAGTGCGACAGCTCCTGGGCGTCGTCCGCCTCCGGGTCACGCAGCTTCATGTAGTCGATGTACATGTCGATCGGCAGCGCACGGACCTCGAAGTTCATCATCGCGTGGTACGTGCCGCACAGCTCGGCGCAGCGGCCGACGAAGGCGCCCGGCTCGTAGATCTCGTCGATGGTGAAGGTGTTCTTCGACTGGTTGCGGACCGGGTCCGGGAACACGTCACGCTTGAACAGGAACTGCGGCACCCAGAAGGCGTGGATGACATCCACCGACGCCAGGGTGAACGAGACCGGGGTGTTGGCCGGCAGGACCAGCACCGGGATCTCCTCGGTGGTGCCGACGGTCTCGATGTCGTCGCTCCACAGGTAGCTCAGGTTCTCGCCGGCCTTGGTGCGGCCGCGCTCGACCTCCTGCTGCAGCTCCGCCTTGGCGGTCTCGTTCTCCGGCAGGCGCGGGTTGCCGCGGGCGTCCTCGTAGGCCTCGGCCTCGTCCGCCGGGACGTCGACGCCCCAGGTGAACGGATCGAAGTCCCAGTCGACATACGGAGTGGTGTAGTCGAACCCGTCCAGCTGCGCCTTGACCGAGTCCGCGTCACCGTTGACGACAGCACCGTCGGCCGCCGACTCGACCAGCACGTGGTTGTTGACGTTGCGGTAACCGAAGGTCCAGTTCCACTTCTTCGCCGTCACGTCGACGTGCACGCCGACGGTATCGGGATCGTGGTCCTTGTCGACGAAGTTCTGCGTCTGGACCGTGAAGAAGAACAGGACTGCGATGCCGACGAACGGGATCGCGGTGTAGACCAGCTCCAGCGGCACGTTGTACTGGGTCTGGCGCGGGAACTCCGGGGAGCTCTTGCGCTTGCGGTGGAACAACATGGTCCAGAAGACCAGGCCCCACACGATGATGCCCACGAGCATGGCGGCGACGATGGACCAGGTCCACAGGTGCTGCATGCGCGTGGCCTGGGGGGTGATGCCCTCCGGCCATCCGGCGCGGAGCACCGGGTTGTTGATATCAGTGATGGAGCACCCTGAGAGTGCCAGCGCGGCCAGGCCCATAGTCCCGGCCAGGACACCTCTCCGTGCTATCCGACGTCGACCACCGTGTGTCACGTTCACGCCTTCCTTGCCATGCCCGACATTGGGGGTGCTCCCCGAGATACTACAAAGCGTAGACCACGGGAACCAAGAAACCCGAACTCGGGTCGTCTCGGACGGATGTTCGCACCTCCGGAACTGCACGTGGTGTGTTCCGGAAGGGTGCAACGCCCACACCCGACAGTGTGCGGCATACTCGGCTCGCGGTCCTGCTGAACCGTCGTCTCCGCTCGCGGAGTCGCCACACGACACTCAAGGAGGATACCGCCTGTGTGTGGTCTGCTCGGATTACTGACCGGTGATCGATCCGCCGCCCAGGTCGCGTCGGCCGTGGAGGCGGCCCTGGCCTGCCAGCGGCATCGCGGCCCGGACTCGCGCGATGTGTGGCACGACGAGGATCTGGCCCTGGGCTTCAACCGGCTGTCGATCATCGACCTCGGCGATTCCGGCCAGCCTCTGCAGTGGGGCCCGGAGGACGCCCCGGCGCGGTACACCCTGGTGTTCAACGGCGAGGTCTACAACTATCTGGAGCTGCGTGAGCAGCTGATCACCGAGTTCGGCGCCCGGTTCGACACCGCCGGCGACTCCGAGACCATCGTGGCCGGCTTCCACTACTGGGGCCCGGCGGTGGTCGACCGGCTGCGCGGGATGTTCGCCTTCGCGGTCTGGGACGCGCAGGAGCGTTCGCTGTTCGTCGCGCGCGACCCGTTCGGTGTCAAGCCGCTGTTCATCGCGCACGGTCCCGGCGGTTTCGCCTTCGCCAGCGAGAAGAAGTCGCTGCTCGAACTCGCCGACCGCCTCGGGGTCTCCACCGAGCTCGATGCGCGTGCGATCCAGCACTACACCACCTTGCAGTACGTGCCCGAGCCCGAGACCCTGCACGCCGGCATCCGGCGGCTGGAATCCGGCTGCCACGCCACCGTGACCCCGGGCGGCGAGGCGCAGATCACCCGGTACTTCCGGCCTGAGTTCCCGGTGCGCGACTTCGCCCCGAACACCGAGGATGCGCGCTACCGCGAGATCGCGGCCGCCCTGGAGGACTCGGTGGCCAAGCACATGCGCGCCGATGTCACGATCGGCTCGTTTTTGTCGGGCGGGATCGATTCGACCGCGATCGCGGCCCTGGCCAAGCGGCACAACCCGGATCTGATCACCTTCACCGCCGGTTTCGAACGCGAGGGCTACTCCGAGGTCGACGTGGCCGCCGAGTCGGCGGCCGCGATCGGCGCGCGCCAGGTGATCTCGGTGGTCTCGCCGGAGGAGTTCGCCGCCGCGATCCCGCAGATCATCTGGTATCTCGACGATCCGGTCGCCGATCCGGCGCTGGTCCCGCTGTACTTCGTGGCCCGCGAGGCCCGCAAGCACGTGAAGGTGGTGCTCTCCGGCGAGGGCGCGGACGAGCTGTTCGGCGGCTACACGATCTACCGCGAACCGCTCTCGCTCGCCCCGTTCGAGCGGCTGCCGGGCGGGCTGCGCCGGGCGGCGGGCCGGCTGTCCGAGCGACTGCCCGACGGCATGCGCGGCAAGTCGCTGCTGCACCGCGGCTCGATGCCGCTGGAGGACCGCTACTACGGCAACGCGCGCAGCTTCTCCGACGCCCAGCTGCGCGCCGTGCTGCCTGGATTCCGCCCCGAGTGGGGCCACCAGGACGTCACCGGCCCGGTCTACGCGCAGTCGCGCGGCTGGGATCCGGTGGCGCGGATGCAGCACCTGGACCTGTTCACCTGGATGCGCGGCGACATCCTGGTCAAGGCCGACAAGATGACGATGGCCAACTCGCTCGAGCTGCGGGTGCCGTTCCTCGACCCGGTGGTCTTCGATGTGGCCCGGCGCCTGCCGCTGGAGCAGAAGATCACGAAGGACACCACCAAGTACGCGCTGCGCCGGGCGCTGGAGACGATCGTGCCCGGACATGTGCTGCACCGGGCCAAGCTCGGCTTCCCGGTGCCGCTGCGGCACTGGCTGGCCGGGCCCGAGCTCCACGACTGGGCGCTCGAGCAGATCCGCGCCTCGGGCACCGAGCACCTGATCGACAAGCCGGCGGTGGAGACGATGCTGGCCGAGCACCGGGCCGGCACGGCCGATCACAGCCGGCGGCTGTGGACGGTGCTGTGCCTGATGATCTGGCACGGCATCTTCGTCGAGCGCCGGATCGATCCGCAGATCCCCGAACCGGACTACCCGGTCAACATCTGACCGATACGACGGACGGGCCCGCCGCCGCACTCGTTACCGGTGCGGCGGCGGGCCCGTCTGTACGTGCTTCGGCCCGGGCGCGGGAAGCGCCCCTCCCCTGCCCTACTGCGGCAGCAGCGTCGCCAGGTCCTCGGCCGACTGGGAGCCGTAGGTCGCGCGCAGCCGCTCGAGGGCGGCGGCACGGTCGATGCGCCAGTTCTGGGTGCCCTCGGTCTCGAGCACGTGGGTCGCCACCAGCGCGCCGAGCTGGGCGGCGCGCTCGTTGCCCAGGCCCGCTGCACGCGCGGCCAGGAAACCGGCCCGGAAGCCGTCGCCGACCCCGGTGGGGTCGACCGTCTCGGTGGCCGGCACCACGGGCACGTGGATCGACTCCCCGCCCGGGACGACGACGTTCGCACCGTCCCCGCCGAGCGTGGTCACCCGCAGGCCGACCTTCGCGTCGATCTCGGCCTCGCCCAGCCCGGTCTTCTGCTGCAGCAGGCCCCACTCGTACTCGTTGCTGAACAGGATCGCGGCCCCGTCGATCAGCTCGAGTGCAGCGCCACCGTCCACCCGGGCCAGCTGCTGGGACGGGTCTGCCGCGAAGGGGATGCCGAGCGCCTTGCACTCGCGGGTGTGGGCGAGCATCGCGTCCGGGTCGTTCGCGCCGATCAGCACCAGGTCCAGGGGGCGATCGGCGGTGTTCAGCGGGGCGAGCGAGATCTCGCGTGCCTCGGCCATGGCCCCGGAGTAGAAGGAGGCCAGCTGGGCCAGTTCGGTGTCGGTGGTGCACACGAACCGGGCGGTGTGCGCGGTGGCCGAGACCGCGACCCCGGAGGTGTCGACCCCGTGGTCGTCGAGCCAGGTGCGGTACTCACCGAAGTCCACGCCGGCCGCACCGACCAGGACGGGCCGCAGCCCCAGCACCCCGAGCG
>JAJYRZ010000062.1 GCA_021793835.1 Actinomycetes bacterium | reverse complement strand
TTCCGATCTGACAGGTAGGCCGCGGTGCCCAGCAGCACCCCGGTGCCGGTCGTGCCGGCCGCGGCCACGGCGCGCACCAGGCCGAAGTCGGCGAGCTTGACCTCCCCGTCGTGGGAGATCAGCACGTTCTCCGGTTTGACGTCGCGGTGGACCAGACCGGCCCGGTGTGCGGCCGCCAGCGCGGCGAGTACCGGGGCGGTGACCGCGGCGGCCGCATGCGGGGGCATCGGACCGCGTTCGCGCAGCAGTTCGCGCAGCGTGCCGCCCTCGACCAGCTCCATCACCAGGAACGGGTGCCCCCGGTCGACGCCCTGGTCGTAGACGGCCACCAGGGCCGGGTCCTTCAGCCCGGCCACGGCGCGGGCCTCGAACTCGAAACGCTGCAGGAAGGCCGGATCTCCGGCGTAGGCGGTGTGCATGACCTTCACCGCGACCGGTCGGCCCAGCCGGGTGTCCACGCCCCGGTAGACCGTCGCCATGCCGCCGTGGGCGATGACCTCGTCGATCCGATAGCGATGATCGAGCACGGTGCCGCGCAGATCGCCGTGTCCGTGTTGCACCGGCTGCCCCTTCCCAGACGATGGTGACGCCCCGGACCGGTAGGCGCGAGGTGTCCGGCCGGTCCGATCGCCCATCGTATCGGCCCGCCGCGCGCGGGCGCGCGGCGCGGAGGCTACCGTTGACCTCGTGAGCGACATGCCCGTCAGTGATGACGTATTGGATCCGGACGAGGACGTCTACCAGCTGCCCGACGTGGCCAAACTGCTGGGTGTCCCGGTCACCCGCGTGCACCAGATGCTGCGCGACCACGAACTGCTCGCGGTACGCCGCGGCGGGGTGATCGCGGTACCCGAGGTGTTGTTCACCACCGATCCGCGCAGCGGGGCGGGCCGGCTGGTGCGGTGGGTGCCGGGCCTGGTCTCGGTGCTGCACGACGGCGGCTTCACCCCCGAGGAGGCGCTGCGGTGGCTGTTCACCGCCGACGAGTCGCTGCCCGGAAGGCCCGTCGACGCCCTGCACGGCCAGCTCGCCCGCGAGGTGATCCGGCGCGCCCAGGCCCTGGCCCTGTAGCGGGTCGGAGGGCGGCCCGCGCAGGGGAGGGGCCGGAAGGTCAGGCGCGCACGCCCAGGGCGGCGCCGGTGGCCAACCGGACCCGGCGCAGCGGGGCGACCGTGGCACGCCGGTCGAACACCCGGTAGTCGCTCAGTTCGATCTCGGTGAGGATCTCGCCGTAGACCACCGCGGCCGCCCGCACACAGCGCCTGGCCCGCGGCGGCAGCAGCGCCGGGCCGTCGGCGGCGAGCCGGTACTGGGCGCGGGTGTGGGCGATGAAGTGGGCGAGCGCCCGGCGGATCGGCGCCGGCGGGCGACCCCCGCGGATGCGGGCGCGGGTCAGATCGTCGGCGCCCACGCCGAAGGCCGCCCAGGTCTCCAGCGGCAGATAGATCCGGCCGCGGTCGAGGTCTTCGCCGATGTCGCGCAGGAAGTTCGTCAGTTGGAAGGCCCGCCCCAGCGCGGCCGCCGGGGCGGCGGCGCGCGGGTCGTCGGCGCCGAGCACGGGCAGCATCTGCAGACCGATCACCTCGGCCGAGCCGTGCATGTAGCGACCCAGCGCCGCGAAGTCGTCGTAGCAGGCGATGTGGGCGGGATCGCCGGGCAGATCCATGCGCATCGAGGTCAGGAACGCGGCGAACAGGGCCGGGTCGATGCCGCGTGCGCGCACCGTCGCCACCCAGGCCCGCAGGATGCGCGCATCGATCGGGGTCGGGCTGGGGCCGATCACCGCCGACGGGGCGAGCGAAGGGTCGGCCAGGCGCGCCACCACCTGGTCGAGTGCGTCGAAGCGGGCCCCGATCGGGCCGGCGCCGTCGACCGGGGCGGGCAGGTCGACCAGGTCGTCCACGGCGCGGGCGAAGGCGTAGAGGGCGCCGACGACCGCGCGGTCGTCGGCCGGCAGCAACCGGGAGGCCAGATGGTACGTCCGGCCGTGGGCGGCGATGACCTTCGCACAGTGCGCCAGGTCCGCCGGATCGACGCCGGCGGTCACCGCGGTGTGCCGCGCTCGGCCGGTGCGGCCGGGTCCTCATCGGTGGACGAGTCGGGGGTCTGCCGGGCGGCGGTCTCGGTGTCCGCGCCGACCGGGCGCATGCCGAGCCGGCGCCGGACCTGCAGCGGATCCACCGCGGTCAGCGACTTGGCCGCGATCAGGGCGACCACGGTGGCCAATACCAGGTACTGCACCTGGTAGAGCCCGATCCCGCCGTCGGGCTTGAAGATCAACATCATCCACACGCTCAGCCCCACCAGCCAGGCCAGAGTCGTGGTCGACAGGGCGAAACCGGCCGCCACGGCCAGCGGCCAGGAGTAGTACCAGGGCAGTGCGGCCGGGGAGAGCAGCACGATCGCCATCATCGTCCACAGCACGCCGAGCATCGCCTGGCGCACCGAGTGGCGGTAGCGCAGCACCACCACGACCACGATCGTCACCAGGGCGATCGCTGAGATCATGCGGGTGACGGCCAGCACCGGGGCCAGGGGCACACCGGTCAGCCATCCGGTCGCCACGGTGTACAGCTGGGCGACGAGGGTGGGCAGCGACAGCCAGTTGATGATCTTGTTCGAGCCCTGCAGCGCGGTCATCCAGCCCAGGCCCACCCCGGCGGCCGCCGACACCGCGGCGAACACCGCCACGAAGGTCAGCGCCCCGAGTCCGGCGGTGCGCAGGAACGAGCGCCAGAACACCGGCTCGTCCGCACCGGCCAGGTGGGCGTCCTCGCACCGGTGGATCATCCAGATCCACACCATGAACGGCAGAGCGGCGCCCGCGGTGGCCTTGACCGACACTGCCAGGGCGATCAGCACGATGCCCCACAGGTGGCGCCGACGCAGCACCAGCAGGATGCCGGCGCACATCAGCCCCACCATCAGGACCTCGTTGTGCACCCCGCCGATCAGGTGGACCAGCACCAGCGGGTTGAGCACCCCGAGCCACAGCGCGATCGTCGGATCGCCGCCCAGATGCCGGGTGATGCGCGGGATCGCCCACACCATCAGTGCGAGCCCGGGCAGCATGAAGATGCGCAGCATCATGGTGCCGAAGACCACGTTGTCGCCGGTGAACATGGTGATCAGCCGGCCGAGGATCAGAAACCCGGGACCGTAGGGGGCGGTGGTGGTCGTCCACACCGTGGAGACGTTGTCGAGCAGCACCCCGGGGTTGACGACCGGGCCCACCCCGTAGGGGTCGAAGCCGTCGCGCAGCAGTGCCCCCTGGGCGAGATAGGAGTAGGCGTCGCGGCTGAACAGCGGCACCGACACCAGCAGCGGGACCGTCCACAGCGGCACCACCCAGGACATCTGCCGCAGGCTCACCTCACCGGCGCGCGCGGCCCGGCCCAGACGCACCCACGAGGCGATGACCAGCAGTACCCCGATCCACACCAGGGTGCCGGCCACGATCTCCCCGTGCCCGTAGCGCAGCCACGACAGATGTAGCGATTCGAGCAGCGGATCGTGTTCGCGCAGCGCGCCGGACCCGAGACCGCCGAAGACCAGCAGCACCATCCCGACCAGTCCGGGCAGGGCGATCCGGCCCCGGCCGTGGCGGAAGAAGTTCCACACCGTGGCCGCGGAGGCGCTCGCACGCACGCCGTCGCCCGGCGCGGCGGGGACGGCGGCGGAAGGCGTCGGCACAGCGCCGGGCGGAGGGACTTCCGTCACGGGTTCTGTTCTCCCAGGGCGGGACGGGGTCGGGTGGACCGACGCGGTGGACGTGATCGATTGTCCAGGGTACCGGACCCGGGTGTGGTTTCCGCAGTCCGGCGGGAATCGACACCGGGGCCGGTGATCCGTGCGGCGGCCAGCCGACCCGACAGCAGTGCGGTGGGCACGCCCACCCCCGGGGTGGTGCCGGACCCGGCGAGCACCACGTTGGCCAGACCCGCCACCAGGTTGCGGCGTCGGAACGGTCCGGTCTGCCCGAAGGTGTGGGCGGCGGCAAACGGCGATCCGGCGCCCATGCCCTGCGCGGCCCAGGTCGCGGGGGTGTCGATGTGGTCGATCTCGAACGCGCCGGAGATGCCGTGGTAGCCGCGCGCCTCGAGCACCTCGAGCAGTTCGGCGCCGTAGGGCCCGGCGAGCCGGTCCCAGTCCAGCGGGGCCGCCTCCAGGTTCGGGCACGGGGCCAGCACCGCCAGCAACTCTCGGTCCGGGGCCGGGTTCAGCGCGGGATCGGTCAGACCGGGCCGGGTGATCAGCAGGGACGGGTCGGTCATCAATCGTCCGCGCCCGCGGCGCGCGGTGATCTCGGTGAAGGTGGTGTCCCAGGCGCGGCCGAAGTCGATGGTGTGGTGGTGTCCGCGGTCCCAGCGGCTGCTCACCGCCCGGTCGACGGTGCCGTGCAGCACCACCGCCGAGGGCGACCAGCGCACCGGGCGGCGCTCTACCAGCCGTCCCACCGGGGCGCCCCGACGCGGGGCCGGGGCGAGCAGCCGGTCGACCACCGGCAGATCGGCGGTGAGCACCAGTGCGTCGCAGTCGATGCGGCCACCGGTGGCGGTGCGTACCGCCACCGCCCGGCCGGTGTCGTAGTCGACGCCGGTGACCTCACAGCCCAGTTCGATCCGCCCGCCCGCCCGGCGCAGCGCATCGGTCATCGCCGCGGTGACCGCGCGCATGCCGCCGACGGGGAAGTAGACCCCGAGCGAGGTGTCCATGTGCGCGATCGCGCCGTAGACCCCGAGCGCGGAACGCGGGGCCAGTCCTGCGTAGAGCGCCTGGAAGGTGAACACCCGGCGCAGCCGCTCGTCGGCGATGAACCGGCCGACCTTCGGGCCGAGCCGGCCGAAGGCGCCGAGCCGCAGCAGCGCCCACAGGTCGGCGCGCGCGGCGGCCGAGCCGACCAGGTCGAGCGGGGAGTCGAAGTTGCCGGCCATGAAGCGCTCGTACTCGGTCTCGAACACCGCGGCCAGCCAGGCGCGCAGCCGGTGATAGCCGGGCACGGCCTCCGGCCCGATCGTCTGCGCGATCTCCGCGGCCATCGCCTCGGGGTCGGAGTGGACGTCGAGCACCGTGCCGTCGGCGAACCGGGCCCGGTAGGCCGGATCCAGGCGGGTGAACTCCAGGGCCGGAGCGGTCTGGGCCGGGGTCAGCCCGACCGCGGCGAGCGCCTCGACGACCAGGTCCGGCATGGTCAGCACGGTCGCCCCGGAATCCATGCGGTAGCCGGGGCCCTCGAGCACGCCCATCCGCCCGCCGGGGGCCGGGTCGCGCTCGAGCACGGTGACCTCGCGGCCCTGTCCGCGCAGATGCAGGGCCGCGGCCAGACCTGCGAGTCCGGCCCCGACGACGACGATGTGGTCGGCGGGACCGGTGACCGTGCGCATCAGGCCTCCCGGGAGGTCGCGGCGTCGGCCAGGGCGCGCAGCAGGTCCACGTGTGCCCCGCGGCCGGCGAGCGCGTCCAGGCGTGTGGCGGCCCGCTCGGTCAACTCCGCGATACGCACCTCGATCGCCTCGACCGCGCCGAGCGACTCGAGCACACTGCGCAGCCCGGCCACCTGAGCCGCGGTCAGATCGGTGCCGATGCGGCTGCGGATCAACGCGGCGGACTCGTGGTCCTGGGCGTCGGCGCGCCGCAGCGCCTCGGCCAGCAGCACGGTGCGCTTGCCCTCGCGCAGATCGTCACCCGAGGGCTTGCCGGTGACCGCCGGGTCGCCGAAGACCCCGAGCAGGTCGTCGCGCAGCTGGAAGGCGATGCCCAGATCGACCCCGGCCGCGCCGAGGTCGTCGATCAGCTCGGGGGAAGCGCCGGCGGCGGCCGCGCCGAGCTGTACGGGACGCTCGACCGTGTAGGCGGCCGTCTTGTAGCGGTTGACCGTCAGCGCCGCGGTCACGGTCTCGTCGCCGCGCACCTCGGAGTGGATGTCGAGCAGCTGACCGCCGAGCACCTCGGTGCGCATGGCCGCCCACACCGGGGCGATGCGGGCGCTCGCCTCGGCGTCCAGGCCGGACTCGCGCACCAGGTCGTCGGCCCAGGCCAGAGCCAGATCACCGAGCAGGATGGCCACCGAGACACCGAAGTGGGCGGAGTCGCCGTGCCAGCCGGCGCTGCTGTGCTGCGCGCCGACCGCCACGTGCACGGTGGGCCGGCCGCGCCGGGTGTCGGAGGAGTCGATGATGTCGTCGTGGATCAGCGCGCAGGCCTGCACCAGTTCCAGTGCGGCCGCGGCACGCAGCATCGCCTCGGCCTGCGGACCCTCGGCCGGGCCGCCGGCGGCCAGCCACCCGGACCAGGCGAACAGCGGACGCAGCCGCTTGCCCCCGCCGAGCACGAAATCGGCGAGCATGTCGGCCAGCCGGTCGTACTCCGGACCCAGCGGTGTGGTCAGTGCGCGCCGGGAGGCGAGGAAGGTCTCCAGCAGCTCTTCGATGCGCAGGCGCACCGCAGCCGGGGCCTCCGGGCCGGAAGCGGGGGAGTCGGGGTGCACGGCGGCCTCCAGTCCTACGGTGAGCGGGGCGGACGCGTCCGGTCGCCACGCCGCGAGCGCAGGACGATCCACTGCGGGACTCTACTGCCGGGGCCGGTGTGCGCGGCGTCACCTGCGGTGTCGCGGCCCAGGAGCGCGAAGTGACCCGGACACGCCCCGACGCCTATGCTCGTCGACGTGAACGCCGCGGCCCGTGCGGGCGCCTCCGATCCGAGGCAGGAGTCCAGGACCCCGTCGATCGTCGAACGGATCCGGGAGTGTCCCTCCGGTCGCATCCCGTGGTCGGTGGAGTTCTTCCCGCCGCGCGACGAGGCCGGGGAGACCCGCCTGTGGCAGGCCGCGCGTGAATTCGAGCGCATGGGACCGGCCTTCGTGTCGATCACCTACGGCGCGGGCGGATCGACCCGCGACCGCACCGTGCGGGTCACCGGCGAGATCGCCGAGCAGACCACGCTGCTGCCGGTCGCACACCTGACGGCGGTCGATCACAGCATCGATGAGCTGCGTGCGCTGATGGGCGCCTACGCCGACCAGGGCATCACCAACATCCTGGCCCTGCGCGGAGACCCGCCCGGCGAGCCGCTGGGGGAGTGGCGGGCCCACCCCGAGGGGCTGATGTACGCCGAGGAACTGGTGCGTCTGGTGCGTGAGCTCGGCGACTTCCACGTCGGGGTCGCCTCCTTCCCGGAAGGCCATCACCGTTCGCCGACGCTGGAATCGGACACCGAATACCTGGTGCGCAAGCTGCGTGCGGGGGCCGACTACTCGATCACCCAGATCTTCTTCGACGTCGAGGACTACCTGCGGCTGCGGGACCGGGTCGAGGCCCACGATCCGATCGAGGGCGTCAAGCCGATCATCCCCGAACTGATGCCGATCACCTCGCTGCGTTCGGTGCGGCGGATGGTCGAACTGTCCGGTTCGGCCCTGCCGGCCAAGCTGGAGGAGCGGCTGGTGCGGGCGGCCGGCTCCGGGCCGGAGGAGGACCGCGACGCGGTGCGCGAGGTCGGCATCGAGGTGTGCACGGAGATGGCCGAGCGGCTCATCTCCGAGGGGGCTCCGGCACTGCACTTCATCACGCTGAACTTCGCGCGTGCCACCCGCGCGGTGCTCGGCAACCTCGGCCTGGCCGAGATGCCGGTGCTGCCGCGGGTCTGACCCCGCGCACAGCGCATCCGGCGCCCGGGCGGTGACCGCTCTGCCGCCGGCAGGCGGCGGTGGGGGCACGGTGATCGCCGGAGGCTCAGCCCTCAGGGCAGGGGCGAGGTGTCGCGGCCGCGCCAGGCCAGCAGGCCGATCAGACCGGCCGCGACCACGGCCAGCACCGTGACCAGCGCGATCCACGAACCGAGGCCGCGGGTGTCGGGGTCGGGATAGCTGACCTGCGCGTACATGGTGGAGACCTCGCCGGGGGCGAGCCGCCAGCTCACTCCGGTACTGGAGTTGCGCAGCCCGTCGGTGCTGCTGGGCCGGACCGGGAAGTTGATCCGCAGTTCGATGTCGGAGCCCTCGGGCACCTCGGCCAGGTCGGCGCGACCGTTGAACGACACCAGGTCTCCGGAGCGACCGAAGTTCAACGAGAAGTCGGTGCTGTTCTCCGGGGAGAGCCCGCCGATCCCCCGCACCTCGGAGAAGGTCAGATCGGTGAAGTACACGTCTGAGCCGACGAAGCCGTCCTGCCGGTAGGGCTGGACCCGCATCTTGTTCTCCAGCGACTTCGGCGGGGTCAGCTGCGGCCCCTCGTCGTTGCCGTCCTCGGGCACGGTGGCGACCACCAGGTGCCCGCTGACCAGGTCGGACTTGGACACGCCCATGGTCATCTGCACGCGCAGACACCCGCTGAGCACCGGCAGGAGCAGCAGCAACGCCACGATGCCGAGGCCCGTACGGCGGCGGTGCGCACGACCGGGGCGGCGGGGACGGCAGGACAGGGACGGATCGGCCACGGGCATATCGTGCCAGGTCGACCCGCCGAGCGGGGAGAAGGAGCGCGCTAGCGTCCCTCGCGTCGTGGCGTGCGCACGGCCCCGCGCAGGCGTCTGAGCAGTCCGCCGCGGGTGTCGGCGAGCATCGTCCGGGCGGCCGTGCGGCCGCTGGCCCCGGACACCCCGCCGCCGGGATGAGTCGATGCTCCGGTCAGATACATGCCGGTCAGGCCGGGGATCCGGTGGTCGGCCAGCTCGGGCAACGGCCGGAACGGCAGCATCTGGTCCAGGGACATCTCCACGTGCATGATGTTGCCGCCGAGCAGACCGAGTTCGCGCTCGAGCTCGGGCGGGGACTGCAGGTACCGATCGGTGATCGTGTCGGAGAAACCGGGGGCGTAGCGGTCGACCTGGGCGAGCACCCGGTCGGCCTCGGCCTCGACCACCGCGGCCCAGTCGGTGCCGTCGGCGCGCCGATACGGATGCCACTGCGACCACAGGGTGGCCTGCTCGGTGCCTTCCGGAGACAGGGTCGGATCCAGGGCCGAGAAGGTCATCGCCAGCACCGCCGGCTCCGGCGGCGCCTGCCCGGCCAGGGCGGCCCCGTGCGCGGTACGGAGCTGACCGCGATCGGTGACCAGCAGTTGCAGCCCGGCGTGGACTCCGGCGCCGTCGACCGCCGGGGCGGACGGATACTCCGGCAGCGCGGTGCCGGCCAACCGCACCGCCATCCCGATGCCCGGCCCCAGTCGGATGCGGCGCCGGTAGGCGGCGACCTGCTCGGCGGGCAGCGCATCGCCGGCGGCCAGCAGATCCAGGGTGGTCAACACGTGCGCGCCCGAGACCACGGTGCGGGCGGTCAGTGTGCGCCCGGCCGCGGTGCGCACGGCCCAGTCGTCACCGCGCCGGCCGATCGCCGTGACCCCCTCGCCGAGGGAGACCTGATGACCGCCGGCCTGCAGCTTGGCGACCATGGCCTCGGCCAGTGCGCCGCTGCCGCCGCGGGCCCGGCCCGGCGGCAGGGTGTGCATCAGCGCGGCGAAACCGACCATCGGGGCGGTGCCGGGTTCGGACATCGGCGGACCGGACTGGGCGCCGAACCAGGCCAGGGCGGCCTTGAGCCGTTCATCGTCGAAGTACTCGTCGAGCAGTCCGTCTCCGGTGCCCAGGAACACCCGGGCGATCGCGGCGGCGTCGTTGCCCTGCCCGCCCAGCAGCCGAGGGACGCCGAGCCCGCCGAAGGCCCGGGCCAGCGACGTTCCGGTGGGCGGGCCGCCGAATGCGGCCATCACCCGGCGTGACAGGGGCGTCCAGTCGGCGACGAATCGGCGATAGGCCGCCGCGTCCTTCGATCCGCAGGCCGCGGCGATCGAATCGCAGGTCGCGTCCAGATCGGTGTGGAAGACGATGCCGGGCCGCGGATCGCCCGGCGGGGCCGGGGCGAACGCCCAGGGATCGCACTCGAGATAGGACAGGCCGTGCCGGTCGAGTCCGAGCTCCTCGACGATGCCGGTGTGCCGGACCATCAGGTGGGCGGACGAGCCCCGGTCGATCCGGTGGCCGGGGAACCGTTCGACCGTGGAGACGGCGCCGCCGGGCACGGTGTCGCGTTCGAGCACGGTCACCGACCACCCGGCATCGGCGAGATAGCAGGCGGAGACCAGGGCGTTGTGGCCGCTGCCGACCACGATGGCGTCGTACATGCGGTCAGGCTAGCGGTCGCGGTCCGCCCGCTCGGTCGGACGCGGTCAGCTCCCGGCCCAGGACGGCGAAGGGGCGACTGTCGCCGGTGAACAGGAAATCGCGCAGCACGTCGGTGAACCCTGCCCGGCGGTAGAGCGCCCATGCGCGGTTACCGGTCTCGCCCGCCTCCGGGGTGGACAGCAGCACCCGGGCCTCGGGGCGACCGGCGAGCAGACGGGTGAGCAGCCCGTGCCCGATCCCGTGCCCCTGGAAACCGGGTTCGACGTGCAGCTCGGTGAGCTCGAAGTAGTCGTCGAGTACCGCGGTGTCCCCACCGGTGCGCTGGAGTCCGTCACGCACCTGGCGATCCCACCAGTAGGCCGGACCGCCGTGATAGCCGTAGGCGATGCCCACCAGCGTCGGCGGCGCGGTCTGCTCGCCGTCGTCGTCGCCGTCGTGGGAGAAGGCGGCGATCGCGCGCCAACCCTGCCGCAGGACGTGTTCGGCCCACAGCGGCGCACGGTGGCTGCGTACCGCGGCCGGGTAGCCCATCGCGCGGATGTAGACGCCGAGCACATCAGGAAGGTGTCGACGCATCTGATCGGCCGACAGTTCTGTGAAGAAGATGCTGGTCACTCGGTGGTCCTCGGTCATCGGGCGAAGTGTGTCATAGGGCTGGAATACCATGGTCCCCATCGAACCGATGTTCGATCTCGACGCCCCGGCGTAGGTCGAGGGAAGCGGCCGCGCCGGGCGTCGAGCACAAGGTGCGGCCCGCCGCGCACCGGGACGGATCCCGGCCGGCGGCGAGGCGGCACCGAGGCTGCCGAAGGAGGGCGACCATGGTGGGACTGAGCGAGACGATTGCGCCGGCGGCGCAGATCCCCCGGCGGGCGATGGACCTGCTCGGGCAGGCCGACACGCTGCTCACCGAGGCGACCTGTGCCACGTCCGGGGCGCCGGCCGAGCGGTTCCGGCTGGCGTACCTGGCCGCGCTGCGCGGTGCCTCGGCGCTGTTGGCCGCGCGACCGCGGCCGGCCCGGCCACGGACGCGCAGCGCCTGGGGGCAGCTCACCGCGGCCGAACCCGCGCTGGCGGACTGGGCCGCGTACTTCGCCGACTACTCCCTGCTGCGCACCCTGGTCGAGGCCGGGGTGACCAGCCGGGTCGATGACGCGGAAGCCGATCGCGTCCTGGTCGAGGCCGAGCGTTTCCTCAACCTGGTGGAGGACCGGCTGGGGCGGTGATTCCGGGGCTGACCGCCGGTGCGGCGGGCCCGCCCGCGGGAGTCGCCGCGGCGCTCGGGAGCGGTGATCGCGAGAGGGCGAAAGCGGGTGGTACCGTCGCAGGTCAGTCGGTATCATCGGTTCAGGTGCCCCACACGTGGGCGCCGGCTGGGGGAACTGGTGCCGGTCCAGCATTGAGTAGACGAGTCGGAGGAGATGCCGTGCCACTCTCCGAGCACGAGCAGCGGATGCTCGACGAGATCGAGAGCGCCCTGTATGCGGAGGACCCGAAATTCGTCTCCGCGGTGCGTGGCAGCGGCCGAGGAGCCTGGGTCCGCGGCGCTAAGCGTAAGTTCCAGGCCGCCTTCGTCATGGCGCTGGGTCTGGCGCTGCTGATCGTGGGCATCGCGGTGCCGGTCCTGCGGATCGGCGGCCCGCAGGGGTTCTCCGCGATCGCCGTGCTGGGCTTCCTGGTGATGTTCGGCGGCGGCGTCATGCTGATGTTCGGCGGTGGCGGCGGGGACGACCAGGACGCCGGCCAGGCCGCGACGTCCAAGACCCGCGGAGCCGGCGGCATCCGTGGCCGCGGCGGCAACAAGGCGCGCAAGCAGCGTTCCGGCGGCGGTTTCGCCACCCGGATGGAAGATCGGTTCCGCCGACGTTTCGATCAGTGATCATGATGCGCCGATGACGGCGCGGAAAGCCGGGGCTCGAGGATCATCCTCGAGCCCCGGCTTTCGTCTCGGGTGATCCGGCCCCACACCGCGACTCCCGTCGATACGGGGTGCGTGGAGGTGCGCGGCAGGGTCGGCCCCCACTTCCCCCCACCCGTCGCCCTGTGGGCGCGCTCCGGTGCTTTCGGGCCGGTCCGGCCAGGGGGTTCTCCACCGATCTGCGGCGTGCAGTGCCCGCTGTCGCCGTCTTTTCGTCGGTCGGCGGTGCTGCGCGGCCGTCGATCGAGATCTTCCCCCACGATTTATTACCGCTGTGACCTGGTGATTCGGTGGATCTCGGCTACTTCCAGGTCTGGAAGTGGCGGAAAGTGGGGAGAAGTGGGGTACTGTGGGCGCCGAGGGCTCGGAAGGCCCTTCGGCGTCACCGGACGAATCCACGTGCGGGCGCCGACGGAAGACGGAGGTGTCGGATGTTCTTCGGCACCTTCACCCCCAAACTCGACGACAAGGGGCGATTGACCTTGCCGGCGAAGTTCCGAGACGCACTCGCGGGAGGGTTGATGGTCACCAAGGGGCAGGACCGCTGCTTGGCCGTCTATCCGCGTGAGGAGTTTTTGGAGCTGGCCCGGCGTGCGTCCGCAGCATCACGGACCAACCCGAACGCGCGGGCCTTCGTCCGCGCCCTGGCGGCCGGTGCCGACGAGCAGCGACCGGACGGACAGGGGCGGATCACGCTCACCGCCGATCACCGGCGTTACGCGGAGCTGGACAAGGAATGTGTGGTCGTCGGCTCGGTCGACTTCCTGGAGATCTGGGATGCGCAGTCCTGGAACGAGTACATCGAGGAGAACGAGGAGGCCTACTCGCAGGCGCGTGACGATTCGCTCGACACCATCTTCTGACCGTGCCCCGGCCCCGGCGAATGTCCCGAGGCCTCCGACTGAACGATGTCCTGGCGTACTTCCCCAACGCCAGGGCCGGTCAGTCGGAGACCCCGCGACATTCGCCGCCGTGGTTACACGGCCGATGACGAGCACCGACAGATCCAGGACAGCACGACCGTAAGAACCGATGCGGGGGTAGGCGATGACCGACGGAGCACCGGAGCACGACTCCGGTTCCGCAGGCTTCGGCCATGTCCCGGTGATGCTCGAACGCGTCGACCAGATGCTCCGCCCGGCGCTGCCCCGCGGAGGCGATGACGGGGACGGCGCGGTGCTGGTGGACTGCACGCTCGGCATGGGCGGGCACACCGAACACTTTTTGCAGACCTATCCGCGACTGCGCGTGATCGGCCTGGACCGCGACGAACAGGCCCTGGAGATCGCGACCGCGCGGCTGGCCGAGTTCGGCGACCGACTGACCACCGTGCACACCCGCTACGACGGGCTCGGTCAGGCGCTGGTCGACACCGGGCTCACCCGCTACGGCGCGGTGGACGCGGTGCTGATGGACCTGGGGGTGTCGTCGATCCAGCTGGACCGGGCGGACCGCGGTTTCGCCTACTCGCAGGACGCACCGCTGGACATGCGCATGGACCGCAGCGAGCCGCTGACCGCGGCCGATGTGCTCAACACCTATGACAAGGCGGAACTGACCCGGATCCTGCGGGTCTACGGCGAGGAGCGCTTCGCCGGCCGCATCGTCGCCGAGATCCTGCGTCGCCGGGCCGATCAGCCCTACCGCACCACCGGGGAACTGGTCGAGACCCTCTACGCGGCGATCCCGGCCGCCGGTCGCCGCACCGGCGGACACCCGGCCAAGCGCACCTTCCAGGCCCTGCGCGTGGAGGTCAACACCGAACTGGACTCGCTGGCCGCGGCGGCGCCGGCCGCACTCGATGCGCTGGCGGTCGGCGGGCGCGCGGTGTTCATGAGTTACCAGTCGCTCGAGGACCGGGTGGTCAAAAAAGCGCTGGCCGGTCGGATCGTCTCGCGCAGCCCGTTGGACCTGCCGGTGGAACTGCCCGGCACCGGACCGGAGTTCACGATGGTCACCCGCGGTGCCGAGCGGGCCGACGATCGGGAGATCGAACGCAATCCCCGCTCCGCGCCGGCGCGGGTGCGGTGTGCCGAGAGGATCACGGAGAGGCCGACATGAGTGCACCTGTGACCACCCGTCCGAGTCGCGGCAGCCGTTCCGCCCGGCCCGCGGAACGCACGCGCCGGTCCGCTCGGCCGCTGTATCCGCGTCCCGGCGCAGACGGCGACACCGCCCGCTCGGGGGCCGCGGCCAAGGCGTATCAGCGCCGTGCGCGCCGGATGGGCCAGGACCCGTCCGCCCCGCGCAGCCGGATCGCCCGCCGGATCCCGTTCATCGCCCTGCTGATCGGCATCTGCGTGGCCGGCCTGGCGCTGGCGCTGTGGCTCAACACCAGTGCCACCTCGCGGTCCTACGGGGTCACCGAGGCGCGCGCGGTCAACGAGGACCTGCGCAACCAGCGCGCCGCGCTGGAGCAGATCGTCGAGTCCGGCAACTCGGCGCCCGAACTGGCCGCCCGTGCCGCCGAACTGGGCCTGGTACAGGGCCACGACATCGCCCGACTGATCGTCACCCCGGAAGGGGAGGTGCACCTGGTCGGCGAGCCCGTGGTCGCCGAGGGCGGAGATCCGCGTCCGCTGACCGATGTGGGGCGTCCGGCCCCGAAGCCGGCACCGCCCCCGCCGCCTCCGCCGGCGGAGGAGCCCGAGCCCGCACCGGCGGAGGACCGGGTCGATCCCGAGGCAGATCGCCCCGCGCCCCCACCCGAGGAACACGCCGAGGAACAGCCGGCCCCGCCCCCGGCCGAACCGGAGCCGCACGGTGAACCGGTCGATCCCGCACCGCACGACGGGCCCGCACCCGGCCCCGCGCCGGAGGAGATCGCACCGTGACCGGACACCGGGGTCGCGGCCGCCCCTACGACCGGCGCCCCGATCCGCGCAGCCGCGCGGATCGGGGCCACGTGCGTGGGCCCCGGCCCGCGGCCCCCACGCGCGGCCGCGTGCGCCGCGGCGGGAAAGACACGGATGCGCTGCGCGGCGGG
>JAJYRZ010000258.1 GCA_021793835.1 Actinomycetes bacterium | reverse complement strand
ATCGCCACGTCCAGCGACAGGTATTCGGTGGACCAGTCCTCTTCGGTGGCCGGCACCATGCCCGGCAGGTCGCCGTGCATGACCACCCCGTGCATCTGCAGGGTCTGGCTCAGTGCGGGCAGGAAGGTGTCGGCCAGGTTCTTGTGGATCAGCACCGTCTCGACGGTGTTGCACACGCTCGGCCGGCGGGTCTTGGCGTTGACCACCAGCTTCTCGGCCATCGCAAGGTCGGCGTCCTGGTCGACGTAGATGTGCACCACGCCGGTGCCGGTCTCGATGGTCGGCACGAGCGCATCACGCACCACCGCCGCGATCAGCCCGGCCCCGCCGCGCGGGATCACCACGTCCACCAGTCCGCGGGCGCGCACCAGGTGGGTCACCGCGGCCCGGTCGTCGCTGGGCAGCAGCTGCACCACGTCCTCGGCGATGCCGGAGGCGGCGAGCGATGCGCGCAGCACCCGCACCAGCGCGGTGTTGGAGTGGGCGGCCGAGCTCGAGCCGCGCAGCAGCACCGCGTTGCCCGACTTGAAGGCCAGACCGAACCCGTCGACGGTCACGTTCGGGCGCGCCTCGTAGACGATGCCGACCACTCCGAGCGCTACGCGCACCTGGCGCAGTTCCATCCCGTTGGGCAGCACCGATCCGCGCAGCACCTCGCCCACCGGGTCGGGCAGCGCCGCGACCTGGCGCAGCCCGTCGGCGATGCCGGCCACCCGGTCGGCGTCCAGGCGCAGCCGGTCGATCTGGGCGGGCTCGGTGCCTCCGGCTTCGGCGACCGCGATGTCCTCGGCGTTGGCCGCCAGGATCTCCTCGGTGGCCGCGAGCACGGCATCGGCCGCGGCCAGCAGGGCTGCGTTCTTCTGTCCCGTGTTGAGCGAGGTCAGCGTGCGTGAGGCCGTGCGGGCCCGCTTCGCCGCACCGATCACCGCATCGCGCACCGGATCCGGCGTCTGGTCGGCGCTGTGGGCGGTCGCGGTATCGGAGGCAGAGGCAGTGGCGGTCATGACCCCAGGGTAGCGAACCCCGCCGACGCTCAACCGGGACGGACCTCGATGGTGAAACCGCGTGCCCGCAACCGTTCGGTGAGCGCCGCACCGATCCCGGTGGCCGGGGTGAGCACCCCGGCCCGCTCCGGCAGCTGCGCGTCGTCTGCGGCCAGCGCCAGGGCGGACTCGCCGAGCATGACCGCGGTGGCCGCGTAGCCCGGGTCACCGTCCGCGGCGAAGCGTGCCCGGTAGCGCCGTCCGGTCTCGGTGACGGCGACGGTGTCGATGCGGAAACGGCCGCGCTCGCGGGTGCGCCTGCCGGGCCCGGCACCCGGGGCGGGCAGGATCCGGTCGAGCACCCACCGGGTCGGGGCGAACGACAGTCCCGCCACCAGCGCGCCCATCCCGGCCGCGACCGCGCCCGACAGGGCGGTGACCGCCGGGCCGGGGCGCGACAGGCCCGGCAGCATCGCCTCCCGGTACCGCAGGCCGCGTCCGTAGGACCAGTCGGTCAGCGCATTGGAACGGCGCACCACCCGGGTGTTGTAGGGCCCCATGAAGAACGGTGCCAGGCGTCCGCGGAACTCCGGGGCCACCGACTCCCCGCGCACCAGCGCGAAGTCCGGTTGCGGTCCCGGATCCGGTTCGCCCGCCCGGTCGGGGCTGAGCGCGTACGGATCCAGGGCCAGCCGCCGGGCCGCGGCGTCGGCGCGCACGGTGATCAGTTGGCCGCGCAGCGAATCGATGGTGCCGCCGGACACCCCGCCGCGCAGCGCGGTGACCACCGCGGTGGTCTCGGTCAGCCCGCCCGCCCCGTCGGCCGCGGCCTGGTCGGCCAGCACCTGCACCGACAGGTCGGAGGGCACCGAGTCGAAACCGCACGAGTGCACGATCCGCGCACCGGTGGCCACCGCCTCGTCGTGGTGGGCATCGGCGCTGGCGCGGGCGAAGAGCACCTCCCCGGTCAGATCGACGTAGTCGGTGCCGGCCGCGGCGCAGGCGCCGACCAGCGGCAGCCCGTAGCGCGCATAGGGCCCGACGGTGGTGAGCACCACCCGGGTGCCCTCGGCCATCTCGCGCAGGGACTGGCCGTCGGCGGCGTCGGCGATCACGATCGGCCAGTCGGCGGCCGCCCCGCCCAATCGGTCGCGGGCCGCCTCGACGCGGGCACGGTCGCGGCCGGCCAGGGCGATGCGCACCGCCGGGTCGGCGTGTGCGGCCAGGTGCGCGGCCACGAGCCTGCCGACGAAACCGGTGACGCCGAAGACGGTGATGTCATGGTCGCGCGGCTGCGCAGGTCCGGAGGCGGAGGGCTGAGCGGGTTCGGTCATGGCCTCATCCGATCACAGTCCGGTCGGCAGGCCACCGTGATCCGGTGCGAGCACGTCGGTGGCGCCGCGCCGCAGAGCCGCGAACGCAGGGGATTGGGAACGATAGAGCCCTGTCCGGGCGGTGAGCATCTCGGCGGCCGGCAGGGCTCCGGGTCCGGTCATGGCCACAGACTCTCGCTGGTGCCCACCTGTGCGCCTGACTCGGCGCGGTGTCGGGGTCTGCGGGCACGATGGGGCCATGACGACCAGCGATCAGGCCGCCGCCCATCCGGACTCGACCACCGACGCCGCCGATCCTCTGCGCGTGCGCGCCGAGGAGCTGCTGCGCGGGCTGGCCGGTCCCGAGGCCCGGCTGCGGCCCGACCAGTGGACGGCGATCGCGGCCCTGGTGCGCGATCGGCGGCGCGCCCTGGTGGTCCAGCG
>JAJYRZ010000061.1 GCA_021793835.1 Actinomycetes bacterium | reverse complement strand
GTCGGAACGGCGGCTGCGCACCCTGCCGCTGATCGAACGGGTCGGCGGGCTGTCGGCGGCCGGGGCCCCGGTCGCCGACGCGCCGGAGGCGCCGGCAGGGCAGGATGGGACCTGTGATCCAGCGACGACGACTCCGGCGACCGGCGGCTGAACCCGCCCGCGTCGTCCGGCCTCCCGACCCGCACCCGTCCGGCGCCCGCCCGCCGCAGCTGCCCGCCGAACTGATCCCACGCCACGTGGCCCTGGTGATGGACGGCAACGGCCGCTGGGCCCAGGAACGCGGCCTGCCGCGCACCGCCGGACACGAACGCGGCGAGGCGGTGCTGATGGACACCATCTGCGGCTGCATCGAACTCGGGGTGCAGAACCTGTCGGCCTACGCCTTCTCCACCGAGAACTGGAAGCGCAGCCCCGACGAGGTGCGCTTTCTGATGGGCTTCAACCGGGACGTCATCCGGCGCCGGCGCGACGAGATGCACGAGATGGGGGTGCGGGTGCGCTGGGCCGGGCGCCGGCCGCGGCTGTGGGCGTCGGTGATCAAAGAACTCGAGATCGCCGAGGAGCTCACCGCCGATAACGACGTGATGACCCTGACGATGTGCGTCAACTACGGCGGGCGCGCCGAGATCGCCGATGCGGCGCGCGCGATCGCCGAGGACGTGGCGGCCGGCCGGCTCGACCCGTCGGCGATCGACGAGGCGCGCTTCGCCCGCTACCTGGACGAACCCGACATGCCGGATGTGGACCTGTTCCTGCGCCCGTCGGGCGAGCAGCGCACCTCGAACTTCCTGCCGTGGCAGTCGGCCTATGCGGAACTGGTCTTCCAGGACACCCTGTTCCCCGACTTCGACCGGCGCGACCTGTGGGCGGCGTGCGTGGAGTACGCCCGGCGCGACCGACGGTTCGGCGGGGTCAAGTGAGCCCGGCCGAGACCGGCGACCTGGCCGCGGCACTGGCCGCGGTGCCGGGGATCGGTGCGGTCGCCCGGGAAGAAGACGGGGCGCTGGCCTTCCGATTCGGGCCGCTGACCGGGGCGGTGCACGCGGTGACACTCGCGCCCGGCCTGGACCTGGCGACGGTCTCGTGTGTGCTGGCCTGGGATCTGCCGGCCGGTCCGGTGCGCGCCCGGGCGGAGCAGATCCAGCAGCAGATCATGTTCGGCACGCTGCGGCTGGTCGAGCGCGGCACGGACTGTGATGTCCTGCTCGCCTACACCTTCCCGTGGAGCGGACTGACCCCGGATGCGCTGACCGTGCTGCTGACCCTGATGCTCGGCGGCGCCGGCGACGCACGCACCGCACTGACCGACGGGCCGGACCGGTGACCGCGCCGACGCCCGGCGGCCGCGTACCCGACGCCCGGATCAGTGCCGAACAGGCCATCGTCCACGGCTTCGACCATCTGGCCCCGCATTACGACCGGATGATCGGTGTGATCGAACGACTGGCCTTCGGCCGGCACCGCGGTTGGGTGGGCGCCCGGGCCCGCGGGCGGGTGCTCGAACTCGGGGTCGGGACGGGGCTGAACCTGCCGCACTACGGAGCGGCCGTGGCCGAGGTGATCGGCCTGGACCTGTCGGGGCAGATGATCGCCCGGGCCCGGGCGCGTGCCCGGGACCTGGGGACGGCGGGCCGGACCGATCTACAGGTCGGCGACGTCCAACGTCTCGACCTGCCCGGCTCTCACGTCGACACCGTGGTCTCCACGCTGACCTTCTGCACCATCCCCGATCCGCAGGCCGCCGCCGACGAGTCGGCCCGGGTGCTGCGTCCGGGCGGGCGGATGGTGCTGGTCGAACACGGCCCGTCCACGCGCCGGTGGCTGACCGGGGCGATGGCCCGGGTCGATCCGGCCTTCCAGCGCTGGGCGCACGACCATCTGCTGCGCGACCCGGTGCCGTATGTGCGCCGGGCCGGACTGGTGGTCGACAAGGTCGAACGCCGCGGGGTGGGCGGCGTGGTCTTCCGGGTGCTGGCCCACCGGCCGCACTGACCGTCTGCGGGCGCAGGTGATCACGGGGCCGCGGCGGAAGCGGTGGCCGGCGGAGCCGGGGAGCGGTCAGCGCGGGCCGTACATGATCACCGCGACCCCGACCAGACACAGCACCGCGCCGGTCACGTCCCACCGGTCGGGCCGGAAACCGTCGACGACCATCGCCCAGGCCAGCGAACCGGCGACGAACACCCCGCCGTAGGCGGCCAGCACCCGGCCGAAATCGGAGGCCGGCTGCGCGGCGGCGACGAAACCGTAGGCGCCCAGGGCGAGCACGCCCGCCCCGGCGAGCAGCAGTCCGCGGTGTTCGCGCACCCCCTGCCAGATCAGCCAGGCCCCGCCGATCTCGAGCAGGGCGGCCAGCACGAACAGCAGGATCGAGCGGGTGACGGTCATGCCGAGCACTCCGCGCACAGACCGAAGACCTCCACCGAGTGGCTGGTGTCGGTGAACCCGTTCTCGGCCGCGGTGGTGCGCGCCCAGCGCTCGACCTCGGGCCCGTCGACCTCGACGGTGTAGCCGCAGCGGCGGCACACCAGGTGGTGGTGATGGTCGGTCGAGCAGCGCCGGTAGATCGCCTCGCCGGTGTCGGTGCGCAGCACGTCGACCGCGCCGGCGTCGGTGAGCGTCTGCAGGGTGCGGTAGACGGTGGTCAGCCCGATCGTCTCGCCCTCGCGGCGCAGCTCGTCGTGCAGATCCTGCGCGGTGCGGAACTCCGGGGTGCGGTCGAGCAGCGCGATCAGTGCGCTGCGCTGGCGGGTCGAGCGCACGCCGACCTTGCCGCTCCGGGCGTTCACGGTCGGCCCGCTTCGTCCGTGGCGGCGCCGTGCAGGGTGGCCGCGGTGACGATCCCGCACACCTGCGGGTCGACCAGCCGGTAGCGCACCTCGCGGCCGACCCGGGTGCCGTCGACCACCCCGCAGGATTTGAGCACCCGCAGATGCTGACTGATCAGCGGCTGCGGGGCGTCGAGCCATTCGACGAGTTCGTGTACGCAGCAGTCGTGGTCGCGCAGCATCAGCACGATGCCCATGCGCACCGGCGCCGAGAGCGCCCGCAGCAGTTCGCCGGCGCGGTCGAGCACCTGCCGTTCCGGGATCGGAGGGTGCGGGAACTCGGGGCAGTGTCCGTCGCCGAGTACCGGCGAAGCGGTGGGAGCGCCGTGGTCGGCGGACATGGCGGACCTTCCTGGCGCGGGCGGCGCCGACGCGAATCGAGGGGGCGGAGAGCGCGGGTCGACCGCCCACCGCTAGATAGGAATCATTTTCATATGCGCAGTTCTGCATGTCAACCGTTCGTGGCCGGTGGGCACGGACCGGGGCGGACCGGATAGGCTGGCACGGTCCTTTGCGGCGGCACTCGTCCGCCGCGCCCCGCAGCTCGGAAGTGGAGTGACTCCCGTGGCAGGAAAATCGAACCGCATCGATACCGTCGTCAACCTCGCCAAGCGGCGAGGTCTGGTGTTCCCGTGCGGTGAGATCTACGGCGGTACCCGCTCGGCGTGGGACTACGGCCCGCTGGGTGTGGAACTGAAGGAGAACATCAAGCGGCAGTGGTGGCGCTCGATGATCACCGGTCGCGACGACACCGTCGGGCTGGACTCTTCGGTGATCCTGCCGCGCGAGGTGTGGGTGGCCTCGGGGCACCTGGCGGTGTTCAACGACCCGCTGGTCGAGTGCCTGAACTGCCACAAGCGCCACCGTCAGGACCACCTGCAGGAGGCCTACGCGGACAAGAACGGCATCGAGGATCCGGACACGGTCGCCATGGACGTGCTCGGCTGCCCGGACTGCGGCACCAAGGGCCGCTGGACCGAGCCGCGCGACTTCAACATGATGCTCAAGACCTACCTCGGCCCGATCGAGACTGAGGAGGGCCTGCACTACCTGCGCCCGGAGACCGCGCAGGGCATCTTCTTGAACTTCGACAACGTGGTCAAGACCGCGCGCAAGAAGCCGCCGTTCGGCATCGGCCAGATCGGCAAGAGCTTCCGCAACGAGATCACCCCGGGCAACTTCATCTTCCGCACCCGTGAGTTCGAGCAGATGGAGATGGAGTTCTTCGTCAAGCCGGGCGAGGACGAGGAGTGGCACCAGTACTGGATCGACGAGCGGCTGGCCTGGT
This sequence comes from Actinomycetes bacterium, assembly GCA_021793835.1. Classification (GTDB taxonomy): domain Bacteria; phylum Actinomycetota; class Actinomycetes; order Mycobacteriales; family Mycobacteriaceae; genus Tomitella. Next base: position 10,993 of record JAJYRZ010000061.1, on the reverse strand, counting down.
ACACCGACCTGGGCATTGACCGCGACAACCTGCGGCTGTTCGAGCACCCGGCGGAGAAGCGCTCGCACTACTCGAAGTCGACCATCGACATCGAGTACCGCTACCAGTTCGCCGGCAACGAGTGGGGTGAGCTCGAGGGCATCGCCAACCGCACCGACTACGACCTGAAGACCCACACCGAGCACTCGGGGGTGGATCTGTCGTACTACGACCAGGCCACCGATGAGCGGTACGTCCCGTACGTCATCGAACCGGCGGCGGGCCTGGGCCGTTCGGTGATGGCCTTCCTGGTCGAGGCCTACACCGAGGACGAGGCGCCCAACGCCAAGGGCGGGGTGGACAAGCGCACCGTGCTGCGCCTGGACCGCCGCCTGGCCCCGGTCAAGGCCGCGGTGCTGCCGCTGAGTCGCAACGCCGACCTGTCGCCGAAGGCCAAGGATCTGGCCGCGCAGCTGCGCAAGAACTGGAACGTCGAGTTCGACGACGCCGGCGCGATCGGGCGGCGCTACCGTCGCCAGGACGAGATCGGCACCCCGTTCTGCATCACCGTGGACTTCGACACCCTCGAGGACCAGGCCGTGACCGTGCGCGAGCGCGACACCATGGCCCAGGAGCGCGTGGCCATCGACCAGGTCGAGGCCTACCTGGCCCAGCGCCTGATCGGCAGCTAGACCGGATCTGCCGGCCCCGCGCGGGCCCGGCCCTGCACGTCCTACCGCCCCGTCTTCCCGGTATTCGACCGGCAAGGCGGGGCGGTGTGCTGTGCGGGTGCGGGGTCGGTCGACCGGGTCAGATGGAAGATGGGGAAGTCGCCGCCCCGGCCGGGCTCCGACACCATCCGATGCCCGGGCCGGTAGGAGAGCACCTGCGTCCAGTGGTGCGCGGCATTGCGCGGCGCCGACCCGGCACGGTGATCCGCACCGAGCGCAGCCGCGCCGACCCCGGCAGCGTCAGCCGCCGGAGGGCACCGATCCGCCGGGCGGACACGGCCGGCGGGTCGCGGGGGACGGCGGACGGGCGGTGCGCGCATGTGCGGCCCTTGCGCCCCGGGGTCGACACAGCCACCTGCGGACCGGAGTGGGCCTGTCAGGCGAGCACGGTCAGCAGCACCGAATACAGCACGGTGCCGCCGATGATCGACAGCAGCGGCTGGGACCGCCACAGGTGCACCCCGATCGTGGCCGCCAGCGCGATCCCTGCCGCGGCGATCGCCCCGGCCCCTGATTCCAGACCGGTGAGCGCGTAGACGGTCAGGATCACCATCAGCCCGGCCGGCATATGCGCGCCGAGGTATTTGAGCAGCTCCGAACCGCGCAGCGGGGCCAGGAAGGCGAACGGCAGGGCACGCAGGGCGAAGGTGACCGCGAAGATCACCGCGAGCGCGGCCAGCAGATAGCCGGTGGACGGCGCGGCGGTCACTGCGCAGCCCCGGTGGCCGGTGTCGCGCCGCCGAGGCGCCGGCGGCGCAGCAGATACCGCACGATCAGCGCCGCGACGAGTGCCGGCATGGCCACCATGAGCATCTGGTCGGGCACCACCAGCAGACCGATGAGCGCACACACCAGGGCCAGCACCGGGGTGGGCACGTCGCGGCGCTGCCGGATCGCGTCGATCGCCAGCACCGCGAACAGGGCGGTGAGTGCGAACTCCACCCCGGGCAGTCGGCCCGGCAGGGCCGCCCCGGCCAGGGCGCCGACCACACCGCCGCCGACCCAGTACAGCTGGCACAGCACCTGGATCCACAGGATGCGCCGCCCGGTCAGCTCCTCCGGGTCCTTGGCCGCGGTCACCGCGTACACCTCGTCGGTCAGCGCGTACATCGCATAGGTCTTCGCCCACGGCCCGCGCACCCGGTGCAGCGGGAACGACAGGGCGTAGAACACGTGCCGGGAGTTGACCATCAGCGTGGTCACCGCCAACTGGGCCAGCGGGGTGAGCGCCAGCAGCAGGCCGATGGCCAAGAACTCCAGGGAACCGGCGTAGATCAGCAGGGAGAACAGCGGCGCCCACCACCAGGCGAAGCCCGACTGGGTCAGCAGCAGCCCGAAGGCCAGGCCCAGGGGGAACAGGCCGAAACCGACCACGAGGGTGTCGCGCAGCGCGGCGCCGGGCCCGTCGTCGGGGCGTGCAGGATCGGTCACCGGGTTTAGAAACGCCGCCCGCCGCCGCGGCCGCCCCCGCCGAAGCCGCCACCACCGCCGCCACCACCGCGTGGCCCGCCGAATCCGCCGCCGAAGCCGCCGGAGCGGTAGCGGCCGCCCCCGCCGCCGCGCAGGATCGAATCGAGGAGGATGCCGCCGAGCACCGCACCGGCGATCTGGCCGCCGCCGGCCGGGCGGCGCCCGTAGCCGTAGCCGTAGCCGCCGTAGTGACTGCGAGACTGCCACTGGTACACGTCCGACTGGGCGAGCTGCAGGGCCTGATCGGCCAGCGCCCCGGCCGTGCGCGCGGCGTCCAGGGCCGCAGAGTGATCGGTGCCGGACTGCTCGCGCGCCTGCGCCAGGTGCCGCTCGGCCTCCGACAGCCGCACCCGGGCCTGCGAGCCGATCCCGCCGCGCCGGGTGGCGATGAAGTCGGCGGCCGCCGACACCCGGGCCTCGGCGGCGGTGAGCGACTGGGCGAGCAGGTCGCGCTTGCGTTTGCGTTCGGCCACCCGCTCGGAGATCTGCGCGCGCAGTTCGTCGAGCCGGGCGTCGGCGTCGAACACCGCCAGATAGCTGCCGAGCGGATCGGTCTCGCCCTCGCGCTCGGCGAGCTTGAGCGCATCTGAGACCGCCGTGCGGGCCGAGTCCAGCGCGGAACGCCGGGCCGGGTCGACGACCTGACCGGAGGCCGCCCACCGGTCGGCGTCGGCCAGCCCTTCCTCGGCGTCGGCGACGGTGTCGGGCAGATCGGCGATCGCCCGGCGGATGTCCGAGCGCACCCGATCGACCGCGTCGAGCAGCTGCGCGGCCTGCTCCAGTGCCGCCTCGGCGGTGCGGATCGGATCGACCACCGCGGACTGATCGCCGCCGCCGGGGGCGAGGACCGCGCGCGCGGCGTCGAGCGCCTCGTCGGCCAGCTCGATACGCTGCTCGGCCATGTCCACGTTGTCGGCCACCGAACCGAGCGCCTGGGCGGCGTACTGACGGCCGAGCTCCTCGAGTCGGGCGCGCCCGTCGGGCAGGCGTGCGCTGATCTCGACCATCTGCCGGGTCAGCGCGGTGATGTGTTCGGGAGCCTGGACCACCAGGTCGCGCAGGGCCGAGAACTCCTCGGCCCGGGTCTCCAGCTGTGCGCGCGCCGCCCCGATCCTGGCGATCAGCGTGGTGAGCGTCTCGCGGCGGTTGTGCACCCCCGGCGCCCCGCTGTCGAGTTCGCGGCGGGTGCGGAAGGCCTGCGCCACCGCGGTCTGCGCGGCCGACAGCGCGGTGCGGAACGAGGCGAGCGAATCGGGGTCGAACTCGGCCTCGGCGGCGGTGAGCTCCTGGTCGCTGGCGCGCACCAGGTTGTCGGCCTCGACCAGCAGGTCCTCCGACCAGCTCTCGAGCACCGGGGTGCTCAGCCGAGCGACCGCGGCCGCATCGGTCGGGTCGACCTGGGCGGCCCCGGCGAGTTCGGCGGCGCGGCGGCGTCGCGAGCGCACCGTGGTGATCACGATCGCCCCGCCGATCCCGGCCAGCAGCAGGCCGAGCACGATCCAGATCCCGGTCCGGTCCCCGTCGAGTTCGGAGTTGATGGTCTCGGCGGCGGTCTCGACCGCGGCGTCGAACCGGCCGGCGGCCAGCAGCGGCTGGATCCGGTCGAGCACCGTCTCGACCTGTTTGTCGGTCAGCTCGGAGGTGTTGTCGACGTAGAGGTAGACGTTGCGGTCCGCGGTGGCCACGGCCAGCAGCATCTGCTTCGGGCCCAGGTCGCTCAGCTGTGCGGTGCGGGCGGCCCAGTCGCGGCCCGACAGCCCGTCGAAGTCGTCCACGGCCGCGACCCACAGATCGATCCCGTGCTCGTCATCCAGTTCGGCGATCGCCTCGGTCATCGCCGGGGCGGCGCCTGCGAGCGTGCCGTTGAGATCGGCGACCTGCTCGGGCAGGAACAGCGGTGCCTGCGCGTCGACGGAGCTCGGCGCGACCACGGACAACGCGGCGGCCGCCGCCACGGCGCACAGGCCGCGGCCGATCCGCCGAGGTGCAGAGACGGTCATGGCCGTGAATCTACTGCGCCGAGGCGCGCCGGTGCACGCCGGTGACCGAAGCGCTCCTGGCAGACTGGCGGTGATGGATACGCGAGCGGGCCTGGCCGCGGGAGTGCGTCGGTGGGTCGTGCGCACGGTGATCGGCACCGTGGTGCTGGCGATCGTGCTGGTCATCGGTGCTGCCGTGCGGGTGTGGCAGGTCGCCCGGATCGACGACTTCTCCCCGGCCGGTGCGGTGCTGGTGCTCGGCGCCGCCCAATACAACGGGGTGCCATCGGAGGTGTTCCGCGCCCGCCTGGACCGCGGCGCCGACCTGTACGAGCAGGGCGTGGCCCCCTATGTGGTCACCGTCGGCGGCAAACAGGTCGGGGACGTGTTCACCGAGGCCGAGGCGGGCCGGGACTATCTGATCGAACGCGGCGTGCCGGCCGATGCGATCATCGCGGTCTCCGCCGGGGCGAACACCCTGCAGTCGGTCGACCAGGTCGCCGGCGAACTCGAGCGGCGCGGTATGTACTCGGTGGTCATCGCCTCGGATCCGTGGCATTCGCTGCGCACGCGCACCATGGCCCGCGACGCCGGACTGCAGGCCTGGACCGCGCCGACGCGCACCGGTCCGGCCGTCTACACCCGTGAATCCCAGCTGACCGGCATCGTCCGCGAGACCGGGGCGCTGCTGTGGTATCAGATCAGTCATCACTCGGCGGACTTTCCGGAGGTGGTGCACCAGTGAGTGCCCAGCAGTTCGGTCATCTCGCGCAGTACACGGAAGACGATCTGGCGCGGATCGGCGCCGAGGGTGCCAAGAGTTCCGGGCTGGTGGTCCCGGCACCGGGCATCACCCATCGCAGCGCTTTCGATCGGGACCGCGCCCGGGTGCTGCACTGTGCGGCGCTGCGACGGCTGGCCGACAAGACCCAGGTGGTCGGCCCGCGTGATGCGGACACCCCGCGCACCCGGCTGACCCACTCGATCGAGGTCGCCCAGATCGGCCGCGGCATCGCCTCGGGGCTGGGCTGCGATCCGGACCTGGTGGATCTGGCCGGGCTCGCGCACGACATCGGACACCCGCCCTACGGGCACAACGGCGAACGCGCCCTCGACGAGGTCGCGGCCGACTGCGGCGGCTTCGAAGGCAACGCCCAGACCCTGCGCATCCTGACCCGGCTCGAGCCGAAGGTCGTGGGCGACGACGGGCGCAGCCTGGGACTGAACCTGACCCGCGCATCTCTGGATGCGGCGACGAAGTATCCGTGGACCCGGCCGGCGCCGGGCGCGAAGTTCGGTGCCTACGACGACGACGCGCACGTGCTCGCGTGGGTGCGCGAGGGCGCACCGGAGCGGCGCCGGGCACTGGAGGCTCAGGTGATGGACTGGTCCGACGACGTCGCCTATTCGGTACACGACGTCGAGGACGGGGTGGTCTCGGGCCGGATCGAGCTGGCCGCGCTGGCCGCGCCGGGAGAGCAGCGCGCCCTGGCCGAGATGGGGGCCGCGCGGTTCGGGGCGCAGGAGAACGCGCTGATCGAGGCCGCCGGCCGCCTGGCCGATTTGCCGGTGGTGCGCGCGGTGGGCGACTACGACGGCACGCTCACCGCGGCGGTGGCGCTCAAACGGCTGACCAGTGAACTGGTGGGCCGGTTCGTCGACGCCGCGATCGTCGGCACCCGGGATGCGGTCGGGCCGGAGCCGCTGCGCCGCTACGACGCCGACCTGACCGTGCCCGAGCTCGCGGCCGCCGAGGTGGTGCTGCTCAAGACCGTGGCGCTGCGTTACGTGATGTCCGACCCCGGACACCGGGCCCGGCAGGAACGACAGCGTCAGCGCATCCACCGGTTGGCCGAATGGATGGGGTCGACCGCACCGGACTCGCTCGACCCGCTGCTGCACCGGGACTGGCAGGGCGCGGCCGACGACGCCGCACGCACCCGGGTGGTGGTCGATCAGATCGCCTCGCTGACCGAAAGCCAGCTCGAGCGGCTCGAACGTCGCAGTCACGACGATCACGCCGCCTGGGGGTAGCCCGGCTCGGCCCCGCCGGGACGCGCCGGCGGGCAGGATCGGGGGCACAGGCAGAAGGAAGGGGACCGGCATGGACCGCACACAGATCTTCATCGACGGGCAGTGGACGGACTCGGCGTCGACCGAGACGATCGAGGTGATCGACCCGACCCGGGAGGAACGCATCGGTGCGGTCACGGCCGGCACCCCGGCCGATGTCGACCGTGCGGTCGCGGCCGCGCGGGCCGCGCTGCCCGGATGGGCGGCGACCGCGCCGGCCCGCCGCGCCGACCTGCTGCAGGCCGCCGGGGAGAGGTTCGGGGCGCGGATCGACGAGCTCGGCGCGCTCATCGCGCGCGATGTCGGGATGCCGGTCAAGCTCGCCGGGCCGATCCAGATCGGCATGCCGGCCAAGAACCTGACGGCCTTCGCCGAACTGGCGCGCACCTATCCGTTCACCGGGCAGACGATCGGCAACTCGCAGATCGAACGCGAACCGGTGGGGGTGGTCGGTGCGATCACCCCGTGGAACTATCCGGTGCACCAGGTGGTGCTCAAGATCGGTGCGGCGCTCGCGGCCGGCTGCACGGCGGTGATCAAACCGACCGAGGTCACCCCGCTGGCGGTCTACGAGCTGATCGACGTGCTCGCCGAGGTCGGCATCCCGCCGGGTGTGGTCAACCTGGTCAGCGGCTACGGACCGGTCGTCGGGCAGGCGCTGGCCGAACATCCCGGCATCGACATGATCAGTTTCACCGGTTCGACCCGGGCCGGAAAACAGGTCGCGGCGGCTGCGGCGGCCAACATCACCCGGGTCGCGCTGGAACTGGGCGGCAAATCGGCCAACCTGATCCTTGGCGATGCGGACTTCGACACGGCGGTGGTCGACGGGGTGCGCAAGTGCTTCTTGAACGCCGGGCAGACCTGCTCGGCGCTGACTCGGATGATCGTGCCCAAAGACCGGATCGACGAGGTGACCGAGCTCGCGGTGGAGGCGGCGCGGGGCTTCGTCCCCGGCGACCCGCTCGACCCGGCCACGATGCTCGGGCCGCTGGTCTCCGACACCCAGCGGCGCCGGGTGATCGACTACATCGCCGGCGCCGAGGTCGAGGGCGCGAAGATCGCCCTCGACGGGCGCAAGACCGAGCACGACCGCGGCTACTTCGTCGGCCCCACCGTGCTGACCGGGGTGCGCCCGGAGATGACCGTGGCCCGCGAGGAGGTCTTCGGCCCCGTGCTGTCGATCCTCGGCGCGGACGACGAGGAGGAGGCGATCGCGATCGCCAACGACTCGGACTACGGCCTCTCCGGCGCCGTGTGGTCGGCGGACCAGGACCGTGCGGTGGCGGTGGCGCGCCGACTGCGCACCGGCCAGGTGGACGTCAACGGCGGGAGGTTCAACGCCGCGGCCCCCTTCGGCGGCTACAAGCATTCCGGCATCGGCCGCGAGGGCGGGATCTTCGGGCTCGAGGAGTTCACCGAGATCAAGTCGATGCAGCTGTGAACCGGCTCGGCCTCGCGCGGCCCGCACGCGAGGCCGGTCGGCGCGCGGCGACGGCCACCGTAGACTGCTGACGTGTCCGGCAGAATCCCTGAACGCGATATCGCGGCGATCCGAGAGCGTGTGCGCATCGAGGAGATCGTCGGCGACTACGTCGCGCTGCGCCGGGCCGGCTCGGACTCGATGAAGGGCCTGTGTCCCTTCCACGACGAGAAGACCCCCTCGTTCCATGTGCGCCCCAACCACGGGCACTTCCACTGCTTCGGCTGCGGCGAGGGCGGGGACGTCTACACCTTCCTGCAGAAGATGGAGCACATCGGCTTCGTCGAGGCGGTCGAGCAGATGGCCGAGAAGGTCGGCTATCAGATCAACTACGAGGGCGGCGGGGCCGCGATCCGGCGCGACCGGGGCACCCGGGCCCGACTGGTCGCCGCCAACGCCGCGGCCCAGGAGTTCTACGCCGCGCAGCTGGGCAGCGAGGAGGCCCAGGCCGCGCGCGACTACCTGACCGAGCGCGACTTCGATGCGGAGGCCGCGCGGATGTTCGGCTGCGGCTACGCCCCGGCAGGCTGGGACAAGCTGACCAAGCACCTTCTGACCCAGGGGTTCGAGTTCTCCGAACTCGAGGCCGCGGGACTGTCCCGGCAGGGCCGGCGCGGACCGATGGACCGCTTCCACCGCCGACTGCTGTGGCCGATCCGCAATCTGGCCGGAGACGTCATCGGTTTCGGGGCCCGCCGGCTCTACGACGACGACCCGATGCAGGCCAAGTACGTCAACACCCCCGAGACGCTGCTGTACAAGAAGTCGCAGGTGCTCTTCGGGCTCGATCTGGCCAAACGCGCGATCGCCAAGCAGCACCAGGCGGTGGTAGTCGAGGGCTACACCGACGTGATGGCCATGCACCTGGCCGGGGTGCCCACCGCGATCGCCTCCTGCGGCACCGCCTTCGGCGACGAACACCTGTCGACCATCCGGCGACTGCTGATCGACGACAGCCACTTCCGCGGCGAGATCGTCTACACCTTCGACGGCGACGCCGCCGGTCAGGCGGCCGCGCTCAAGGCCTTCGACGGCGACCAGCGGGTGACCGCGCAGACCTTCGTGGCCGTGGCACCCGAGGGGATGGACCCGTGCGATCTGCGCCTGGCGCAGGGCGACGGCGCGGTGCGCGACCTGGTTGCCCGCCGGGTGCCGATGTTCGAGTTCGCGATCCTGTCGATCCTCGCCGACATCGATCTGGACACCGAGGAGGGCCGGGTCGAGGCGCTGCGCCGCGCGGTGCCGATCGTGGCCCGGATCAAAGACCGCGCCCTACGCGACGCCTACGCCACCCGGCTGGCCGACCACTGGGTCGGCTGGGCCGACATCGCCCAGGTGGTCAACCGGGTCCGCCAGGAGGCCCGCCGCGGGCGCAACGCTGCCCCGCGGGTGACCACCACCCGGCTGGCCCCGCCGCAGAACGGCGGTGACGAGCCCGCCGAGGCCGGACCGCGGTTCCCGCGCCCGCACCCGCGTGATCCGGCCCTGTGGCCCCAGCGCGAGGCGCTCAAGGCGGTGCTGCAGTATCCGGGGATCTCCGGCACCGTGTTCGACTCGCTGCCCGAGGAGTCGTTCACCCACCCGGCCTACGGCGCCGTGCGCGCGGCGGTCGAGGCCGCCGGGGGCACCGCTGCCGGGCTCGAGGGGGCCGAGTGGCTCGATGCGGTGACCGTGGCGGCCACCGAACGCGCGACCGTCTTCCACGACGGCGACGACGCCTCCGGCACGGCCGGGCGGGCCACCGCCGAGTTGCTGCGCTCCCTGATCAGTGCGCTGGCGGTGGAGACGATGTCGGTGGCCGAAGCGGATCTGCCGCGCTACATCGGCGGCGTGCTCGCCCGCCTGCAGGAGGTGTGGGTGGGCCGGCAGATCGCCGACCTGAAATCGAAACTGCAGCGGATGTCCCCGGCCGAGGACGCGGAGGGGTATCGGGCGCTGTTCGGTGACCTGGTGGCGCTCGAGGAGTATCGGCGCGGCCTGCTCACCCAGGCGATCGGGGAGCGGGAGGCGTTCTGACGGCGCGCCTGAAGCGCTCGGCTCAGCGGCCGCGGCCTTCGGATTCGTCGGGGACGTAGATCGTGGTGGTGTCGTCGATCGGCTCGGCCCGCAGATACTTGTGCTGATCCGGTGTCAGCGCCTGGGCGAGCCGACGCCGACCGGTGTCCAGTGCGGCCTTGGTCGCCGGGTTGGTCGCCACGGCCTGCGCGGCCGAGCGGATCTGGTCGTAGCGCCGACGCCCCGCCTTGGTGCCCATCACGTATCCCGCGCCGGCAGCGATCACGATCCCGATCATCTGTTCTGCTCGACCTCCCACATCGTCCGTCCGGAGCCCAGCGTAGAGGAACGTGCGGGGACAGGGGACGGTCCGACCACCGGATTGGCATCCCGGCCCCGGGATGGGCTAGAGTTTGTTACCGGATCGGGAGGCCGGTCCGCAGGACAGTCCCCTGTAGCTCAATGGCAGAGCATTCGGCTGTTAACCGAAAGGTTGCTGGTTCGAGCCCAGCCGGGGGAGCAACAACAGCAGATCAGACGGTCCTTCCGGTGTATCCGGGAGGACCGTTCTGCTGTGCGGCCACCCGAAGTGGCCCAGGCTCTGGGCCGCAACCGTCCCGCCGATCATGTGCGGACCGGCGGGACGCCACGGAACCGCTCAGCAGGTGGTCTTGGCGACCTGCCAGATCTCCTCGGCCTGCTCGGCGGTCAGCTCGACCTGGCCTTCGAGGTCGGTGACCATGTGGCCGGCGGCCTCGCTGTCGCTGACACCCTGTGATTCGGCCATCTGGCAGGCGGTGGGTGTCCACATGTTGATCGTCACCTGCCCGGAGGCCGGCACCCCGACCCGGTCCATGACCTCGGTCAGATCCTCGGACACCGCGGTGTCGGCGGCGAACTGCTCGTCCGAGGCGTCCAGGTCGATGTCACCGTCGTCATCGGTGGGCAGATCCGGTGCGCCGACCTCAGACTCCTCGAGGATCTCGACGTCCTCGACGTCGGCGGTCTGGTCGCTGCCGGTATCGCTGGACCCGCACGCGGCGGCCAGCACGAGCCCGGCCGCGCCGAAGACGACGATGATGGTCTTCTTCACGTAAGACTCCTTGGTCATATGCCGTGGACCCCGGGGCGGGGCCTCGTAGGTGCGTGCCGCACTCACCTGGCCCGGACCGGAGAATCGGGGCGCTGGAATCCTCCGTCACCTGCTGTTCGATGGTGTGAACATCACTGGCAAGGGTAGACCTTCAGGTGTCCGCACGAGACTTCGAGGTCGGCGGCGAGAC
>JAJYRZ010000257.1 GCA_021793835.1 Actinomycetes bacterium | reverse complement strand
CCGATCTCCCAATCACGCGCGGAGCGGCCGCGACCATCGACTGGTGGCGCGAGATCGACGCGCAGGCGGCGGCCGGGACCGACCCGGCTACGGCGCGGGGGAGATAATCGGTGGCGTGACCGCACCCGCACCGTCCGGGGCGGCGCCCCAGCGGTGGGTGCTGCATCTGGACATGGACTCGTTCTTCGCCTCGGTGGAGCAGCTGACCCGGCCCACTCTGCGCGGCCGGCCCGTCCTGGTCGGCGGGGCCGGGGCGCGCGGGGTGGTGGCAGGAGCCAGCTACGAGGCGCGCCACTACGGGGCCCGCTCGGCGATGCCGATGCATCAGGCCCGCCGCCTGGTCGGGGTGCGGGCGGTGATCGTGCCGGCGCGCGGGGCCGTGTACTCCGCGGCCAGTGCCCGGGTGTTCGCCGCGCTGCGCGAGATGCTGCCGGTGCTCGAACAGCTCTCGCTCGACGAGGCCTTCGGCGAACCCGACGAGTTGATCGGGGCCGGGCCCGATCGGGTGGCCGCGTTCTGCACCCGGTTGCGCGACCATGTGCGAGAGCGCACCGGCCTGGAGGCCTCGGTGGGGGCGGGATCGGGTAAACAGGTCGCCAAGATCGCCTCGGACCTGGCCAAACCGGCCGGGCAGCGGGTGATCACCCGGGCCCAGGAACCGATCGAGATCGCCCCGCTGCCGGTGCGCCGGCTGTGGGGGGTGGGCCCGGTGACCGAGCAGCGGCTGATCGCGATCGGGGTGGAGACGATCGCCGATCTGGCCGCCCTGGACCGCACCGAGGTGACCTCGCTGCTGGGCACGGCCGTGGGCGCGCAGCTGTGGGCGCTGGCCCGCGGGGTCGACGACCGTCCGGTGGCCGAACGCGCGGAGGCCAAACAGGTCAGTTCGGAGACCACCTTCGCCCACGACCTGCTCACCCGGGGACAGATCAAAAGCGCGCTGGCCGAGACCGCGGCCTCCGCCCACCGCCGCCTGCTGCGCGACGGGCGCGCCGCCCGCACGGTGGTCGCCAAGTTCCGCAAGGCCGACATGGCGGTGCTCACCCGCTCGACGACCCTGCCGTACGCCACCGCCGATCTGACCGTGCTCACCGCGGCCGCACACAAGGTCGCGGTCGACCCCGCCCAGGTGGGCCCGATCCGGCTGGTCGGAGTCGGCTATTCGGGGCTGTCCGAGCAGCGCCAGACCGTGCTGTTCCCCGATCTGGACCTCACCGCCGCCCGACTCTCGCCCGCCTCCATCGCCGGGGCCGAGACCGATGCGGACGTGTTCGACCACGCCTCCGACGACGCCGAGGCCGTGGAAGACGTCGGGGACGGCGACGACGATGCGGCCGCGGCCGGTGCGATGCCCGCCGAGGCCGGGCAGCGCGCCCGATATCCGGTCGGTGGCCACAGCGACGACTGGACCCCGAGCGCCGGGGCGGACGTGGTGCACTCGGTGCACGGCCACGGCTGGGTGCAGGGCGCCGGGCACGGGGTGGTCACCGTGCGCTTCGAGACCCGCACCACCGGGCCGGGACCGGCCCGCACCTTCGCCTCGGGCGATCCGCAGTTGCGCCCGGCCGACCCGCTGGCGAGCCTGGACTGGGGGCCCGAGCCGGGTGATCTCGGCCCCACCAAGCCTGCGGACCCGGCCGCCGGGCTGGCATAGTGGACCGCGCACGCCTGACCGGCCTCGGTCGGGGCGGGCGTTTTCTTGACACCTCGGTCCCGGCGCCGTGCCGGGACCCAACGACCCGACCGGATGGGGATCACGCATGAAGTTCCGCGCACCGACGATCGTCGCGGCCGCACTGGCCGCGGGCCTGGCACTGACCGCCTGCAGCTCCAGCGACGACGACACCGCAACGCCGACGACCGCGGTCGAAGAGACCGTGATCGACGAGACCGAGACCGTCGAGGACGAGTCGGGCCTGCCCCCGGTGCCGACCGTCGAGGAGCTCAACGAGCAGCTGCAGATGGCGCTCGACCCGGGCGTGCCGGCCGAGGAGAAGGCCCTGATGGTCCAGGGGCTCGAGAACGATCCGGAACTGATCCAGGCGCTCAGCGAGGCCGCCGACCAGGCGCGCGCCGACGGGCTGATCGAGGACATCGTGGTCACCGGCCCGATCCTGGAGACCGGCACCGAGGTCATCAGCGTGCCGTTCGAGGTGACGATGGACGGTGCCGTCAACGCCGGCGACGTGGTCATCGTGGCCGACGGCGACGACTGGAAGCTGGGCAAGGACAGCGTCTGCGGCCTGGCCGCACTGCTGGAGATCCCGTCGGACTCCTGCCTGGCCTGACGGCGAGCGGCCCGGCCGCCCGGCGAGACAGCCGCGGTGCGGGGGGATGAAGACAGTGGACGGGTCGTGGGGCCGGTCGCCGAGGGGCGGCCGGCCCCACGACCTGTGTCCGGCCCCGATATAGGCGGGCGGGACGCCGCGACTGCCGACGGGAATCGGTGATGGGTGATGATGGTCGGGTGGACGAGATGACGGGATCGGATGCCGCGGGCATCGCACGGCGACGGGCCTGGCCGGTCCTGGTGGTGGCCGCGGTGGTGGCGCTGCTGCTCGACCTGGTCAGCAAGATCACCGTGGTCGCGGTGATGACCCCGGGTGAGCCGGTGCCCTGGTTGGGGGACTGGGGCAGGTTCCTGCTGGTGCGCAACCCCGGGGCGGCCTTCTCCATGGCCACCGGGATGACCTGGGTGCTCACCGTCGTCGCGCTGGTGGTGGTGATCGGGATCATCCGCTACGGGC
>JAJYRZ010000060.1 GCA_021793835.1 Actinomycetes bacterium | reverse complement strand
CAGGGCCGTCCGCCGCCGACCTGCGCGGCACTGTTTTTACCGGTGACTGTTCACGGAAAAGCCGCCGGTCGCCGGCGGTGATCTCGCCCACCGCACGTTGATGTTAGCGACTAACAACTGGTAGCAACTAACGTGAATGTCTCACCCCGATCGGAAGGCCCCGCAGCCCATGTCCTCAGTGCTCTACAGCATCGGCAGATTCTGTTTCCGGTTCAAATGGTGGGTCATCGCCGCATGGGTGGCACTGCTGGCCGTCTCAATGGCCCTGGTCGCGACGGTGCAGCCGACCTTCGCCAAGGACTTCGCCCTGCCCGGCACCGATGCCGGGGTGGCCACCGATCAGATGACCGAGTACTTCCCGGCGGTGATGGACTCGGAGGAGAAGGCCACCACCTCGGTGCTCATCGCCGCCGACGACGGGCTGGCCGCGCACACCGACCGGATCGACGCGCTGGTCGCCGACCTGGCCGGCCTGCCCGAGGTCCTCGCTCCCGAGGAGATCGTCAACCCGGTCGCGGTCGCCGAGGCCGACCCCGAGGCTGCGCCGATGGTGCTCGGCGACGACGGGCGCGTGGGGATGATCCAGGTCGCGCAGGACATCGAGCGCATCGACGTCACCGCCGACGACAAGGCGCAGCTGACCGACATCATGGCCGAGTACCGCGGCGACGGCCTGCAGGTCGAGGCGACCGGCGGGCTGATGCAGGCGATGGAGATGGGCGGGGCGGCCGAGCTGATCGGTTTCGCGGTCGCCTTCGTGGTGATGATCGTGGCCTTCGGTGCGCTGGTGGCCTCGTTCATCCCGCTGATCACCGGCCTGCTGGGCGTGGGCCTGACGATCATGCTGTTCACCCTGTCGGCCGAGTTCTTCGACATCAACGACGTGGCTACCCCGATCATCTCGATGATCGGCATCGCCCTGTCGATCGACTACGCGCTGTTCATCGTCTCGCGCTACCGCGCCGAACGGCACCGCGGCGGCGACCTGCCGTCGGCCGCCGGACGCGCGGTGGGCACCGCCGGTTCGGCCGTGGTGTTCGCCGGGTCGACCGTGATCATCGCGGTGCTGGCCCTGTCGGTGATCGGCATCCCGATGATCAGCCAGATGGGCTTCGGTGCCGGTGCGGCCGTGTTCGTCGCCGTGCTGACCTCCATCACGCTGATCCCGGCGCTGCTGGGCGCGTTCGGGAACATCGCCTTCCGGCCGAAGTTCTCCTTCATCAAGCACGGCGACCCGTCGGTGCCGGGGGTGACCAACGGTGAGCGCTTCGGTCGGCTGGTGGTCGGCAAGCCCTGGCCGTTCATCATTATCGGCCTGCTCGTGCTCGCCCTGGCCGCGATCCCGGCCGGCGGCATCAAGCTCGGCCTGGCCATGGAGTCCGACGACGAGGCCGCCGGGATGGAGCTGCAGGCGCGCGGCTTCGGCGAGGGCGTCAACGGCCCGCTGTTCGCCGTGCTGCACACCGACGACGGTGACATCGCCGGTGCGGCCGATCTGGCGGTCGAGCAGATCGCCGGGCTGGACAACGTCGCCGCGATCATCCCCTCGCCGGCGGGACAGGGCGCGCTGTGGACCGGCAACGGCGAGGGCGAGGGCGGCCCGAACGTCGGCGCCGACTCCGCGCTGGTGATGGTCACTCCGATGTCCTCGCCGACCTCGGACGAGACCCACGACCTGATGGAGCAGATCCGCGACATCTCCCCGCAGATCGAGGCCCAGGGCGCCGAACTGCACGTGGGCGGGCAGACCGCGATCATGTCGGACCTGTCGGCCAAGCTCGCCGATGCGCTCGTGCCCTACCTGATCGTGGTGGTCGGCCTGGCCTTCCTGATCATGATCGGGGTGTTCCGCTCGATCTGGGTGCCGCTGGTGGGCACGCTCGGCTTCGTGTTCTCCGTCGCCGCGACCTTCGGCATCACGGTGCTGATCTTCCAGGAGGGCGCACTCGGGATCATCGAACACACCCAGCCGATCCTGTCCTTCCTGCCGATCTTCCTGATCGGGCTGGTCTTCGGGCTGGCCATGGACTACCAGGTGTTCCTGGTCTCGCGGATGCGCGAGGAGTTCGTGCACGGGGCCAGCGCCAAGGACGCGATCGTCTCCGGCTTCAAGCACGGCTCGCGCGTGGTGGTCTCGGCGGCGGTGATCATGATCTCGGTGTTCGCGGCCTTCCTGCTCTCGCCGGACACCACGGCGAAGATGATCGGTTTCGCGCTCGCGATCGCGGTCGCCTTCGACGCCTTCATCATCCGGATGATGGTGGTCCCGGCGGTGCTCTCGCTGCTCGGCGACAAGGCCTGGGGCCTGCCGAGGTGGCTGGACAAGATCGTGCTCAACCTCGACGTGGAGGGCGCGGCCATCCAGGACCGGGGCATCGAGACCGAGGCCCCGGCCGGCGGAGACGGCGAGGGCGGCGCGCCGGTCACGGTGGGCGCGGGCCGATGACCACCGGCCACGCACCGGAGCCGGGCCTGCGGGAGCTGCGCAAGCAGCGCACCCGGGCCCGGCTCCGGGCCGCGGCGATGCGGCTGTTCTCCGAGCAGGGCTACGACCGCACCACCGTCGACCAGATCGCCCGGGCCGCCGAGGTCTCGCACACCACGTTCTTCCGGTACTTCCAGACCAAAGAGCAGATGGTGATCTCCGACGACCTGGACGAGGTGATCGTGCGCGAGCTCGCCGCGATCCCGCCGGGGCTGGACCGGTTCGCACTCATCCGGCAGATCATCGTGCGGATGTACGACCTGGCCGCGGCCGATCCCTGGGCCGCCGATCCGCAGCGGCTGCGCCTGCTGATCGAAGAACCGGCGCTGCGCGACGCGCACCAGTCGGCCAAGGAGGAGGCCATCGCCGAGGCGACCGAGTTCGTCGCCGACTACCTCGCGGTGCCGGTGGCCGACCCCGGCCTGCAGGTGTTCATCGCCGCGGTGGGCGGGATCGTCTTCCGGCTCGCCGACGACGATCCCGCCGGGCTCACCGACGGGACCGTGCGCGACCGCGTGCTCGCCGCGATCGACCTGCTCGAGGCGGGACTGCCGGTCGGTCAGTCGGCCGACTGACCCGGAGCCTCGTCCGGCGTCTCGCCGGCGCCGGCCGCATCGGCCTCGGCCAGTAGCAGGTAGAGCCGGCGCCGCGCCTCGGTGAGGATCTCGGTGGCCGCCTGGATCTGCGCATCCGAACCCGAGCGCGCCACGGTCCGGGCGGCCTCACCGGCCTCCACCGCCGCCGCCCGCAGGCCGCGGTGCGCCCCGCGCGGGCCCATCGCGGCGAAGGGATCGTGGTCGGCGGCGGCCTTCGCCGCGACCCGGCCCTCGTCGGTCAAGGTGGCGAGCTTGCGGCCGCCTTCGACCTCGACGGTGACCAGGCCCTCGTCCTCGAGCTGGGCGATCGTGGGATAGATCGCGCCCGGGCTCGGCTCCCACGCGCCGTCGGTGCGCTCACCGATCGCGCGCATGAGCTGATAGCCGTGCATCGGCTCCTCGGCCAGCAGGGCCAGCACCGCAGCGCGGATCTGACCGCGCCGGGCCCGTCCGCGACCTCGGCCGCCGCGTCCGCGCCCGAGCCCGCCGCCGGGGCCGAAACCTGCGCCCGGCCCGCCGTGCCCGCCCGGGCCCCAGCCGCCGGGGCCGAAGCCGGGCTCGTGGCCGGGGCCGAAACCGCCGGGGCCGAAGCCGCCGTGCCGTCCCGCCCCGCGGCCTCGGCCGCCGCGTCCGCGCCCACCGCGGCCGTATCCGGAGAATTCCTGTGCTTCGTACATGTCCGTCTCCTTGAAGAAGGGTTCTGCGGTGACACCGTGTCACCGTCATCCGATATAGCAACGATATATCGATATCTATTCCGTGTCGACGGCCGCACGCTTCCGGTCACCGAGAATCCGGCAGGCTCGCGAGGCCGCGGCGCATTACCCTGCCCGGCATGGCGACTCACCCTGCACTCGATCCGCGTCCGGCCGGCCAGTGGGCCGGGGTGGACCTGGGCACGCGCACCGTGGCCTACGACGAGCGCGACGCGATCCTCTACGCGCTGGCGGTCGGGGCGGGCGCGGGCGATCTGGACCTGGTGTTCGAAGAGCGCCTGCGGGTGCTGCCCACCTTCGCGCTGGCCCTGGCCCAGTGGGCGCCGGACGCGCTCGGCTCCCAGGGCGGATTCGACACCCGGCTGTCGGTGCACGGTTCCCAGCGCCTTTCCGTCACCGCCCCGTTGCCGCGCAGCGGCGAGGTCACGATGCGCGCGAAAGTGGCGAACGTGTGGGACAAGGGTTCGGCGGCGGTGTTCGACATCGACGTCGAATCGGACTACTTCGTGGCCACCTGGTCGATCTTCGGGCCCGGCTCCGGCGGCTTCGGCGGCGAACGCGGCCCGGGCCGTGAGCCCGGCCCGGAGGGGGCGCCCGATCTGACCGCCGAGGTCCCGACGTTTTCCACCCAGGCGGTGCTCTACCGGCTCACCGGGGACCGCCACCACATCCACATCGACCCCGAGGCGGCGGCCGCGATCGGCCAGCCCCGGCCGATCATGCACGGGCTGTGCACCATGGCCGCGGCCACGCTGCCGCTGGCCGCAAAGCTCGGCGCCCACCCGGCCGACCTGACCGCGCTCGCGGGCCGCTTCGCCGCCCCGGTCTTCCCCGGCGATACGCTCGAGCTCTCGGCCTGGCGCGGCGGCGACGGGCACGCGGTGGAGCTGACCGGCCCCACCGGACCGGTGATCACCGGCGGGCACCTCGCCTTCGCCTGACCCGGCCGCGCCGCACACGGCCGGCCGACACATTCTTTTCTGCACAGGAGGAACGCACAGCGATGGTGGCCACGACCAAGCAGGAGGCCTTCGCCCAGGTGACTGGGCCCGGTGGTCCGATGCCCGTGCAGATCGAGGACGTGCGCGGCCATCGGCTGCCGGTGTTCGCCGACCGGGCGCGCTCGCTGCGCGAGGTGCTCGCCGCCTCGGCCCGGCACGGCGAGGCCGAATACCTGGTGTGCGGGGACCTGCGGCTGACCTACACCGAGCATCTGCGCCGGGTGGCGCGGTTGGCCGAGGCGCTGCGCGCCGACCACGGGGTGGGCCCGGGTGACCGGGTCGCGGTGCTGTCGGCCAACAACGCCGAATGGATCATGACCTTCTGGGCGGCCTCCGCCCTGGGCGCGATCACGGTGGGGATGAACGCCTTCTGGTCTCCGGCCGAGGTCGACTACGGCACCGAGCGCACCACCCCGACCGTCATCGTCGCCGACGGCAAGCGTCTGCCGGCCGCGCGCCAGGCCGCGGCCGCCCACGGGGGAACGGTGCTGTCGATCGACCAGATCGCCGCGCTGGCCGGAACCCCGCGCGTCGGCGAACCTGAGGCCGGGTATGCGCTGCCGGAAACCCCCATCGACGAGGACGATCCGGCGGTGATCATCTTCACCTCCGGCACCTCCGGCAGACCCAAGGGCGCCACCCACTCGCACCGCAACGTCATCGCGGCCACCGACTACTTCCGCTACAACGACGAGATGGCGGCCGCGTTCGGCCGGCCCCGCACGCTGTCGCGCTATCTAATGACCTCCCCGCTGTTCCACATCGCGGCCCTGCACAATCTGGCCGCCCCGCGCCTGGTCGCCGGGGACACCGTGGTGATCTACACCGGCCGGTTCGACGTCGACACCGTGCTGCGGCTGATCGAGCGTGAGCGCATCGAGAGCTGGGGCGCGGTGCCGACCATGGCCACCCGCCTGGTCCAGCACGGCGACCTGTCCGGTTACGACCTGTCCTCGCTGAAGATCCTGTCGCTGGGCGCCGCCCCGTCCTCGGCCGAGCTCAAGGCGGCGCTGCGCGAGAAGATCCCGGCCGTGGCCGGCACCCTGGGCACCAACTACGGGCAGACCGAATGCTCCACCGCCGCGGTGTTCGCCACCGCCGCGGACCTCGCCGAGCGCCCGGACACCGTGGGCACCCCGATCGTCAACGTCGAGGTCGCCATCCGCGACGAGGACGGCGGCGGCTGGCTGCCCGACGGCGAAGAGGGCGAGATCTGCGTGCGCGGGGCCACGGTGATGCTCGGCTACTGGAACGATCCGGTCGCCACCGCCGAGACCATCGACGAGGACGGCTGGCTGGCCACCGGCGACATCGGGGTGATGGACCAGGGCTATCTGACCATCGCCTCGCGCCGGTCGGACCTGATCCTGCGCGGCGGGGAGAACATCTACCCCTCCGAGGTGGAGAACGCGCTCGACGAACACCCCGAGGTGATCGAATCGGCCGTGTTCGGCATCCCGCATCCCGAGCTGGGCGAAGAGGTCGCCGCGGTGGTGGTGCTGCGCGCGGACGCTGCCGAGGCCGTGGGCGGCGAAGAGCTGTGCGCGCACCTGCGTGAGCGCATCGGCGGCTACAAGATCCCGACCGTGTGGCGCACCACGACCGCGGAACTGCCGCGCAACGCCACCGGTAAGGTCATCCGCCACGACCTGGCCGACCTGCTGGACTGAAGGCGCCGGGGCAGACCAGGCCGCGCGCGGGGCTGGGGCGCCCGGCCGGTCTTACAGCAGCCCGGCGTGGTGCACGGTGATCGCCACCTGCACCCGGTTGGCCGCCTCGAGCTTGCCGAAACAGTGCGCCAGATGCGCCTTCACGGTCGCCACCGACATGTGCAGGGCGGCCGCGATCTCGGCGTTCGCGAGCCCCTGACCGACCGCGACCGCCACCTCGCGCTCCCGCTCGGTCAGCCGCGCGGTGCGTTCCCGTGCCGTGCGGGCACGGGCGTCGGAGGCTGTGTCGGTGACCTGGTCGATCAGCCGGGCCGTCACGGCCGGTGAGAGCATCGGATCGCCGGCGTGCACCGCGCGCACCGCGGCCACGATCTGCTCCGGCGGGGTGTCTTTGAGCAGGAAGCCGTCCGCCCCGGCGGCCAGCGCGCGCAGCACGTAGTCGTCGGCGTCGAAGGTGGTCAGCACGATCACCCGCGGACCACCCGTGCGCGCGGCGAGGATCTCGGTGGCGGCGATGCCGTCGCGCACCGGCATCCGGATGTCCATCAGCACCACGTCCACCGGCGCCGCACCGCCGGCCGCCTCCTCGACCGCCCGGCAGGCCTGCGCGCCGTCGCCCGCCTCACCGACCACGGTCACATCCGGTGCACCGCCCAGGATCATCGCCAGGCCCGCCCGCACCAGCGGATCGTCATCGGTGATCAGCACCCGGATCGTCATGTCGGCCACGGTAACCAGGCCCGCACCTCGAAGCGGTCGTCGGGGGTGATCCGATGCGACAGGGTGCCGCCGGCCAGGGCCACCCGCTCGGCCGCCCCGACCAGACCGAAACCGCCGCCGGGCCGCGCGCGGGGCGGGACTGCGCCCACCCGCAACGGATTGGCGATCGTCAGCTCCAGCCCGTCGCCCGGCGCCCCGGTGAGCGTGACGGTCACCCGGGTGTCGGCCGCATGCTTGCGCGCATTGGTCAACCCCTCCTGCACGATCCGGTAGACGGTGCGGCCGGTGGCCACCGGCAGCGCCGCGTCGGCGCAGCGATCGGTGTAGTCGATGTGCACCCCGGCCGCCCGGGTCTCGGCGATCAGCGCGGGCAGATCCGCCGCATCGGGCTGGGGCAGTTCGGGGGCGTCGGCGCCGCCGGGGTCGCGCAGCACACCGAGCACATCACGCAGCTCGGTCAGCGCCGACTGCGCGGTCTGCTGGATCAGCTCCGCGTTGCGGCGCACCTGGTCGGAGTCCAGATCCGTGCGGTAGGCCAGCGCCCCGGCGTGCAGGGTCAGCAGCGAGATGCGGTGCGCGAGCACGTCGTGCATCTCCCGAGCGATCCGGGTGCGCTCGGTCTCCCGGGCGCGGGCGGCGCGCAACTCCTGCTCCGACTCGGCGCGCTCGGCGCGATCGCGCAGGGTCGCCAACAGTTCGCGGCGCGAACCGATGTACAGGCCCCAGCCGACCGTCACCCCGACGACCGCGATCACGATCGCCAGAGTGCCGCGCCAGTCGGCGGCCGAGCCCGGCCCGAACCGCTCGACCACGGTGCCGGCCGCCACCGACAGCGCTGCGACCGGCACGATCTCAGCCCAGCGTCGCCGGGTGGAGATCGACATCAGCGCGAGGGTGGCCGGGCCGCCGGCGGTCGCGGAGACGGTGTTGGCCGCGGCCGTGACCGCGCCGACCGAGACCGGGAACCGGCGCCGGAAGAACGTCAGCCCCAACGCCGCCGCCCCGATCCCGAGATCGGTGTAGAACCACCAGCGGGCATGGGACCACTGCCAACCGGCCAGCGCCGACCAGGCCATCGCCGACAGCGCCAGCACCAGCGCCGTGCGCCACAGGTGGCCGGCGGGCGTGACCGGCGGGAAAGGACTGGGGGCGCGCATACCGGTCGACGATAATGTGCCGCGGCGGCCGCGCGTAATCCGCCGGTCGGGTCGGCGCTCTCATACTTTCGGCCAGGCGATCATGGCCTCCGAGCGGATGCGCGCGTGGCCGCGAGGGACGAAGATCGGTGTCATGATCGAAGTCAAGAATCTGACCAAGAGGTACGGGGCGTTCACCGCGGTGGACGACGTCTCGTTCGCCTGCAAACCGGGCGCGGTCACCGGCTTCCTCGGACCCAACGGGGCCGGGAAGACCACGACCATGCGCATCGTCTGCGGCCTGACCACCGCCGACCGCGGCAGCGCCACCGTCGGCGGGGTGCCGTTCGCCGAGGTGCCCAACCCCGGCACCCAGGTCGGGGTGCTGCTCGACGCCTCCGCCCAGCACGCGGGCCGCACCGGCCGGGAGATCTTGACCTTGGCCGCGATGACCATGGGTCTGCCGTCGAGTCGGGTGGACGAGATGCTCGAACTGGTGGGGCTTTCCGGCAAGGAGTCCGCCCGCCGGGTGCGCAACTACTCGCTCGGCATGCGCCAGCGCCTGGGCATCGCCGCCGCCCTGCTCGGCGATCCGCAGATCCTGATCCTCGACGAGCCGGCCAACGGCCTGGACCCGGCCGGCATCCACTGGATGCGCTCGCTGCTGCGCGGCTACGCCGACCGGGGCGGCACCGTGCTGCTGTCCTCGCACCTTCTGCACGAGATCGAGGTCATCGCCGACGAACTGATCGTCATCGGCCAGGGCCGCATCGTCGCCCAGGGCACCAAGACCGAACTGCTGGCCGCCAGCGGCACCACCGTGCAGTCGGCCGACGACACCGCGCTGTCGGCCGCGCTGTCGGCCGCCGGTGTGGTGGTCGCCGAGCGCAGCGGCGGGGGACTGGGCGCCGACGCCGAGCCGGCCGCCGTCGGCCGGATCGCCGCCGAGTCCGGCATCGCGCTGATCGACCTGCGGCCGGCCGAAGCGGCCGGGCTGGAGGAGATGTTCTTGCAGCTGACCGCCGAATCGCAGCGCGACGCCGCACCGACCGAGGGAGCCCTCCAGTGAGCACCACCGCCTCCGCCACCTCTGTGAACATCGACCGCAGCGCCGCCCGCGTGCCGCTTTCGCGCCTGGTGCGGGTGGAACTGCGCAAGATGTTCGACACCCGCTCCGGCTTCTGGCTGATGGTCGCGATCATCGGTTTCGCGCTGCTGGCCACCGTCTCGGTGATCGCGTTCATCGACCCGGTCGATCTGACCTACGGGGCGGTCAGCACCGCGATCGGCGTGCCCATGTCGATCCTGCTGCCGGTGATGGCGATCCTGACCGTGACCAGCGAATGGAGCCAGCGCACCGGACTGACGACGTTCTCCCTGGTGCCGGCCCGCGGCCGGGTGATCGGCGCCAAGGCGATCGCCGCGGTGCTGGTCGGCGTGGTGTCGATGCTGCTGGCGCTGGCCATCGGTGCGCTCGGCAATCTGGTCGGCGCCGCGATCCGGGGTACCGACCTGGTGTGGGACGCGACCGTGGGCGATGTGGCGCGCATCGTGCTGATCAACGTGCTCGGCCTGCTCATCGGTTTCATGCTCGGTGTGCTGATCCGCAACTCGCCGGGTGCGATCGTCGGCTACTTCGTCTACATGTTCGTCGTGCCCACCGTCTTCGGGGCCCTGCAGGCCACCCAGGACTGGTTCGCCGACCTGTGGCCGTGGGTGGACTTCAACTACTCGCTCAACCGGATGTACGAGTCGGCCGGCGGCGAGGAGTGGGCCACTCTCGGGGTCTCCGGCCTGATCTGGCTGGTCATCCCGATGGGGGTCGGCCTGTATTACGTGATGCGCGCCGAGATCAAGTAGGAAAAGCCACCTCCGCGCCGCGTCGGGGCGGCGCGGAGGGATAAGGAGCGTGCGGCGGCACACCGGTGATCGGTGTGCCGCCGCACGTGCCTGGAGGAACCGGCCGCGACGATCAGGCCGCAGGCCGGTCGGGATCAGACCAGCTGCTCGTAGACCAGCGCCGGGCCGGGCCGGTGGTAGAGCCGGTCGGCCGTCTCGAGGCCCTGGGTCTGCAGGGTGCGCTTGACGATCTTGTTGGTCGGGGTGCGCGGCAGGGCCGCGGTCAGCCGCACATAGCGCGGTGCCCACTTGGTGCCCAGATCCGGCTGGGCGGAGAGGAACTCGGCGAAAGCGACCGGATCGAACTCGGCGTCGGCACGGAGTTCGGCGGCCACCATCACCTGATCGCCCACCGTCGGATCTGGCACCGCGTAGACGGCGACGGTGTTGAAGGCCGGGAAACGGGCCAGCAGTCGTTCGACAGGGGCGGCCGCGAAGTTCTCCCCGTCCACCCGCAGCCGGTCGGAGGTGCGCCCGGCGAAGAACCAGTAACCGTCGGAGTCCCGGTAGGCCAGATCGCCGGACCAGAAGATGCCGTGCGCGACCCGCTCGGCGTCGGCCGCCGGGTTCTTGTAGTAGCCCTCGAACTGGTCGGCCGTGCGGACGTTGACGATCTCGCCGATCGCCTCGTCACCGTTGACCAGGCGCCCGTCGGCGTCGAAGACCGCGCGCGGGCACTCCTGGCGGGTCTCCGGATCGATGACGATCGTGCCCTCGTCGGCCACCCCGAGCGATCCGGTGGGCATGCCGGGCACCCGGTTGATGCGCATCCCGCCCTCGCTGGTGCCGTAGGAGTCGATCACCTGGCAGTCGAAGCGGCGCGCGAACTCGGCGATGTCGGCCTCGTTGGCCTCGTTGCCGAAGGCGATGCGCAGCGGATTGTCGCCGTCGTCGGGCTTTTCTGCGGTGGCCAGGATGTAGTTGAGCGGTTTGCCGACGTAGTTGAAGAACGTCGCCCCGTATCGGCGCACATCGGCCAGCCAGTTCGAGGCCGAGAACTTCGCGCGCAGCGCGAGCGTGCCGCCGGTGGTCACCGCCGGTGCGATGCCGGCCATGATGGCGTTGGAGTGGAACATCGGCATGACCACGTAGAACACGTCGTCGCGGGTGAGCCCGCGCCGGGCGACCTGCTGCCCGGCGATCCGGCCGAGCCGGCCCTGGGTGCAGATCACGGCCTTGGGCGCGGAGGTGGTGCCGGAGGTGAACACCAGGGAGAACACGGTCGACTCGGTGACGGTCGCGGCAGGGGCGGTACCGGTGCCGCCCGCATCGGCGTGGGGCCCGGCCGCGGCGGCCGCGATGCGCTCGGCGGTACCCGGCGCGTCGACCACCAGGATGTTCTCCGCGGGGCAGTCCAGATCGAGCCCGTCGAGTAGATGCCTGTGGGCTGAGTCGGTGACGATCACCCGGCAGTCGGTGAAGTTCACGTCCCTCGCCAGCGACTGGCCGCGCCGGGTGGGGTTGATGCCGACCATCGTCGCCCCCGATACCGCGCAGCCGAGCAGCCAGTAGAGATTCTCCGGCGAGTTCTCCAGCAGCAGCCCCACATGCCGGGGACCGGTATCGGGCAGCAGCTCGGCGGCCAGCGCCGCGCGTGCGCGCGCCGCACCGATCACCGCGCGCCAACTCTGCGCCTGGTCCTCGAACTTCAGACCCGGTGAGTCGTCGTCGGCGCGCGCGGCGACCAGCGCGGCGAACGTGGTCACTGCCCCGCCGCCAGATCACCCTGGGTGACCAGGTAGCGGCCCGGGAACTCCCCGCCGCCGTGCACGGCCAGATCAACCCCGTTCAGGTACGCCGCCAGATCCGAGGCCAGGAACAGGCAGGCCTTGGCCACGTCCTCGGGCACGGCCATGCGCTGCATCGGGATGATCGAGGCGACCGCCTTGCCGCCGTCGGAGCCGTACACCTCGGCCGCGGCGTCGGTGCGGATCAGCCCGGTGGTGATGTGGTTGACCCGCACCTTCGGCGCCCACTCCAGGGCGAGCGAGTTCGACAGCATCAGCAGACCGGCCTTGGCCGCCGAGTAGGCGGCGGTGCCCGGCTGCGGATCGTGCGCGGAGACCGAACCGATGTTGACGATCGAGCCGCCGCCGTCCTGGGTCTGCATGACCGCGTTGGCTGCCTGGGCGAGATAGAACGGGCCGAGCAGGTTCAGCGCGACGATCTTGTCGACGAACCGGGTCGACACGGTAGCCGAATCCGCATCCGGGGAGCCGCCGGCGTTGTTGACCAGCACGTCGAGCCGGCCGTGCTTGGCGGCGACCTCGCGCACCATCTCCTGCGCCGAGGCGGCCTCACGCACGTCCACGGCCCGGAACTCCGCGGTGCGCCCGTCGGCCGAGGGCAGCGTCTCGGGCTCGCCGCGCCCGCACACCACCACGGTGGCGCCGGCGCGCAGCAGATTCTCGGCGATGATGAAACCGATGCCCTTCGTGCCGCCGGTGACCACCGCGACCTTGCCGGTGAAATCGATCGGATTGGGGTAGGCCATGGCGGTGCAATCTCCTTCGTGAAGCCGGTGGGATCGGCGGTGAGACCCGGTTAACGGGACCGACCGTACCAAGCATGTGCTCGGTGAATTAGCGTGATCCCGACCACTCGGCGCGGCAGCGTCGCCGACCCCACTGACCAGGAGTTATCGACTGATGGGCATTCTCGACGGCAAGATCGCTCTGATCACCGGTGCAGGCCAGGGCATCGGCCACGGCGTGGCCACGGCGCTGGCGAAGGAGGGCGCCGACATCGCGGTGCTCGGCCGCACCGAATCCAAGCTCGTGGACACCTGCGCCGAGCTGACCCCGCTGGGCGTGCGCGCGATCCCCGTGCAGTGCGACGTCAGCGAACTCGGCACCCTCGAGGCCGCGGTCGACACGGTCGTCGATCAGCTCGGCGGGATCGACATCCTGGTCAACAACGCCAACTCCAGTGCGCTCGGCTCGCTGCTGGAGGTCGACCTGGAGGCGGTGGACCTGGCTTTCAAGACCGGGCCGATGGCCGCCCTGCGCCTGATGCGGCTGGTGCATCCGCACATGGTCGCCCGCGGCGGCGGGGCGATCGTCAACATGGTCACCTCGGCCGCGGTGCGCTGGGACATGACCGGCTACGGCACCTATGCCGCGGCGAAGGAGGCGCTGCGCACCTTCTCCCGGGCCGCGGCCTCGGAGTGGGGATCGGACAACATCCGGGTCAACGCCGTCGCCCCGCACGCGATGTCGCCGGGGCTGAAGTGGTGGACCGAGAACCGGCCCGAGGAGGCGGCCGAATTCATCAAGACCATCCCGGCCGGGCGCATCGGGGAATGCGAGGAGGACATCGGGCGCGCGGTGGTGTGGCTGTGCTCGGACGATTCGCGCTACCTGACCGGGGCGACCATCCCGCTCGACGGCGGGCAGGCGCGCTGGAGCTGACGGGTCAGCGGCCGGTGAGGGCCGCGACGCGGCCCGCCTTCATCGGGCGGGAGACGGACGGGACTCGATAGGATCGAGCCCGTCCGCTTGCGTTCGACGAATCGAAGGAAACGCTCATGCGCACTGGCCGCACCCTGCTGATCGCACCCGCCCTGGCCGCCGCCGCGGCGCTGACCCTTGCCGCGTGCGGGTCCGACGCCGGCTCCGACGCGGCCGAGGACACCTCGACCTCCTCGAGCGTGGCGGCCGCCGAATCGTCGACCGCGGCCGAGCAGGACGGCGCCGACGGCGACCCGGACCCGGGCCCGGAGGTGTTCGACGCGCCCGTGGCGCTGCTCAGCGACGGCGCGATCCGGGTGGGTGAGACCGAGGGGGCGACCCGCATCGACGTGTTCGTCGACTTCATGTGCCCGCACTGCGCGCAGTTCCACCAGGAGTACGGCGAAGAGATCGACGAGGCGATCGACGCCGGTGAGCTGGTGGTGGACTACCGCTACCTGGACTTCCTCAACCGCAGCTCGACCGACGGCGAATACTCCACCCGGGCGGCCGGGGCCGCGCGCTGCGTGGCCGCCGACGACGATGCGGCCGCGCTGACCGGGCTGTCGGACCTGCTGTTCACCGCCGGCACCCAGCCGCAGGGCGGCACGCTGGTCGACGACGAGCTCGCCGACTACGCCCGCGAGGCCGGGGCGAGCGACGAGGCGGTGGCCTGCATCGCCGACGGCGACCAGACCGCAGAGGCCGCCGAGGCCGCCCAGGCCAACGAGCGGGTGCTCCAGGACGCCATCGGACGGGTGGGCACCCCGGTCGTGCTCTACCAGGGCGAGGACGTGGACATCAGCAAGAAGGAATGGCTGCGGGATCTGGAGGACTGACCAGATCGCCCTCCGGTAGCCCGGCCGCGGTGACCAGCCCGGCCGCATCGGGCAGATCGGCGATCGCCTCGTCGATCGCCCGCGCCAGCGCCTCGTCGGGCGCGCGCACCAGCAGCACCAGATCGACCGGGGGCGCGTCCAGCTCGGTGACCTGAAGGTCGCCGGCCAGGGCGTGTGCGGCCGCGGTGGGCAGCACCAGGGCGTCGACCCGGCCGCCCTCGAGAGCGAGGTGTGCGGCGCCGGTCGTGCCGGCCGCGGTGACCGGTGCGTCGCCGGTGGGCACCGGGAAACCGTCGAGCGTGCCCACCCGGCCGCCTGCGGCCGCGATCTGTACCGGATCGGCCGCGGCGCCCGGCGCGGTGAGGGCGGCGAAACCGGTGCGCAGCAGCGGGGCCGTGGCCGCGGCGCCTGCGCAGTCGATCCCGCCTGCGGGCAGCGGGGTGGCGACGACGTCGATCCGGCCCGCCCGCAGCTCGTCGATCAACTCGCGCAGTTCCCGGCGTCGCCAGTCGACCGTGTCCACCCCCAGGTGGGCGAAGGCAGCCGCGGTCAGTGCGGCCGCCGCACCGACCGTGCGGTCCCCGTCGCCCGGGTCGGCGTCGGTGTAGGGGGCGAGTTCGGCGTAACCGGCGCGCACCTTCCCGGCCCTTTTCACCTGAGTTGCACAGGTCAGTGAGAATTCTTGGATTCTGGATTCATCGCCGCAGGT
>JAJYRZ010000059.1 GCA_021793835.1 Actinomycetes bacterium | reverse complement strand
TCTGGTCGGCCTCCCACTGCTCGACGTGGTCGATGACCTCGCGTTCTAGGAATGTGCGCACGCTGTCGCGGAAGGCACGGTGGTCGTCGTCATAAAGGGTGCGGTCCATACCTTGCGACCCTAGTCGCCGAAAGCGGCGCGGGTCACACAGAGCGGGTGCGTTCGTAACAGGCCAGGGTGGCCGCGGTGGCCACGTTCAGCGAGTCCGCCCCGGGTGTCATCGGGATGCGCGCGCGGACGTCGGTGCGCCGCATGGTGCGTTCGGCCAGGCCCGGGCCCTCCGCCCCGACCAGCAGCACCACCCGGCGCCCCCGCAGCTCGGCCAGCGCGGCGGCGAGGGTGGGCGCCGCCGGGTCGGGGGTCAGCGAGACCACCGTGTAGCCGGCCTCGCGCAGCCGGTCGAGCGCGCCCGGCCAGTTCTCGGCGTGGGCGAAGGGCACGCGCAGCACGTGCCCCATCGACACCCGCACCGTGCGCCGGTAGAGCGGATCGGCGCAGCCGGAGCCGAACAGTAGCGCCTGGGCGCCGAGCCCGGCCGCGCCGCGGAAGATCGCGCCGATGTTCTCGTGATCGTTGACCCCCTCCAGGGCGATCACCGTCTCGGCACCCGCCAGGGCGGTGTCGACCGGCAGCGGCTCGGGCCGGTGGGCGGCGGCGAGCACCCCGCGGTTCAAATGGAATCCGATGCAGCGCTCCATCGTCTCGGCCGAGACCAGGTGGAACGGCGCGTCCACCCCGTCGAGCCCGTCCCCGCCCGGCCCGCGCAGTTCAGCGAGCCGGTTCTCGGTGCCCATCAGGGTGTGGGGGCGGAACCGTGAGGCGATCATGCGCTCGACGACCAGCACGCCCTCGGCGATCACCAGCCCCTTGCCGCCGGGCAGGTCGGGGCGTCTGTCCGAGGAGTTCAGGTGCCTGAAGTCGGCGATGCGCTCATCGGCCGGGTCGGTGATCTCGACGATCTGGACCATCGCGTACGCCCCGCGGCTAGGTGAGCGCGTCGGTGATCGGCCCGACCGCGAAGTAGGCGACGAAGGCGAGCGCGACCAGCCACATCAGCGGATGGATCTTGCGGATGTTGCCGGCCGCGGTCGCGCACACCACCCACGCGATGAAGCCGACGCCGATGCCGTTGGCGATCGAGTAGGTGAACGGCATGATCACCACGGTCAAAAAGACCGGCAGGGCGATCTCGAAGCGGGTCAGGTCGACCTCGCGGATCTGGCCGATCATCATCGCGCCGACCACCACCAGCGCGGGGGCCGCGGCCTCGACGGGCACCACCTCGTACAGCGGGGTGAGGAACATCGCGGCCAGAAACAGCACGCCGGTGACCACGTTGGCCAGACCCGTGCGCGCCCCGTCGGCGATGCCGGAGGCCGATTCGACGAACACGGTGTTCGACGAGGCCGAGGCGGCGCCGCCGGCGATCGCGCCGGTGCCCTCGACGATCAGCGCCCGGCCGATGCCCGGCACGTTGCCGTCCTTATCGGCCAGATCGGCCTCCTTGGCCAGGCCGGTCATGGTGCCCATGGCGTCGAAGAAGTTCGCCAGCACCAGGGTGAACACCAGCAGCGAGGCCGAGAGCACGCCGATGCGGGCGAAGGCGCCGAAGCTGAACTCGCCCACCAGCGACAGGTCCGGCAGGCCCGCGACCATCTCCGGGATGTTGGGCACCGACAGCGACCAGGCCTCGGCCTTGGTGCCCTGCGAGGGGCCCAGATCCCACAGCCACTCGACGAGGAAGGCCAGCAGCGTGGTGGTGACGATGCCGATCAGCAGCCCGCCACGCACCTTGCGCACCACCAGCACGCCCATCAGCAGCACACCGAAGCAGAACAGCGCGGTCGGCCAGGAGGCGATCGAGCCGTCGATGCCCAGGCCGACCGGGACCGTGGTGTTGGCGTCGTCGGGGATCCGCCGCACGAACCCGGCGTCGACGAAACCGATGAACGCGATGAACAGCCCGATCCCCACCGCGATCGCCGCTTTGAGTTCGCCGGGGATCGCGTTGAACACCGAGGTGCGGAAACCGGTGGCGGCCAGGATGACGATGATGATGCCGTCGATCACCACCAGGCCCATGGCCTCGGGCCAGGTGACCTGCGGGACGATCGTCACCGCGACCAGTGAGTTGATGCCCAGGCCTGCGGCGAACGCGAAGGGATACTTCGCGACCATGCCGAAGATGATGCTCATCAGCCCCGCCACCAGCGCGGTCACCGCGGCGACCTGGCCGACCGGCAGGATGTCGCCGAGCACGTCGCGTTTGGCTGAGGCGTCGTCGGCGGAGAAGCTGCCGAGGATCAGCGGGTTGAGCACGATGATGTAGGCCATCGCCACGAAGGTGACGATGCCGCCGCGGATCTCCCGGCTGAAGGTCGAGCCGCGCTCGGTGATGTGGAAGTAGCGGTCGATCAGCCCCGTGCCGGCCCTCTTGCCGGGCGCATCGCCGCCGGACTGTGCGCCTTCGTCGGGCGACTGTGGATCGGACGGGGATGCGGAGTCCGCGGGACGGGCCGGATCGGCGTCGGCGGCGGTCTGCGACTCTGTGGGCTCATCGGACACAGCGAGCAGACTAACAGCGCGCCCGCGCCCGCACATCCGCGGGAACAGTCACCGGTGACCTGCATGAACCCGTCGGTCTGTGCGGGCACGGGCGACCCGGCGCGGTACGGTGATCCCCGGCGCCGCCGCCTGCGGCGGCCGTCACCGAGTCCAAGGGGGTTCCGGCGTGAGTGATGACGCCCCTGCCGGCGCTGCCGGGCCCGATCCGCGTCCGCTGCTGCCGCACCTGTGGACCGATCCGCGCCCGCCGGTCGCCGCCGGGATGCTGGCCTGGCTGATCGCGCTGATCGTGTTCCTCATCGTCGACGGGCCCTCGGCGACCACCACCGCGGTGTGCTGGGCGGGCCTGGGCGTCGGCTTTTTGGGGCTGACGATCTTCGTCGTCCAGCGGTCCGCGGCCCGCCGCGGCGCCCGCGGCGCCCAGTCCGGGCTGGACTGAAGGCGGCGAGACCGATCCACCGCATCGACCAGCCCCTGTGGACCGTCGCGGTCGCGCTGCTGGTGATCCTCGCGGTCGCCCTCGCGCTCGGCTCGCTGGCCCGCTGACTGCTGCGCGGCCGCGCCGTGCTCAACACCTCGACCTCGATCGTGCTGGCCATCGCCGGTTCGGCGGCCGGACTGGCCCTGGCCGGTCTCGTGCAGACCTCGGCGCGGGTGCGCGACCCGCTGGCCATCGCGCTCGCACTCGGGTTCACCGCGGCCGCGATCGCCGGCTACAGCGCGCTCGCCGCCCGCTTCCAACGCACCCCGCGCGATCCGATCCCGGCGCTGCTGGCGGCCGGCGAATCCGACCGGGTGGAGTTCAAATCCACCGCCCGGATCAACCTGCACACCGGGGACAAGGATCCGCGCATCGAGCTGGTGATCGCCAAAACGGTCGCCGCCTTCTTGAACGCCGAGGGCGGCA
Organism: Actinomycetes bacterium; assembly: GCA_021793835.1. GTDB lineage: Bacteria > Actinomycetota > Actinomycetes > Mycobacteriales > Mycobacteriaceae > Tomitella. Next base: position 12,173 of record JAJYRZ010000059.1, on the reverse strand, counting down.
CCCTGCTGATCGGTGTGGACGACGACGGCCGGGTACTCGGCCTGGCCGACGACCTCGCCACGCTCAAGACCCCCGATGCGGACCGGTACGAGCTGTGGCTGCGCGACCTGCTCACCACCACGCTCGGCTTGGCGGCGACCGCTCCGATCGCGGTCGACTTCGCGACGATGACCGCCGAGGCCGGCCCGCAGGCGGGCGGACCGGCCACCCTGTGCCGGGTACAGGTCACGGCCTCACCGCGGCCGGTCTACCTGCTGCCCACCCGCAACGCCCCGCGGGAGTTCTGGGTGCGCACCGGCAACTCCTCGCGGCAGCTGGCCGTCGATCAGGCCGCGTACTACATCATGCATCGCTGGCCGCTCGGGGTCGGCGCCTCGATGGCCGCGCAGATCCGGGCCGCAGTGCGGTTCTCGGCCGCCGAATAGGGGACGGGGCCGGGCCGCGCACAGGGGCCCCGGTCAGCAGGTCCCCCGGGGCACGATGATCGGGGCGACGCCGGCAGGGTCGTCGAGCACGTCGGCCCGCAACCGATACGCCTCGGCCAGGGTCGCCGGGGTCAGCGCCGCATGCGGATCGCCGTCGGCCAGGATCCGGCCCGCGCCCAGCAGCACGATCCGGTCGGCGTAGGCGCCGGCGAGCATCAGATCGTGCAGCACGGTCACCACCGTGCGTCCGCCGCGCGCCAGGGCGCGCACCAGCTCGAGGGTCTCCACCGCGTGCGCCGGGTCGAGATAGGTGGTCGGTTCGTCGAGCAGCAGCACCGGACAGTCCTGGGCCAATACCATGGCCAACCACACCCGCTGGCGCTGGCCGCCCGACAGCGCTGCCAGGTCGCGATCTGCCAGGGCGGCCGTACCCGTCTCGGCCAGGGCCGCGTCGACCGCGGCGATATCGGCCGCCCAGGCCCCGCGCCACCACGCCCGGTGCGGGTGCCGCCCGCGGGCGACCAGCTCGCCGACGGTCAGTCCCTCGGGGGCGACCGGCTGCTGGGGCAGGTAGGCGACGGTGTGCGCGGCGCGCCGCGGCGAGAGCCGGTGGATCTCGGCCTCGCCGACCCGCACCCGGCCCGCGCGCGGGGTGAGCAGCCGGCTCATGGTCTTGAGCAGGGTGGACTTGCCGCAGCCGTTGGGCCCCAGCAGCGCGGTCACCTCACCGGGGCGGGCGGTGAGCGTGATGTCGGTCAGCACGTCCGGCCCGGCGTCGTAACCGGCACGCACCGATTCGACCGACAGCATCGCACCGGTGCGTGCCTCCGGCGACGGCGCCTTCTGCTCCTTGGTGATCTGCTGTGCGATGCCCATGGCGGTCCTTTCCGTCTGTGTCGTCTGCACTGTCTGCGCGGTCGCGGCCCCGCCTCCTGCGGCGGTCACCGGGCGCCCCGGCGACGGGCGGCGGAGAGGACGAGCACCACCAGCACCGGGCCGCCGACGATCGCGGTGGCCAGCCCCACCGGCACGGACACCGGCAACACAGCGGCGCCGACCGCGCACCAGGTCAGCAGGGCCGCCCCACCCGCCGCCGAGGCCGCGGGCGGGGGTGCGGGACTGCCGGCGGCGACCCGGACGAGTTGCGGGGCGACCAGGGCCACGAACCCGATCGGCCCGACCACCGCGACCGACACCCCCACCAGTCCGGTGGCGGCGACGAGCAGCACCAGACGCACCCGCCCCACGTGCACGCCCAGGGTCGCGGCGGTGGCGTCGTCGTGGGTCAGCACGGGCAGGTCGCGGCTTACGCTCGCCCCGAGCAGCGCACACACCGCCAGTCCGGTGAGCATCGGGGCCAGCGAGTCGGCGCGGACCAGACCGGTCGATCCGGCCAGCCAGGTCTGCGCCTCGGCCGCCCGGGACAGGTCCGCGCGCACCATCAGATAGCCGAGCAGCCCCTGGCACATCAGGCCCAGCGCCACCCCGATGACCACCAGGCGCCGCGGTGCGGAGAAGCCGCCGAGCAGGGCGAGTACCGCCACCACCGCGGCCGCACCGGCCACCGCGAGCAGGGCCCGCCACCAGTAGGGGGAGATCTCCACCGCGAAACCGGGGCGAGCGACCACGGTGCCGGCCACCACCGCCACCGCGGCGCCGCCGGAGACCCCGAGCAGATCCGGTGAGGCGATCGGGTTGCGCGCCAGGGTCTGGGTCCAGGCCCCGGCCAGGCCCAGTGCGGCGCCGACGGCCACGGTCGCCACTGCCACCGGCAGGCGCAGATCCCACACCACACCGATCGCGCGAGCGTCTCCCCCGCCGGTGAGCACCGCGAGCACCTCGCCCGGGGACAGTCGCACCGGACCGGTGCCCAGCAGCAGCAGATACCCGGCCCCGGTGGCCACCACGAGCACCGCGGTCACCGCGAGTACGCGCAGTCGGCGTCGCCGGGCGGCGGCCGCCCACGGCGTCGGGCCCGGGTCACGGCGCAGGGCCGGCGGGTCGCCTGCGGCGAGGTCCGTCGCGCCGGTCACGACGCGACCCGCCGCCGGCGCATCGGCAGTCGCGGGCGGGCCACGGCGGCCACGAGCAGGGGCGCACCGAGCACCGCGAGCACCACGGACACCTCGACCTCCCCGGGCCTTGCGATCATGCGGCCGAGCACGTCCGCCAGGACGGTCATCGCCGCCCCGGTCAGCGCGACCGGTAGGAGCATGCGGGTCAAGGCCGGACCGGTGAACCTGCGCACCAGGTGCGGGGCGGCGAAGCCGACGAAGGCGATCGGTCCGGTGGCCGCGGTGGCGCAACCGGCGAGCACCACCACGGCCGCCGCGGTCATCGTGCGCGCGGCGGCCGGGTCGGCGCCCAGACCGGTCGCGGTGTCCGCTCCCATCGACAGCAGATCCATCGGGCGTGCGGCGAGCGCGGCCAGCACCAGACCGACCGACAGGCCGACCGCCGCGATCACCAGGTCCGTGCCGCCGCGGCCCACGGTCGATCCGACCGTCCACTGGCGGATGCCGTCGAGGACCGAGCGCTGATGCAGTGCGAGCACGGTGGTCACGGCCGTGAGCGCGAAGGCGGTGGCGACCCCGACCAGCAGCACCGTCAACGGATCGTCGGCCGCCCGAGCGACCGCCAACACCAGGGCCGCCACCAGCGCCGCCCCGAGCAGGGCGAGCAGTGCCGCGGAGGCGGGCGCGGTCAGGCCCGCCACCGTGCCGATCGCCACGGCCAGGCCCGCACCGGAGGTGATGCCGATGATGCCCGGATCGGCCATGGGGTTGCGCGTCCACACCTGTGCGAGCGCCCCGGCCACGGCCAGCGACGCCCCGGCGAGCAGCGCCAGGACGGTGCGCGGGACGCGCAACCGCCACACCAGGTCCGACAGGTCGCCGCCGACCTCGCCGCCGGGCCCGGCGACGAGCGCTGCGAGCGTCTCGGCCGGCGGGGTCGCCCGGGCCCCGATGAGCACCGAGGCCGCCGCCGCGGCGACGAGCGCCGCACCGGTCACCGCGACGATCCGGGCCGTGCGGCGCGGACGTGCCCGAACGGTGTGCGCGCCCGCGGTCACAGTGCCGCCGCGACGCGCTCCACGGCGAACGGGATCGTCAGCGGATTGGGCATGCTCATCGCGTTGCCGGTGTCCTCGTCGAGGTAGACCACCCGGTCGCGGTCGACGATGTCCAGGTCCTGGAAGGTCGGATCGGCGCGCAGGGCGTCCACGGCCCCGCCGTAGTCGAGGACGAACAGGTAGTCCACCTGGTCCAGGTCGCGGTAGTTCTCCGGGGCGATGTCGCGGTAGAAGGAGCCGTCGGCGGTCTCCTGCAGCTCGTCGGGGATGGTGAAGCCGAGCTTTTCGATCATCGCTCCGCGCCCGTCGCCGGCGGTGTACAGACCGAGCTTCCCGGCGTACGGCATCACCACCGCAGCGCTCTTACCCTGCAGCTCGGGATGGTCCTCGCGGAAGTCGGCGATCACCTGCTCGGATTCGGCGATCAGCTCCCGCCCCCGGTCGGCCTCACCCACCGCCTCGGCGATCGTGTCCACCTGCTCCTCCCAGGGCACCTGCCAGTCCGCATGCTCCGACGGATGCACGGTCACCGGGGCGATGCGTTCGAGGTCCTGCTGTGCGCGCCGGTCCACCGCGGCGTTGACGGCGATGATCTGCGCCGGGTCGGCCGCCGCCACCTGTTCGACGATGTCGGCGGTGAACCCGGTCGCGGTGCCGTAGACCGGGACCGGATCCGCGTCACCGAGGGCGTCGAAGGCCCACGGCCCCACCCCGGAGGGATCACCGTCGCCCTCGGCGCCCCACGGGGCGACGACCACCGGGGTGACGCCGAGTGCGAGCAGGGTGTCGGCGTCGCCGAGCCCGAGCGCCGCCACCCGTTCCGCGCCGTCGCCGACGTCTGCAGAGCTCTGTTCGGCGCCGGTGCCGCGGGCGCATCCGGTGAGCATCAGTCCGGCGGCCAGGACCGCGGTCAGCGCGGCCGTCGTCCGGCGGCGGGTCGGGGCGTGGCGGGTGGACATGGGGCGGCTCCTCGTCTCGGCGAAATACACATGAGAGGGTAGCCTAACCTGATCATCCGTTAGTTCGTCCACCCCGTCTCCGACCGCCGATTCGAGGTATCGCATGGCCACCAGCCCGGTCTCCGCCGTCGCCGACCCCGCACTGATCGACCGGCCCCGTCCCGGTCCGCATCGGTTGATCCCGGTCACCGTCGCCGCCCGCACCCTGCTCGCGCCCCGGCTCGTGCGGCTACGCCTGACCGCACCGGAGTTCGCCGAGTACACCCTGAGCGGGCCGGACGAGTACTTCGGCCTGCTCATGCCGGCGCCCGGACAGGACTTCACGCCGTTTCCGCTGGCAGCGGGTGCGAACATCCGGGCCGCGGTCAGCGCACTGCCGGCCGATCGACGCCCGGAACTGCGGTGGTACACCGTGCGCAACCTCGACCGCGACGCGGCGGCGATCGACGTCGACATCGTCACCCACGGTGACGACGGCCCGGGTTCGCACTGGGCGCTGCGCGCACGCCCCGGCGACCGTGCCGGCGTCTACACCTGCAGCGGCATCTGGTCGCGGCCGGTGCGCGATCAACTCCTGGTGGCCGACGCCACCGCGGTGCCCGCGCTGCGGTCGATCCTCGAGTTCACCGCCGCCCACCATCCCGGTGCGATGACGGACCTGCACGCGGTCGTGCTGGCGGCCTCCCCGGAGCAGCTCGAACCCGGGCTGGATGAGTGGGCCGACCGGATCGGGAGCCTGGCGGTGCACTACGCGCCCGACGACGCGCAGGCCGACCTGGCACGCAGCCTGCTCGGCGACCATCGCCGGTCCGGTCATCCCGCGGCGCAGGCGGGCTGCACCTGGACCTGCGGTGAGGCGGGGCTGGCGAAGGCGGCCCGTTCGCTGGCCGTGGGCGACTGGGCGGTGCCCGTCGACCGGGCCGGGTGGGCCACCTACTGGATCATCGGGCGCGCCCGTCCGTGACCGCGGTCAGGGCGCCGGACCACCCGGCGCCGGTATCGGCCACGTGCACCGCGCCGTCGTCGTCGCGCCACCACGGCACCGGCATCGTCACAGGATCGCCGCCCGACCCGGTGACATCGACGGTGAGTTCGTCGTGCACGGTGACCGGTCCTCCGGGCAGTGCGATACCGGCCGTCATCGCGGCACGCACCGCAGCCGGTTCGTCGGTCCACCGGCTCACCCGGCCCCGCCCGATCACGGTGCCGGTGATCCGCGCGCTCGCCACGTCGACGTCGAGCAGCGCGGCCAGATCCTCGGCCTCCTCGATCGGCCCGGGCACGAGCCGGTCGTCACCGAGTACCGCCGCCAGGTGCGGCCGGTCGACCACCAGCGCATCGGCCGGGCCCCGCACCGTCCCCGACAGCGTCCGCACTCCGGCCGGCGGGTCGATCTCGTCGAGGTCGATCCGTGCGGCGACCAGGGCCTCGGAGAGCAGCCGGTGCGCGGCGATCACCGCGCCCGGGCCGGGCTCCCGCTCCGGATCGGCGAGCCGGTCGACCAGCAGCTGGGCCTGGTGTTCGTCTTCGACCCGGTCGCCGGCGAGCACCGTGCGCAGCATCCCGGCGATGCTCGGATCCGGATACGGGTCGAGCAGGCCGGCGAAACCGTCCTCGGGCCCGCCCCAGGCCGACAGTGCGAGCCCGCCGATCCGGGCATGTCGGCGCAGCCACCAGGCGGTGTAGCCGTCACGCTCGGCCAGCAGCAGGGCCGCGGCCGGATGGGCGGCCAGCAGTGCCAGCGCCTCGGGCCAGCGGTCGGGGTCGACCAGCTCCAGATCGCGCGCGGCGATCAGCGTCTCCGGTTCGCTCTCGCGGGCATCCCACCAGGTCTCCTCGTCGTCGAGCCGGTGGTCGGGTCCGGTCACCTCGTCGTCGCGCACCACCGAGAACGTCCACCCCACCCCGATCGCGCGCACCGCGGCCAGGCCGTGGCGCTCGGCGACGCGTTCGTCGAGTTCGGCGAAGGGATGGTCGTGGGCCAGTACCGCGGCCACCGGGGCGCCGGGGGCGAGCAGTTCGTCGGCCGGATGCCAGGTGCCGTCGGCCGCCGGCAGCGGCAGCCCGCCGAGCACGGCCGGCAGTCCGGTCCCATGCGGATCGTCCGGATCGGGCCCGGTGGCCGCGACCAGGGTGAGCACCGTGTCGGCCAGTGCGCGGGCGCTGCGCGGATCGGGCGATGCCGCGGCGCCGAGGCCGTCCCCGAGGTCGGCGACGAACAGGTCGTCGGTGCCGGGGTCGTCCGGATCCTCCGCTGAGGGGTCGTCTGAGTCGGGGTCGTCGGTATCCAGGACGCCGTCGAGTGCCGCGTCGAGCGTGTGCTCGATCGCCTCCGCCAGCTCCGGCCCGGCCAGCAGATCGGCGGCCCCGACCTGCGCCGCGCCCAGACGCAGCAGCAGATCATCGGCTGCATCGGGGTGCACCAGCCGCAGTCCGGGCAGCCCGGTAAGCCGCACCCCGGCCGGCAGGTCGGTGGCCATGGCGACGGTGCGCGGCCCGGTCACCGTACGGCCGTCGGTCAGCGGCACCGGTAATGCGCCGAGCAGATCGGTGGCGTCCCGGCCCGCCGCCAGCGGGGTCAGCGCCCGATACAGCGCGCCCCACCAGGCGGGCGGGCGCTCCAGCCCCGACAGTCGCGCGGTGAGCTCTCCCAGGCCGATCTCGGTGACCCCGGCCGCGATCAGCGCGGCGCGGTGGAACGGTCCCGAAAGCTCCGGGTCGACCAGTTCCGGCACGGTGTCCGCCAGCAGCCGGGCGGCTTCGGCGGTCAGCCCCGGCAGCAGCAGCGCCTCGCGGCCGGCCCGCAGACCGGTGCCGGGCACAGCCGGCTCGGCCGTCTCGACGGTCTCGGCCGCCGTCAGGTCGAGCTCCTGGTCGGTCGCGGGCAAGTGCCGGCCTGCGCCGATCGTCGGCAGCCAGGGATCGGCGGCGAGCCGGGCGAGCACCGCTTCGCGCAGTTGCGCGTCGACCGGGCCGAGCGGGAATCCGGCCGCCGGCACCAGGGCGGTGCGCCGATCGGCGGGCAGGGCGCGCACCAGCGCCGGATATCCGGCCGCGTCCGCATCGGGCCCCCAACCGGGAGCGAGACGTCGCCGGTCCGGGGTCAGCGCCGCATCGGTGATGAGCATCGCCGGCAGCGACAGCGGTTCGTCGGTGGGGGTCGGTGCGCCGAGCATGGTGCCGCCCTCGGGCGGTAGCGGAGCGCCGTCGGGGGCGATCTCGATCAGCCAGCGAGCGGGACCGGTGGCCGCCTCCCACCAGGTGCGTTCACCGATCCGGTGGACGGTCAGCTGCGACCCGCCCTCGGCCGTGTCACCGCTGCGAGCGCCCGCATCCGGGTCGGCGACATCGTCGGCGGAGTCGTCGGAGGCCGTCAACGGGCCGCTCTCCCGCGTCCAGGTCTGGGTGGGAGCGGTGAGCGTGGTGACCGCGGGCAGGGCGAGCAGCAGGTCCGGGGCTTGGGCGTCGAGTTCGGCGAGCAGCCGGTCGACATCGACGCCCGTGCGCAGGTGCAGCCGCACTTCGGTGGCGGCGCCTGCGTCGGGGCGGTCCGCGGTGGGCCAGGCCAGGCGCAGCACCGGCGGCCCGGTGTCGGGTTCGGCCAGTCCCGCCTCGGCCAGGGCCGCCCGGGTGCGCGGTGCGGAGAACTGCACGCCGCCCGCATCGGTGCAGACGGTGATCTCGTCGGCGACGGCGGTGACCGCGGTGAAGCCGACGCCGTAGCGGCCGACCCCCTCGGTCTTGTCGGAGGCGCGCAGCGCGGCCAACGCCTCCACCCCGGCTGTGTCCAGGGGCGCACCGGTGTTGCCGACGATCACCGTCGGGGCGTCTGCCGTGTGGTCGATGCGCACGGTGACCGTGCCGTCGATCCCGGCGCGGGTGGCCGCATCGGCGGCGTTCTGGACCAGTTCGGTCCACAGCCGGTCGCGGTAGCCGCCGTGGCGCAGATCCGATTCGGCGGCAGCGTCCTCGCGCAGCCGGGTCGGCGATTCCGTCCAGGCGGTCAGCGCCGCCGAGCGCAGCGCGGCCGTGCCGAACGGATCGGTCACCGCAGGGCTCAGTCCTTCGACTCCTGCTCCTGCGCCGGCTCCGCGGCGGTCTCGGCAGTGGCGCCCTGTTCGGTCGTCGCCGCATCCGTCTGCGCGGTGTCCGTCTTCTCCGCCGCGTCCGCGGTGTCGCCGGCCTCGGCCTGCTCGGCCTGTCCGGTGTCGGTGGCGGTCTGCGCGGATTCGGCGGCGCGGTTCCCGCGGCGGCTGCGGGCCAGGGTGACCACCTCGACCGCACCGTCGTCATAGGGCTCGAAGGCCGGCGATCCGCTGCCCTTGGGCTGGGCGGTGTCGGAGTGCGCGCCGCAGCCGTAGCGGGCGTGCACCACCGCCCCGTCGGCGGAGAACTCGTTGGCGCACACACCGAACTCGTTGCGCAGCGCCCCGCTGAGCGGAACGTAGAACCCGCACCGGTCGCAGGTCGACGCGGCGGCGCGCGCCATCTCCGAATCCGGACCGTGCTCGCCGTCGTGCCAGCGCTGGGCCGCGGCGTCGCGCCCCTCGGGGCTGAGCACCTGCGTGCGGCCCAGGCCCACCTCGTAGGCGAGCTCGTCGACCTCGGGGTCGCCGTTGGCGACGTAGCCGGGCACCAGCCGCGGATCCTGCTCCTGCGGCGGCAGCAGATCCCCCGGGCCCAGGTCGCCGGATTCGACGCGCTCGCGCCACGGCTTCCAGTCCGGCGCGGTCAGCGCCTCCTCACCGGGCAGCAGGGCGATCTCGCTGATCGTGGCCCGGTCGGCGTCGGCGGGCGCCGCGACGACCACCACCCAGCGCCATCCCCGATAGCCGGCCAGCTCGGCGGCGAACGAGTGGGTGGCGCTGAATTCGTCCTCGCCGCGCACCCCCAGGTGTGCACCGACCTTGCCCTCGCCGAGCTCTTCGAGTGCGGCGCGGGCGACCTCGCGGGCATCGGCCAGCACGGGGCGCACCGCGATCTCCGCGGTCGTCGCGGTGTCGACGTCGGTTTCGGTCCGGGGGGTGGAGTCCACAGAGTTCACGCCTCCATCCTGCCCCATCCGGCCCTGCCCCGTCAGACGGGCCGGTGGCCGCCGCGGGCTCCGCGTGCCGTTTCTGCACGCGGTGCCGGACTAGGGAACAATCGCCGTGTGACCGATCGACGTGATTCCGGCTTCGGGCCGTGGCGCCGGGGCCGGGGCGGCCCGAGCCGGCCCGGCGACGATTCCGTCGATCCCGCCGAGGGCCGTGACACCCCCGATCCGCAGTCCGATACCCGCTACGGCCTGCACGGACCGCAGTACGGCGACACGGCCGACGAGTACCCCACCGAGCACATCCGGCGCCCGATCCGCCCGCGCGGCGCCCCCACCCCGCCACCGCCACCGCCGCCGCCTGCGCCGGGTCCGCGGCGCGCGCCCGGCCCCGACTACGGCGGTCACGGCCAGGACGCCTCCGGGCCCGGCTATCCGCCGCGGCCGGCCGATCCCGCCGCGTACGGTCACGGCCGGCGCGGGCCCGGCCCGTCGGATCATCCCGGCCACCGGCATCCGGGGATGGACAACTATCCGCCGCCCGCACCAGGCCGCGGCCCTGCCCCGCGCCGGCGCCCCGAACTGCCGCCGCTGCGCCCCGGACCGGGGCGGCCGGACTACGACGCCCCGCCGCGGTACGACGATCCGCTCGCCGACCCGTCGGCCGATGCGCCGACCGAGTACCGGCCCCGCCCCGAGGCGCCGGCAGACGGCGACCCGCACCCCGGCGGGGCGGCGGAGGCCTCGCAGCCGCCCGGGCCCGGGCGGCGCGGGCGACGCACGCCGAAGAAGATCACGGTCACCCGGGTCGCGGCGATGCGCTCGCGCGAGCTGACCCAACAGGGGTTCGCCCGTTTCCAGCAGGCGGCGACAGCGGACGGCGCCGGCAAGTCGGGACTGACCGCGCTGATCTACGCCTACATGGCGAACTTCGCCACCGACGCGGCCCTGACCGTGGCGCTGGCCAACACCTTGTTCATCACCGACCCGGAGGAGGGCAAGCTCAAGGTCGCCCTCTACCTGCTGGTCACCCTCGCCCCGTTCGCGGTGATCGCCCCGCTGATCGGTCCGGCGTTGGACCGGTTGCAGCGCGGTCGCCGGCTCGCCCTGGCCGCCTCGTTCGTGGTGCGGGTGGTGCTGGCGATCCTGCTGGCCCTGAACTTCGACAGCTGGCTGCTGTATCCGGCGGCGCTGGGCATGCTGGTGATGAGTAAATCCTTCGCCGTGCTCAAATCGGCGATCACCCCGCGGGTGATGCCGCCCGGCATGGATCTGGTGCGGGTCAACTCGCGCCTGCAGGTGTTCGGCCTGGTCGGCGGCACCACGGTCGCCGGCGGCATCGCGGCCGCGGTGGCGGCCCTGGCCGGGTCGGCCGGGGCTCTGATCCTCACCGCGGTGTTCGCGGTGATCGGCGCCTACCTGTCGATGCAGATCCCCTCCTGGGTGGAGGTCACCGAGGGCGAGATCGCGACCACGTTCACCTACCACGGCGAACCCGCCGGGCCCGCAGGCTCGGGCGATGGGCCGGCGATGCGCACCCGCGCCCACGGCGGCGAGGCCCCGTCGGCAGGCGCCGCCGACATCGGCGACGCCGCCACGACAGAGCTGCGGCAACCGCTGGGTCACAACGTGCTCACCGGCATGTGGGGCACGGCCTCGCTGCGGATGATGGTCGGGTTCTTGTTCCTGTTCATCCCGTTCATGGCGGCCGCGCACTCCGATGAGGGCACGGCGGCCGTGCTGATGATCGGTGTGGTGGCGCTCGCCGGCGGTGCGGGCAACATCATCGGCAACGGCATCGGCACACGACTGAAGATGGACCGGCCCGCCGTGGTCGTCGTGGCGGCGGCGAGCGCGACCACCGTGTTCGTGATCATCGCCGCGATCACCGCCTCGGCCGGCACCGTCGCGGTCGCCGCCCTGGTGGCGAACATGGCCTCGGCGCTGTCGAAGGTCTCGCTCGACGCCTCGATCCAGAACGACCTGCCCGACGCCTCACGCGCCTCGGCCTTCGGCCGCTCGGAGACGGTGCTGCAGCTGAGCTGGGTGTTCGGCGGCGCACTCGGGGTGCTGCTGCCCACCGAGTACTGGATCGGTTTCACCGTGATGTCCGGGCTGTTGGCCGTGGGGCTGGCCCAGACGGTGATGATCTTCCGCGGCAGCTCGCTCATCCCGGTGCTGCGCGGCAAACGCCCCGACTCGGTGCCGCCCGAGCAGGCCGGCCCCGCCCGGGCCCGGCGCCGGGTCTCGAGCACCGATGACGATCGGGGTCCGACGGACACCCGTGCACACACCCGGCCCGATCGACCGCGGCCGGACACCGGGCGATCGCCCCGAAGGAGGAGACGGTGAAGCAGACCCGAACGGCCAGGCGCTCCCGCGCCGAGATCTTCGTCGGCACGATCGGCCAGGTGCTGGTCGGCCTGGCCGCGGTGGCCGGGCTGGTGCTGCTGATCTTGTGGCTGGTCGGACGCGGTGACGACGACGGCGCGGATCGTCCCGCGATCGCCGACGGCCCGCGCCCGGAGATCACCGTGACCTCCGGGGACGCCAGCCGCGAGGTCGGTCCGTGGGTGTTCTGCGATCCGGTGCGCCCGGACCTGTGCGACGAGGAGGGCGATGTGATCGCCCTGCCGGTCGACCCCGACGCCGAGCTGACCGTGTCCGTGCCCTAGTAGTTC
>JAJYRZ010000058.1 GCA_021793835.1 Actinomycetes bacterium | reverse complement strand
GACATCCGTGGAGGCGTCGGGCGTCGGGCGCCGGGGTCCGGGCCGCGCAGAGTGTTCAGCTGCTGTCGACGCGGCTGCGACACCGTGCCAGCGGCGGCCCGTCGTCGACACCCGGTCCGGCACGGGCGGCCAGCAGCCGATCGGGATGGTGGTAGTGGTTGATCCGTCCGCGGCGCAGCGGATCCACGCTCGGCGGGGGATGCCACAGGGTGCTGCCCGGATGCCGGTGGTCGCGATCGGCGACCGTGGTGGCCCACTGGTGCGCGCCGTCACCGATCAGGCGGTGGTGCGGCCCGCAAGCCAGGGTGAGGTTGTCGATGTCGGTGCCGCCGCCGTCCTGCCATGCCCGGACGTGGTGGGCCTCGGTGAAGAGTGCGGGCGCGGTGCAACCGGGGAAGGTGCAGCCGCGGTCGCCGGCGTAGAGGACCAGCCGCTGGTCGGGTTCGGCGATGCGTTTGCCGCGGCCGAAATGGATCGGCCTGCCGTCGTCGTCGAACACGGCCAGGCAGTGATGGGCGTGGGAGGCCATGCGCAGCACCTCGCGCATCGGCACCGGCGCACCGCCGGCGGTGTAACCCAGCCCGGCCGCCCGGTGCAGGTCACGCAGCTCAGCGGTGATCACCACGGTGACCGGCAGCCCGCGGTGCATCCCGAGGTCGCCGGAGGTGAGCAGCACGCGCAGTGCGGCGGTCAGTCCGTCGTGGTTGCGCTGTCCCGGCGTGCGCAGATCTCGGGCGGCGGCGGTCTCGGCACCGCCCTGTGCGCCGGGCCCGGCGGGATCGGTGGGGTCGCCGGGACCGCTATCGGTGGCGGAGCCGTCGGCGGTGTGCCCGGGGTCGTCGGGGTCGCAGTGCCCGGGCCGGGCGTACTTGGCCAGCACCGCCTCGATGTAGGAGCGCAACTCGGCACCGATGCAGAACCGGCCCGTGCTCAACCCGTCGCGGCCCGCCTCGTCGAGATGGAAGAACTGGCGGCGCCTCCGGGCCTTCTCGGCCGGTTCGGTGCCGTCCGGATCCAGATGGGCCAGCAGCCGCAGCCCGGCCTGACGGACGTGCTCGGGGCGGGACCGACGTGCCAGGCCGATCAGGATGTGCTCGACGTGGCCGCGGTCTTCATCGCCGATGTGCGGGGGCACCTGACCGAGGATCCAGCGGGTCTGGTGCACGTGCTCGTCACTGATCGCGCCCGCCCGCAGCGCGTCGGCCGCCCGCGGCATCAGCGCCGGTCGCGACGGGCCGGAGAGCCCCGGTCGCGGCCCCAGATCGGCGGCCGCGTCGACCCGGGTGCGCGCCTCCCGCCGGCTCAGACGCAGCCGGTCGACCAGCAGACCGGGGAGGTCGGTGCCGGAGGAACGGGTGGCGGTGCCGTGCTCGGCCAGCCGGGCCAGGACCTCCACCCCGGCGCCGGCCAGGGCGCGGCGGGCCTGCTCGATGGTGTCGAGCGCATCGAGCAGCACCTCTTCGGAGACCCTGCCCAGATCGCCGGCGGCCAGACTGCGGGCGACATCGGTGAGCCGGTCGAGCAGGCCGTCGCCGCCTGCGCGCAGATCCGGGTCGCCGAGCGAGGCGGTGCCCAGTCCGTCCCGGCTCGGCGGGATGTCCTCCGTGGAAGGCGAGAGCGAGGCTGAAGGCGCGGCGACGGCGGGCCGGTCGTCGATCGGCGTACCGGTCATGCCCCTCACCCCCATGATTCGAACTCACTTTCGATTCTAGGGGAGGGGTACGACACGTCTCGGCCGGTGCGCGCCGATGAAGTGGTGCGCACCGGCCGAGCGGGACGGTCAGGGGAGCGAGGTCAGTCGCGCAGTCCGCGTTCGAAGGCGTCGAGCACGGCGGTGTCCTCGATGGTCGAGGGCACCTGCACCTCTTCACCGTCGACGATCTGCCGCATCGTCTTGCGCAGGATCTTGCCCGACCGGGTCTTGGGCAAGGCCTCGACCACGGTCACGTCGTGGAAGCTGGCGACCGCGCCGATCTCCTCGCGCACCCGGGTGACCAGTTCGGTGCGCAGGGTCTCCGGATCGATCTCGACCCCGGCCTTGAGCACCACGTAACCGCTGGGGCGCTGGCCCTTGAGCGTGTCGTTGATCCCGATCACCGCGCACTCGGCGACGGCCGGATGGCCCGCGACCACCGCCTCCATCGAACCGGTGGACAGCCGATGCCCGGCCACGTTGATCACGTCGTCCGAGCGGCCGAGCACGAACACGTAGCCGTCGGCGTCGATGTAGCCGGCGTCGCCGGTGGCGTAGTACCCGGGGAAGGCCTGCAGATAGGACGAGCGGAAATGCTCCGGATCACCCCACAGCCCGGTCAGCGTGCCCGGCGGCAGCGGCAGCCGGATGGCGATGTTGCCCTCGGTGTCGGCCGGCAGGGGAGTCGCGGTGTCGTCGACGATCTCCACGGCGTAGCCGGGCACCGGCACGCTCGACGAGCCGGGCTTGATCGGCATCGGGGCCATGCCCTGCGGGTTCGCGGTGATCGGCCAGCCGGTCTCGGTCTGCCACCAGTTGTCGATCACCGGCACCCCGAGCACCGCGGTGGCCCACTCGTAAGTCTCCGGATCGAGCCGCTCGCCGGCGGCGAAGAGCGTGACCAGCGAGGACACGTCGTGCTCGGCGAGCAGTTCGGCCTGCGGGTCGGTCTTGCGGATCGCGCGGATCGCGGTCGGGGCAGTGAACAGAGCCTTGACCTTGTGGTCGGCGATCACCCGCCAGAAGGCCCCGGCGTCCGGGGTGCCGACGGGCTTGCCCTCGTAGAGCACGGTCGTCGCCCCGGCCAGCAGCGGGGCGTAGACGATGTAGGAGTGGCCGACCACCCAGCCCACGTCCGAGGCGGTCCACCACACGTCGCCCGCGCCGACGCCGTAGACGTTCGGCATCGACCAGGCCAGGGCGACCGCGTGCCCGCCGTTGTCGCGCACCACGCCCTTGGGCCTCCCGGTGGTGCCCGAGGTGTAGAGCACGTACAGCGGGTCGCTGGCGGCGACCGGCACCGGATCGGCCGGGGTCGCCGCGGCCATCACCGCATCCCAGTCGAGCCAGTCCGGATGGTCCTCGGCCGAACCGGCGATCGTCTCGCGCTGCTTGATGATCACGGTCTTCGGCGGGGCGTCGACCATGCCGAGGGCCTCGCGCACGATCGGCAGATACTTCACCGCCCGGCTCGGTTCGAGCCCGCCGGAGGCGGTGACGATCGCCTTCGGCCCGGCGTCGGCGATGCGCGTCGCGAGCTCCTTGGCCGCGAACCCGCCGAAGACCACCGAGTGCACCGCGCCCAGACGCGCGCAGGCCAGCATCGCGATCGCGGCCTCGGGGATCATCGGCATGTAGATCACCACCCGGTCGCCGCGGGAGATCCCGCGCGCGGCCAGTGCCCCGGCGAACAGTGCGACCTGATCGCGCAACTCGGCGTAGGTGTAGGTCTGCCGGACCCCCAGCATCGCCGAGTCGTAGATCAGCGCCGACTGATCCCCGCGCCCGGCCTCGACATGGCGGTCGAGCGCGTTGTAGGCGGTGTTGAGCTCCCCGTCGGGGAACCAGCGGTAGTCCTCGGTGTCGGCGTCGTCGATCGCCCGGGTGGGCGTGCGCGTCCAGTCGATGCCGCGCGCGGCCTCGAGCCAGAACCCGTCCCGGTCCTCCACGCTGCGCCGATACAGATCCGCATATGCGGCCGCGTCGGTCGTCCCGTCCGTCATCGATACCCCTTTCGGCCGGGTGAGCGGCCGGCAGCGACGTGTCGGCGGCTGCGCCCTGTCAGGTCAGTCCGAGACCACGATAACGATCCAGTCGCGTGGTGCGCCGGACGTCCGGGGAGAGTCGGGCGAGCGCGCGCAGTTCGGCGGCCACCACCCGCCGGACGCGGGCGGCGAAGGCGTCCGGTTCGACCGCGGCATCGGGCTTCTCGGCGATGATCACATCGACGATTCCGTCCGCGGCCAGGTCTTGTGCTCGGACCCCTTGCTCAGCCGCCATCTGCGGGGCGTGGGAGGCATCGCCGTGCATGATCACGCTCGCCCCCTCCGGAGGCAGCGGGGCCAGCCACGAATGCTGGGCGCACAGCACCCGGTCGGCCGGCAGCAGGGCCAGCGCCCCGCCGCCGGCGCCCTGGCCGAGCAGGAGCGAGATCACCGGGGTGTCGAGCAGCACCGAGTCGGCGACGCAGCGGGCGATCTCCGGGGCCAGCCCGCCCTCCTCGGCGGCGACCGACAGGGCCGCGCCCACGGTGTCGATGACCATCACCAGCGGCAGGCGCAGCTGCTCGGCCAGGCCCATCGCCCGGCGCGCCTCACGCAGTGCACCCGGCCCCATCGGCGAGCTCGGGCTCTGCCCGGTGCGGTCCTGCCCGAGCACCACTGCGCCGATCCCGTCGATCTTCGCCAGGGCCAGCAGCATCGCCGACTCCGATTCGCCCTCCCCGGTGCCCGACAGCGGCACCAGGTCCTCGGTGAGCGCGGCCAGCACGCGCGCCCCGGGCCGGTCGGCCCGTCGGGTGAGCATGATCGACTGCCAGGCCGGCACGTCCGGCAGGTGCGCCGGATCGACCGTGTCGTCCGGACCTGCCGGGGCCGGGCCCGCGGAGCCCGTGTCGCCGTCATCGTCGCCGCCGGTCGGGGCCGCGGTGAGCACACGTAGCGCGCGGGCGAGCCGGCTGCGCAGCTCGGCGACCGGGACGACGGCGTCGACGATGCCGTGGCGGAACAGGTTCTCCGCCTGCTGCACCCCGGTGGGGAAGTCCTCCCCGTACAGGGCGGCGTAGACCTTGGGGCCGAGGAAACCGATCATCGCGCCCGGCTGGGCGAAGGTCACATGTCCCTGCGCGCCCCAGGAGGCGAACACCCCGCCGGTGGTCGGGTGGCGCAGATACACCAGATACGGCAGGTGGGCCTGCTTGTGCAGTTCGACCGCGGCCGCGATCTTGATCATCTGCACGAACGCGAGCGTGCCCTCCTGCATGCGGGTGCCGCCCGAGGTGGGCGCGGCGATCAGCGGCAGCCCCTCCGCGGTGGCGCGCTCGACCGCGCGCACGATCCGCTCGGCCGCGGCCACCCCGATCGACCCGCCCAGGAACGCGAACTCGCCGACGACGACCGCGACCTGCCGGCCGTCGATCGTGGCCGCCCCGGTGAGCACCGATTCGTCGGTGCCCGCGCGGTCCGCGGCGCGCGCCAGGCTCGCCGCATAGTCCTCGTCGGGCGGGGTGGGCCGGACCGGTGCGGTGTCCCAGGGCCGGAAACTGCCGGGGTCGAGCACGGTGTCGCAGAACTGTGCGGCCGACACCCGCTCCGGTGCAGGTGATGCGGGCTGAGGGGAATCGGTCATGACGCCTCCTGACGGTTCTCCATCGGCCGCCAGGCTAGCGGCGCGGTCACCCGCGGCGCCGTGAGCGACGGACGCCGATCGCCGGACCCGGCCCGACGCCGCAGATTCGACAGGCGTATATATAGACGCATGTCGAATCAGGATGTGGCGGGCCCGTGCTGCCCGCCCCCGGTGGTGGACGCCGATCCGGTCGCGGCCGCGGCGCGGCGGTTCAAAGCGCTCGGCGATCCGACCCGGCTGGGGCTGCTGGCCGCGATCGCGGAGCGGCCCGGCGGCGGATCGGTGGCCGAGATCGCCGCCGGGCTCGAGCTCACCCAGCCGACGATCTCGCACCATCTGAAGGTGCTGCGTGACGCCGGACTGGTGGACTGCGCCCGCCGCGGCACCCGCGTGCACTACTGGCCCGAGCCCGGCGCCCTGCACGGACTGGCCGCACTGCTGACCGAGCGCGCCGGCTGCGGCTGCGTGGCCGCCTCATGACCGCCACGCTGCAGTCCCCGCCGAAGATGTCGACCGTCGACCGCTACCTCGCGGTGTGGATCGGACTGGCAATGGCGGCCGGTCTGGCGCTCGGCCGCTGGGTGCCGGGGCTGAACGACGCCCTGGACGCCGTGCAGATCGGCGGGGTGTCGGTGCCGATCGCGATCGGCCTGCTGGTGATGATGTATCCGGTGCTGGCCAAGGTCCGCTACGACCGGGTGGGCGCCGTGGCCGGCGATCGGCGGCTGATGGCGAGCTCGCTGATCCTCAACTGGGTCGTCGGTCCGGCCCTGATGTTCGCCCTGGCCTGGATCTTCCTGCCCGATCTGCCCGAATACCGGACCGGGCTGATCATCGTCGGCCTCGCCCGCTGCATCGCGATGGTCATCATCTGGAACGACCTGGCCTGCGGGGACCGGGAGGCCACCGCGGTGCTGGTGGCGATCAACTCGGTGTTCCAGGTGCTGATGTTCGCCGTGCTCGGCTGGTTCTACCTCGACGTGCTGCCCGGCTGGCTGGGCCTGGCACAGACCTCGATCGACGCCTCGCCCTGGCAGATCGCCGCCTCGGTGCTGGTCTTCCTCGGCATCCCGCTGGTGGCCGGGTTCCTCACCCGCCACTACGGCGAGAAGCTCAAGGGGCGGACCTGGTACGAGCAGACCTTCCTGCCGCGCATCGGGCCGTGGGCGCTCTACGGGTTGCTGGCCACCGTGGTGCTGCTGTTCGCCCTCCAGGGCGAGGCCATCACCTCCCGGCCGCTGGACGTCGCCCGGATCGCGATCCCGCTGCTGCTGTACTTCACCCTGATGTGGGCGGTGGCCTTCGCCGCCGGCGCCGCGATCGGGCTCGGCTACGAGCGCACCGCGGCGATGGCGATGACGGCCGCCGGCAACAACTTCGAACTGGCCATCGCGGTGTCGATCGGCACCTTCGGCATCGCCTCGGGCCAGGCGCTGGCCGGGGTGGTCGGGCCGCTGATCGAGGTGCCGATCCTGGTGGGACTGGCCTACCTGTCGCTGCGGCTGCGCGGCCGTTTCGGCGGTGAACCTCGCCGATCGGACGTGACGGTGTCCTGACCGGTGCGCGCCGTATCCGGCCGGCGCGGCGCTAATCTGAAAGCCCGGGGATCCGGTGCCCGGGGCGCCGGCGACCGCGGGAACCAGGTGGAGGAGGTGCGCGGCCGATGACCGTCCGTCACGCCCTGGTGCCGACCACGCTGGGGGAGTTGACCCTCTCGGCCGACGGGGACGCGCTGACCGGCCTGTATTTCCCGGCACACACCCATCCGCCGACGGCCGAACGGCTCGGTGAACAGGTGGACCACGGCCGGGACGCACTGCTGTCGGCGGCCGCCGCGCAACTCGAGGAGTATCTGGCAGGCAAGCGCCGCGAGTTCGATCTGCCGCTGCGCCCCGGCGGGGACGCGTTCTCGGAGAAAGTGTGGGCGCGGCTGCGCGCCATCGACTACGGCGACACCGTCACCTACGGCGATCTCGCCCGTGAGCTGGGCAACCGGCATCTGGCCCAGCGGGTCGGCTGGTCGGTCGGACACAACCCGATCAGCATCATCATCCCGTGCCACCGGGTGCTCGGCGCCGACGGATCGCTGACCGGTTTCGCCGGCGGACTGGCGCGCAAACGCCGCCTGCTCGCCCTGGAGGAACCCGACGCCGAACAGGCCGGCCGACTGTTCTGACCGGCGGATCCCGCGCGGCGCCGCCGCCCGCCCGGTTCCCGCCGGGTTCCCGCCCGGCGGGCCGTTTCACCGCGCGCCCCGGCCGGCGCGCCCTAATCTGCGGACATGATCCCCGGCACCGCTGACGAACGTGAGATCCACCGGGCGCTGGCCCTGCTGGCCCGGGCCATGGACGCCCGCGACTGGGCGGCGGTGGAGGAGATCTTCACCCCCGATGCGACCGCCGAACTCGGTACCGGGCCGCTGCAGGGGGCGGACCGGATCACGGCGCTGATGCGCAGCTTCCTGGACGACTGCGGGCCGACCCGGCACCTGATCGGCTCGGTGGTGATCGACGTCGATCCGGGCGGGCAGACCGCCACCAGCCGCGCCTACGTCTCCGATCTGCACCTGGGCACCGGCCCGACCGCGGGACTGTCCTTCGAGTCGCTCGGCGACTATCACGACCGCTGGGTGCGCCTCGGCCACGATTGGCGCCTGGCGCACCGGACCAAGGTGGTCACCGGCACCGTCGGCACCACCGCGGTACTCGGCCCCGGACCCGACGGATTCCAGCGCGCGCCGGTACCGGAGGCGGCGCCGACACCGACGGCGGACGGGCGGGGCTCACAAGCCCGGGCCGACGCGGTCGTCGTGATCACCGACCTGCTCTACGCCTACGCCGAACGCATCGACGGCGGGCACCTGGAGGCCGCGGCCGCCCTGTTCGACCGGGCCGTGATCCGCATCGGCGGGCACGACATCGACGCCGCCGGGTTGGAGGCGCTGTGGCGGCGCACCGTGCGCATCCACGACGACGGCACCCCGCGCACCAAGCACGTGATCACCAATCCGCAGGTCACCGTCGACCTCGCCGCGGGCACGGCCGAGGCCCGCTCGTATTACACGGTGCTGCAGGCCGCGCCGGACCTGGAACTGCAGGTCATCGCTTCGGGCCGCTACCGCGACACCTTCGCCCGCGATGCGGGCGGCTGGCACTTCACCTTCCGCGACTACTCGCTGTTCGACTTCGCCGGCCGCACCGATGCGCACCTGATCGCCCCCGGCGACGCCTGAATCAGCTCCCGGCCAGGACCGCGCCGCTCCCGGGCGGCGACCGGGTTTCGGCCCACTTGTCCGGCGGGTCCGCTTACCGAGCGGTAGATTCACTCGGCGACGCGTCGAGCCCGGCGGGCGGCGACGCGCATCATCCTGGCAGGCGAGGAGAAGAGGGCGACGATGACCGAGGCGGATCAGGCGACGGTGCAGGTGCGCCGGGACGGGGACGTCACGGTGCTGACCCTGCACCGGCCGGCCAAGCGCAACGCGCTGAACACCGATCTGGTGGTCGCGCTCGAGGAGGCGGCCACCGCGGCCGCGGCCGACGGCGCCCGGGTACTGGTGCTCACCGGTGACGGCCCGGTCTTCTGCGCCGGGGCGGATCTGTCCGGCGACGTCTACGCCAAGGGATTCCCCGACCGCATGGTCGCGATGCTGCGCGCCCTCGAGTCGCTGCCGGTGCCGATCGTCGCCGCGGTCGACGGGCCCGCGATCGGGGCCGGGGCGCAGATCGCCCTGGCCGCGGACCTGCGGGTGGTCGGACCGACCGCGCGCGTGGAGGTGCCGGTGGCCAAGGTCGCGGTGAGCATCGACACCTGGACGGTGCGGCGCCTGGCCGCACTGATCGGCGACGGCCCGGCCCGCTCCGTGCTCATGGGCGCCGAATCGGTGCCCGCCGAACAGCTGCTGGCCTCCGGCTTCGGCAACCGGGCCGGCGGAGTGGACGAGGCGATCGCCTGGGCGCACGAACTGGCCGCGCTCGCCCCGCTGACCCTCAAGCATCTGAAGATGGTGTTCAACCACGACGGCGCCGGCGACGAGGACGCCCCCGAGGTCCGCGAGGCGCTCGAGGCGGCCTGGAACAGCCGGGACGCCCGTGAAGCCCGGACGGCACGCGCCGAGCGGCGGGCGCCGCGGTTCGAAGGCCGCTGAGCCGGAGCCTGCCCGACCGTTCGACCCGCCGCCCGGCCCACCGCCGCGCGGCGGGCCGAGCGCGGCGCCCGGGCCCTAACGGTCCGGTTCCGCAGGGGCCGCGGGCGGTGGGATAACCTCGCGGCCATGTCGGAAACCGGGCGCGAGCGACCCGCCGCGCGTGGCGGTGTCTACCGACCCGCGCGGACCGGGGGCGGCCGGCACCGGGCACCGGCGCGCCGCGAGCCCAGACGGGTGGCCGGCGCTCTGCGCGCCGCGACCCGCACCGTGGTGGCCCTGCTGTCGATCGGCCTGCTCGCCGCGGTCGGCTGGGGCTGGTCGGCGGTCGGCGGACTGGCCGACGACGAGGTGACCTCCGATGCGCTCGACGGGGTGGACGGCTCGGTCGGCGACGATGTGAACCTGCTGATCATGGGCCTCGACAGCCGGTTGGACAAGAACGGCGATCCGCTGCCCGACGAGATGTACGAGGTGCTGCACGCCGGCGACGAGACGGTCGGCGGCTACAACGCCAACGTGCTGATGCTCGTGCACCTGCCGGCCGACGGCTCGGGGGCGAAGATCCTGGCGATCCCGCGCGACGACTACGTCGATCTGCCCGGCTGCCCGTCGGGGGTGTGTCGCGGCAAGATCAAGGAGGCCTACGGGCTGGCGGTCGCCGAACAGTGGGACCGGGTCACCGCGGTCGACCCGGACGCCGAACCGGAGGAGCACCAGGTGCGCGAGGCGGGTCGGACCGCCCAGATCGCGGCCGTGCGCGCACTGCTGGGCGGGGTGCCGATCGACCACTTCGCCGAGGTGACGATGGCCGCGTTCTACGAGCTCGCCGAGGCGGTCGCCCCGATCCCGGTGTGCCTGCTCGAGGACACCGCGGACTACTACTCGGGGGCCGAGTTCGAGGCCGGCTATCAGGAGCTCGACGCCCGCCAGGCGATGGCGTTCGTGCGTCAGCGTCGCGACATCGACGAGTCGAAGAACTTCTCCGACCTCGACCGCAGCCGGCGCCAGCAGGCCTTCATGATCTCGCTGGCCTCCCGGCTGGCCGAGGGGCGCATCCTGTTCGACCGCGCGGCGCTCAACGGCCTGGTCGACACCGCGCAGCGGCACATGACCTTCGACAACGCGCTCGACATCGTCTCCTTCGCCCGGCTGATGGACGACGTGAGCGGACGGCAGATCGAATCGCACACCCTGCCCACCGCCGGATTCGCCACCCTCGACGACGGCAGCGAGGTCAACATCGTCGATCCGGCAGAGGTGCGGGCGTTGGTCGCCGAGGTGCTCGGTGAGAAGGCGTTCGGCGACGGTGAGGACACGAAGCCGGAACCGCTGGATCTGACCGGCACCGAGATCACCGTGCTCAACGCCACCGACCGGGTGGGGCTGGCGGGCGGACTGGCCGAGGCCTTCACCGGACTGGGGGCGGCGGGGGCCGAACCGGGCAACGCGGCCGAGCCGATGGGCACCTCGCAGATCCGCTACGGCCCCGACGCCGCCGCGCCGGCCGAGGCGCTCGCCGGCCGGCTCGGCATCGACGACGTCGCGGCCGATCCCGAACTGTTCGGCGGGGCGATGACCGTGACCGTGGCCGGCGACATCGCCGGCTCGGCCGAGATCGACCGGCTGCTCGGCGCCGACCAGGACACCGGCACCGAGCGCGGCACCGATCTCGACGGGCAGATCGGCGCCGCCGACGGGCAGGAGTCCGACCCGTGGGGGCAGCCGGATGCGTCGGGGGCCGGCATCCCGGGCGCCGAGGAGCTGTGGATCGACACCTGGGTGGACGAGGACGATCCGGCCGCGCAGGTCCCGCAGCAGATCACCGACACCGACGTGCCCTGCGTGCGCTGACCGTGCGGGCGGGCCGAGCACGGGCGTGCCCTGCGGCCGTGCTGCCGGGACGGGGACGGATGGCTAAGCTGGCCGGGTGTCTAGTGACGATCGCGACCCCGCCCAGACCGACGGCGCCGCATCCGCAGTGTCCGCCGCATCCGGAACCGCCACCGCCGTGGCCGATCGCACGCCCGGGCTGACCGCGGCCGAGGTCGCCGAGCGGGTCGCCGCAGGACAGGTCAACGACGCACCCGACCGCGGGTCACGCTCGCTGAGCGAGATCATCCGGGCGAACGTGTTCAACCGGATCAACGCCCTGCTCGGGGTGCTGCTGGTGATCGTGCTGGTCGCCGGTTCGCCCATCGACAGCATGTTCGGTCTGGTGATCATCGCCAACTCCGGTATCGGGATCATCCAGGAGTGGCGCGCCAAGCGCACCCTGGACCGGTTGACCATCGTCGGCCAGGCCCGGCCGACCGTGCGCCGGGACGGCACATCCGCGGAGGTCGTGCCCACCGACGTGGTGCTCGGCGACGTCATCGAGCTCGGCTCGGGCGATCAGATCGTGGTCGACGGCGAGGTGCTCGAGGGGCAGAACCTCGAGGTCGACGAATCGCTGCTGACCGGTGAATCCGACCCGGTGCACAAGCTGCCCGGCGACGAACTTCTCTCGGGCAGCTTCGTCTCCGCCGGCTCCGGCGCCTACCGGGCCACCAAGGTCGGCGCCGACGCCTACGCCGCCAAGCTCGCCTCCGAGGCCAGCAAGTTCACGCTCGTGCGCTCCGAGCTGCGCGGCGGGATCGACCAGATCCTCAAGGTGATCACCTACCTGCTCATCCCGGCCGGGGCGATCACCATCTACAACCAGCTGTTCACCTCCAACAACGGCTGGTCGGATTCGCTGATCGGCATGGTCGCGGCGCTGGTGCCGATGGTGCCCGAGGGCCTGGTGCTGATGACCTCGATCGCGTTCGCGGTCGGGGTGGTGCGGCTCGGCCAGCGCAACTGCCTGGTCCAGGAGCTGCCCGCCATCGAGGGCCTGGCCCGAGTGGACGTGGTGTGCGCGGACAAGACCGGCACCCTGACCGACAACGCGATGATCCTGTCCGACGTCGCCGCGGTCGACGACACGGTCGACATCGATCGGGCACGCACCGCCCTGGCGGCGCTGGTGCACGCCGAGGACCGACCCAACGCCTCGATGCAGGCGATCCTGGACGCGCTCACCGACGATCCGGGCTGGACCTCGGAGACGGTGATGCCGTTCTCCTCGGCCAAGAAGTGGTCGGGCATCACCTTCGCCGATCACGGCACCTGGGTGATGGGGGCCTCCGACGTGCTGCTCGACCCGGCCGACCCGGTGGCCCGGCGCGCTGAGGAGATCGGCGGGCAGGGGCTGCGGGTGATGCTGCTGGCCCACGGCGCGGACGCGCCCGTCGACGCCCCGGACGTCATCTCCCGGCTCACCCCGCAGGCACTGGTGGTGCTCGAGCAGAAGGTGCGCCCCGACGCCCGGCCCACCCTGGAGTACTTCGGTGAGCAGCAGGTCGGGGTGAAGGTCATCTCCGGCGACAACGCCGTCTCGGTCGGTGCGGTGGCCGCATCGCTGGGGCTGCGCGGCGGCGAGGACGCGGTCGATGCGCGCACCCTGCCCGAGGACCAGGAGGCGCTGGCCGACGTGCTGGCCGAGCACACCACCTTCGGCCGGGTGCGCCCGGACCAGAAGCGGGCGATGGTCGGCGCACTGCAGTCGCGCGGGCACACCGTGGCGATGACCGGCGACGGCGTCAACGACGTGCTCGCACTGAAAGACGCCGACATCGGGGTCGCGATGGGTGCGGGCAGCCCCGCCACCCGCTCGGTCGCGCAGATCGTGCTGCTGGACAACAAGTTCGCCACCCTGCCGCACGTGGTCGGCGAGGGCCGCCGGGTCATCGGCAACATCGAGCGGGTCGCGAACCTGTTTCTGACCAAGACCGTCTACTCGGTGCTGCTGGCCTTCGCCATCGGCGTGATCGGCATCGCCTCACACTTCCTCGACGCCGAACCGCTGCCGTACCCGTTCCTGCCGCGGCACGTGACCGTGGCCGGCTGGTTCACCATCGGCATCCCGGCGTTCGTGCTGTCGCTCGCACCGAACAACGAACGCGCCCGCACCGGCTTCGTCCGACGCGTACTGCGTCTGGCCATACCCTCGGGGCTGGCGGTCGGCATCGCGACCCTGGTCTGCTACCTGATCGTCTACCCTGGCGCGGGGATGAGCGAGACCGAGAAGGTGCAGGTGTCCACCACGGCGCTGATCACCCTGATCACCGCGGCGCTGTGGGTGCTGGTCGTGGTCGCCCGGCCCTACCGCTGGTGGAAGATCGTGCTGCTGGTGCTCTCGGCGGGTGCGTACGTGGTGATCTTCTCCTGGGCCTGGCTGCGCGAGCTGCTGCAGATCGACGCCTCCCGCACCTCGTGGACGGTGCTGGCGTTCGTCTGCGCGGCGGTGGCGATCGTGGTCATCGAGGCCGCGTGGTGGATCGGCAAGGCCCGCACCGGCGACGGGCGCACCCTGTGGGCCCGCGAGACCGAATCGGACCTGCTGGTGGACTAGGCTGCCCCTCGACGACGAGGGCGGGCGCACGGCGCCCGCCGGGGCGCCACCCACCGCAGGACCCGAGGGCAGGAGAGGGCATGACCAAGCTGACGGTGACCGAGCATTTCGATCTCGACCCGCAGACCACGTGGCGATGGGCCTCGGACCTGTCGCTGTTCGAACGCTGGCTGACCATCCACGACGGCTGGCGCAGCCCCCTGCCCACCGAACTGTCCGAGGGCCTCGAGATCACCTCGGTGATCTCGGTGCGCGGCATGCGCAACCGGGTGGACTGGAAGCTGACCGAATACGTCCCGGGCGACCGGATCGCACTGACCGGTGCGGGCAAGGGCGGCACCAAGGTGTCGATGAGCCTGCTGATCGCCGAATCCGGGGACGGCTCGGCGGTGACGATGGACGTCGACTTCACCAACCCGCTCACCCGCGGACCGATCGGGGCGGCGGTGGCCCGCTCGCTCAAGGGCGACATCAAGCGGTCCCTGGCCCGGCTCGAGGCACTGGCGAACTAGCGCCCGGCCCTCCCGGGGCGGCCGGTCACGGATCGGGCGGCGGACCGTCCTCGAGCCGGGTGACGATCGCGGTGGTCGACCGGTGCGGACGGTGACGCACCTGCCACAGCCCGGCCCCCATCGCGGCGGTGGCGCGCTGTTTCTGCGCCGTGTAGGGATCGCCCTCGGTGATCACCATCGCGGGCGGGGCGAGCGGGGAGAGCAGGGCCAGATAGTCCTGCCAGGCCACCAGCGCCGGATCGCCCTCGATGACGAACACCGCGTCCACGCAGCGCAGCGCCGCGAGCATGCGGGCGCGGTCGTGTTCGGTGTTGACCGGCCTGCTCGGGCCCTTCCACTGCCGCACCCGCGCATCGGACTCCACACCGACCACGAGCCGGTGGCCGCGCCGATGCGCCTCGGCCAGCAGATCCAGATGCCCGACGTGCAGGATGTCGAACGCGCCGGTCGCCACCGCGGCGCTGGTCAGCGGACCCCCGTGCGTCCACCGCAGCTGCAACCGATCCGTCTCCACACCGTCCATTGTGCGCGATCGGCCCGGGGCGGGCCGCGCGCGGGCGGTGTGCGGCGGGTGAATCCGGCCCGCGGCCGGGCGCGCGGCGGTTACGGTGCAGACCACACCGGCAGGCGGTGGGGAAGGGGCCGTGAGCAGGCGATGACACGCACGATCGTAGGCCGCGACGAGGCGGTCGGCGCACTGACCGAACAGTTCACCGCGGTGCGCACACTGCTCGGCGGGCTGGACGAGCCGCAGTGGCACACCCCCACCGTGCTGCCCGGTTGGCGGGTCCGTGACGTGGTCGCCCACATCATCGGCACCGAGTCGATGCTGCTGGGCCGCCCCGTGCCCGAGGCGCCCGAGGAGGTGACCCGGGCCGCGCATGTGCGCGGGGACATCGCCCGGCTCAACGAACGCTGGATCCACGCGATGGCCGGCGCCACTCCCGCGCAGCTGCTGGCCGACTACGACGAGGTGATCGGCGCACGCCTTGAGGCCCTGGCGGCGATGGACCAGGCCGGGTTCGATGCGGAGTCGTTCACCCCGGTGGGGCCGGACAGCTACGGGCGGTTCATGCGCATCCGCCTGTTCGACGTCTGGCTGCACGAGATGGACCTGCGTGATGCGCTCGATCTGCCGGCTGAGCCGGGCGGTGAGGGCGGGGCCCGGGGACGGCTGGCCTTCACCGAGATCGAGCAGGCGCTGCCGATGCTGCTGGCCCGCCGCGCCCAGGCGCCCGACGGGATGC
>JAJYRZ010000057.1 GCA_021793835.1 Actinomycetes bacterium | reverse complement strand
GCTACATGTTCGGTCAGTACAAGCGGCTGACCAACCGCTACGAGTCCGGGGTGCTCACCGGCAAGGGGCTGAACTGGGGCGGATCGCGGGTGCGCACCGAGGCCACCGGCTACGGGGTGGCCTATTTCGTCGAGGAGATGCTGCGCGCCTCCGGTGACGGACTCGACGGTAAGACCGTGGTGATCTCCGGTTCGGGCAACGTCGCGATCTACGCGATCGACAAGGTCGAACAGCTCGGCGGGAAGGTGATCGCCTGCTCGGACTCCTCCGGATACGTCGTCGACGAGGCCGGTATCGACCCTGCGCTGCTGCGCGAGATCAAAGAGACCGAGCGGGGCCGGATCAGTGCATACGCCGACCGCAGGCCCGGCGCCCGGTTCGTGCCCGGTGCATGCGTGTGGGAGGTGCCCTGCCAGGTCGCGCTGCCGTGTGCGACGCAGAACGAGGTCGACGTCGCCGAGGCGACCGCGCTGGTGCGCGGCGGGATGATCGCCCTGGCCGAGGGCGCGAACATGCCGACCACCCCCGGCGCGGTGGAGGTGCTGCGCGCCGCCGGCGTGGCCTTCGCCCCGGGCAAGGCGGTCAACGCCGGGGGAGTGGCCACCTCGGCGCTGGAGATGCAGCAGAACGCCTCCCGGGATTCCTGGAGCTTCGAGTACACCGACCGTCGACTGGCCTCGATCATGGGGGAGATCCACCGACACTGCCGGGAGACCGCGGAACGGTACGACCGGCCGGGCGACTATGTTCTCGGTGCGAACATCGCCGGTTTCGTCAAGGTGGCCGATGCCATGTTCGCGCTCGGAGTCGTCTGACCGCCGAGCGGGCGGGCAGAGGAGGGGGTTTGTTGAGCGTGGCAGCCGAGGACCGTGACGCCGCACCGGCGGACGCCGGACTGTGGACCGTGCCCAACGCGCTGAGCGTGCTGCGGATCATCGGGGTGCCGGTGTTCCTGTTCCTGGTGCTCGGCCCGCAGGCCGACGGCTGGGCGCTGGCGGTGATCATGGTCAGCGGCGGCACCGACTGGCTGGACGGCAAACTGGCCCGCTGGCTCGGCCAGTACAGCGAGATCGGACGCCTGCTCGACCCGATGGCCGACCGGCTCTACATGGTCGCCGTGCCGATCGCCTTCGCCGTGCGCGGGATCGTCCCGTGGTGGATCGTGGCCGTGCTGCTGATCCGCGAGGCGGTGCTCGCCGCGACCCTGCTGATCTACCGGCGCCGCCGACTCGGCCCGCCAGAGGTCACCTACCTGGGCAAGGCGGCGACCTTCGCGCTGATGCTGGCGATGCCGGCGCTGCTGGCCGGGGTGATGGACTGGTCCGGGCAGGCCGCACTGCACGCCATCGGCTGGGGACTTTTGATCTGGGGGCTCGGTCTGTACCTGTGGACCGGCGTGCTCTACACCGCGCAGGCGGTGCTCACCGCGGTGCGGGTGCCGGTCGCCGATTCACAGGACCGGCGGCGATGATCGGCCCGGACCCCGCCGGGCCGGACGCCGCCGGCCGGG
Organism: Actinomycetes bacterium; assembly: GCA_021793835.1. Lineage (GTDB taxonomy): Bacteria > Actinomycetota > Actinomycetes > Mycobacteriales > Mycobacteriaceae > Tomitella. The sequence continues at coordinate 14,183 of JAJYRZ010000057.1, read as the reverse complement.
ACTCGACCGGACCGGGCAGGCGGCGCGGCGGCCGCCGCACGGTCCGGCGCAATCCCGAACCGTCGCTGCTGCGCAGCCTGCTCAGCGACCACCTCGACCCCGGCTACGCTGCGGCCGCACGGCGCCGCACCCACGGCCCGGCACCGGCCCGGCCCGCCGACGGCGGTCGGTGGCGGGCGTCCGCCGTGGTCTGGACGCTGGCGGGTCTGCTGACGGCCGGGGTGGTCTTCGGGATCGCGGCCGCCGACCGGGCCGAGCGCAGCGGCGGGGACGCGTCCACCGATCGGGCGATCGCGCAGGACGTGCGCGGGCAGCGTGACCGCAACGCTGAACTCGACGCCCGCTACGACGAACTCACCGCGCAGGTGCGCGCCCAGCGCGACCGGGATCTGGCCGGTGACGCCGCGGGCGATGCGCTGCTGGCCGAGCTGGACCGGCTCGAACGCACCTCGGCGGCCGTCGCCGCGACCGGGCCCGGGCTGACGGTCACCGTCGGCGAACCGGCGCGCAGCGGCGGGCTGCGCGGCGACGACGGTGACCGTGGCGACGGCGGGCAGGTGGTGCTCGACTCCGATCTGCAGGCGGTGATCAACGCGTTGTGGGCGGGTGGGGCCGAGGCGATCGCGGTCGGCGGGGTCCGCATCGGGCCCGGGGTGTCGGTGCGACAGGCCGGTGGTGCGATCCTGATCGACCAGCAGCCGGTGCCCTCGCCCTATCGGATCGAGGCGATCGGGCCGCAGGCCATGCAGGCAGACCTCCTGGCCGACCCGGTGTACCTGCGGCTCGAGGCCCTGGTGGGGTTGTACGGGGTGGAACTGGAGGTGCGCGCGGCCGACGACCTGCAGATGCCCGCCGCACAGGTCCGTGAACTACGGTCGGCAGGACCGTCAGGAGGATGAGGATGACCGAGCAGGCCGATCCGGCACCCCACACCACCGATCGCGGCGGCGGTGGTGGTGCGGGTGCGGTGGCGATCGCGGTGCTGGCACTGCTGATCGGGGTGGGCATCGGGCTGGCGACCAGCCCTGAGGTCCCCGAAGCGCTGCGCCCCTACCTGCCCATCGCCGTCGTCGCCGCGCTCGATGCGGTCTTCGGCGGCCTGCGCGCCTTCCTCGACGGGATCTTCGACGCGAAGGTCTTCGTCGTGTCGTTCCTGTTCAACGTGGTGGTCGCCGCCCTGCTGGTGTTCCTCGGCGATCTACTCGGGGTCGGCACCCAGCTGTCGACCGCGGTGATCGTGGTGCTCGGCATCCGGATCTTCGGCAACGCGGCCGCCCTTCGGCGCAGGCTGTTCGGTGCCTGACCGGCGGGTCAAGGCCCGCTGGCGGGCCAGTGCGGCGGTCGCGGTGCTGTGCGCGCTGCTCGGGGTCGCCATCGTCACCCAGGTGCGCGAGACCGTCTCCGAGGACAACCTCGACGCCGCGCGCCCGGCCGAACTGCTCGCGGTGCTCGACGGTCTGCACCGCCGGGAGGCCGTGCTGCGCACCCGGATCGCCGACCTGGAGGGCTCCCTGGCCGCCATGGAGGCCGACGGCACCCGCTCCCAGGCCGCGGTCGACGACGCCCGGTCCCGGCTCGCGGCGCTGCAGATCCTGGCCGGGACGGTCCCCGCCGAGGGGCCCGGGGTGGAGATCATCGTGGCCGACCCCGACGGCGGGGTCGGACCGGAGGAGGTTCTCGATCAGATGCAGGAGCTGCGGGCGGCCGGTGCCGAGGTGATCGAGTTCGTCACCGGCGAGCAGGCGGTGCGCATCGGCGTGGATTCGGCGATCACCGGCCGGTCCGGCGCGGTGCAGGTGGACGGCACCACGCTCGAGGCCGGGTTCACCGTGCGCGCCATCGGCGATCCGGACACCCTGGCGGCCGCACTGAACATCCCCGGCGGTGCGGTGGACACCGTGCAGCGGGCCGGCGGCCGGATCGAGGTCCGGCGGGCGGATCTGGTGCAGGTCGATTCGGTCCGGGATGATCGGGCGGCACCGCGCAGCGGCCCGGGCGACTAAGGTGAACACTGTCGGCGTGGCAGGGTAGCGTCGCGGTGACGACAGCTCGGCCGATGCGGCCGATGACGGCGCGAGGTCCGCGAGTCGGACGAAGGAGAAGCGGTGAGCGAGAAGGACAAGAACGCGGGAGTCGAGTCCCCGGTCGAGACGACGTCGGTTTTCCGCGCGGACTTCCTCAACGAGATCGATCCGTCGGCTGAGCAGGTCGACGCCCCGCTCGGCGGGGTCGAGGGACTGCCCGCCGGTGCGGCACTGCTGGTGGTGCGGCGTGGACCGAACGCCGGTTCGCGCTTCCTGCTCGATCAGCAGACCACCTCCGCCGGACGGCACCCGTCCAGCGACATCTTCCTCGACGACGTGACCGTCAGCCGCCGGCATGCGGAGTTCCGCCAGGTCGACGGCGGCTACGAGGTCGTCGACGTGGGCAGCCTCAACGGCACCTACGTCAACCGCGAGCCGGTGGACGGCGCCGTGCTGGCCAACGGCGACGAGGTGCAGATCGGCAAGTTCCGGCTGGTCTACCTGGTCGGGCAGCGGGTTCAGGACGCGGAGGGCCGGTGACCGCAGCAGGTCGCCCGGCACAGTCGGGGATGTCGATCGGCGCGGTGCTCGAGCAGCTCCGCGCCGACTACCCCGATGTGACGATCTCGAAGATCCGGTTCCTCGAGGCCGAGGGACTGGTCACGCCCGAACGCACACCGTCGGGCTACCGGCGGTTCTCCCTGGCCGACATCGAGCGGCTGCGCTACGTGCTCACCGCCCAGCGCGATCACTATCTGCCGCTGAAGGTGATCAAGGAGCAGCTCGAGGCGATCGACACCGGCAGCGCGACGGTGACCACCCTGCGTGCGCCGCGCGCGTTGGCGATCGCGCCGGGGCTGGTCTCGCCCGACGCGTTCCGGGAGGATCCGGACCCGGTCCGGTTCACCCGGGGCGAGCTATGCAGCAGGGCCGGGGTCGACGACCGGTTCGTCACCGAACTGCTGCGTGCGGGTCTGATCGACCCGGACGGCGAGGGCGGTTTCGACGAGGACGCGCTCACGGTGGCGACCACCGCGCGGCAGATGTCCGAATACGGTCTCGAGGTCCGGCACCTGCGGGCCTTCCTGCTGGCGGCCGAGCGCGAGGCGGGTCTGGTCGCGCAGATCGCCGCGCCGATCGCCCGCGGCCGCGAGGCCGGTGCGCGCGAGCGCGCCGAGGAACTGGTCCGAGAACTGGCCGCCCTGTCGGTCACCTTGCACTCGAGCCTGGTCAAGGCCGCGGTGCGTGAAGCGTTGGACTGACGCGCCGTTCACGGTGGACGGGGCCCGGTGGGCCGGACAACCGATAGACTCGGCAACGGCTGAAGGGGAGGCGATGCGCCCATGAGCGAGATGCAGTTGGTGGGTATCCGTGTGGAGCTGCCCCAACAGCAGCCGGTGATGTTGCTGCAGGAGGCCGACGGCGAGCGCATGCTGCCGATCTGGATCGGGCAGCACGAGGCCGCGGCGATCGCGATGGTCCAGCAGGGCGTGGAACCGGCCCGTCCGCTGACCCATGACCTGCTGGTGACGGTGTTCCAGGCGCTCGGACGCGATCTGGTGCGGGTGGACATCGTCGACCTGCGGGAGGGGACCTTCTACGCCGACCTGGTCTTCGACGACGAGACCGTGATCTCGGCCCGGCCCTCCGATGCGGTGGCCGTGGCGCTGCGCTGCCAGACGCCGATCCATGCGGCGGCGGCCGTACTCGACGAGGCCGGGATCGTCGTGCCCGAAGAACAGGACGAAGAGGTCGAGGTCGAACGGTTCAAGGAGTTCCTCGACAGCGTCTCGCCGGAGGATTTCGAGGCCGGCGAGGGCTGACCCGCACACGGATTCGCGGACGGCACATAACGATCAGGTATCAACCTCAACTTTAGGGTTAGACTTGGGCGCGTCGCATTGATTCGACCCCGTAGGGCCCATAGCGTTCTCGGTGTCGGATCTCGAACCGGGTGTCCGACCACGGGCGTACCCTGAACGGACCGGATCCGGATCGGGGCAGACGCGATCGGGTGTGGCGAGAGGGATGGTGCAGTGGGCGACCAGCGAGCGGATGGACACGGGGTGCGGCAGACGGGGCCGGAAGGCGATCCCGCCGACGCGGTGGCCGACGAGCTGGTCGGCTACCGCGGACCGACGGCCTGCCAGATCGCCGCGATCACCTACCGACAGCTGGACTACTGGGCGCGCACCGGACTGGTGGTGCCGTCCATCCGCGGCGCCAAGGGCTCGGGCAGCCAGCGCCTCTACTCGTTCAAAGACGTGCTGGTGCTCAAGATCGTCAAGCGTCTGCTCGACACCGGTATCTCACTGCAGAACATCCGGGTGGCGGTCGACCATCTGCGCGGCCACGGAGTCGACGATCTGGCCGGGATCACCCTGTTCTCCGACGGGGTCTCGGTCTACGAGTGCACCTCGCCCGAGGAGGTCGTCGACCTGCTCCAGGGCGGTCAGGGCGTGTTCGGCATCGCGGTCTCCGGGGCGATGGCCGAGCTGCACGGCTCGATCGCCGACTTCCCGGCCGAACGGGCCGGCGGCGGCATCACCATCGACGCCCCCGAGGACGAGCTGGCCGCGCGCCGGCGCAACCGCAGCCGCAAGACCGGTTAGACCACCTGTGGCCGCCCACCGCCCGGTGGCGGGCGGCGGCCACGCACCCTAGTACCGCACCCAAGACGATCGGGCCCGACTCCCACACCACACGGCGGGAGTCGGGCCCGATCGTCGTCGTCGGCCCGGGCGCGGCGGCCGGGCCGGGCGGTCAGCGCAGCATCTGCTCGAGCGCGTCGGCGGTGGCCGGATCGGTGGAGTCGGGCACCTCGACGATCTCGCCGCCGGTGACCTCGGCGATCCGGCGCAGCGAATCGATGTCCGGGTTGGGGCTGATCACCAGCACGTCGATCGCCACCGGACGCTCCGGATCGGAGGTCGCGGCCAGGGTGTCGAGCAGACGCTGGGTGCTCAGATGCGCCGGATCGTCGTTCGGTCCGTCGGTGATCAGCAGCACCGAGTTGCGCTGATCGGGTACATAGCCCTCCACCGCGGCCGCGTACACCGCCTCCACCGAACGATAGGTGTAGGTCGACGAGACGGGCACGGCCCGGTCGAGGGTGCGGATGATGCCCTCTCGGCGGGTGCCGCCGAACTCGAGCACATCCTCCAGCGGCCCGGTGCTCACATCCATCCGGTAGGGCGATTCGCCGGCCAGATAGGCGCTGTAGCTCCACAACCCGACGTTGACCCCGTCGCCGAGCTCGCCGAGCCGGGCGTCGAGCAGTTCGGTGACCACGTCGATGCGCGGCCTGCCGCCGTCGAGCCAGCCCATCGAGCCGGAGACGTCCAGCAGGATCGTGGTGGTGCCGGTGCCGGCCGAGCGGACGGCCGGGGCGACCGCATCGACGACCTCCGCGGAGGGCCGGGCGAGCAGCTGGGCGGGGGCCGTGAGCGGCACGGGGCCGTCGGCGGGCAGGGCGGCGGCCGCCTGATCGTCGTCGGCGGGGGCACCGGTATCGGTGTCCAGGCCCGGCAGGAACCCGTGAGCGGCAAGCATCGCGGCCTGTTCGGGGGCGCGCACGTATTCGGCGAACACCGAGCCGGCCCGGCTCGCGGTGTCGTCGTCCGCGGCGGCGAAGGTCATCACCGCCGGGAAGTCGGCCAGCGGGGCCGGCCCGTCCGGGGCCACGGCCACGACCCGGTCCGAGGCGCCTGCCTCGGCGCCCAGAGCCGCGTGCAGGCCCTGCGCGGTCACCGGCGTGGCCAGCGCGTCGTCGTCGCCGCCGAGCAGCGCGGCCAGGGCGGCGTCGGTGTCGGGGAACCGGTCGGCCGGTCCGCCGCGCATCTCGCGCAGCGCGCCCACGGACTCGGGGCTGCGCACCTGCGCCGAGTCCAGCTCGCCGTCGCGGCCGTCGCGGCCGTCGCGGCCGGCCAGCACGGCCAGTTCGGTCAAGACGGTGCTGCTGGCTTCGGCGGGCAGGGCGAGCGCGGTCGCGTCCTCACCCTGGCGGCCGGGCAGTTCCGACCATGCGGGTTCGCCGAAGTCGTCGGCCGATCCGGCAGGCACGGCCAGCACCAGGGGACTGGTGGCCAGCGAGCGGCCCTCGGGGCGGATCACGGTGGCGTCGGCCGCGCGCAGCCGGTCCACGGCGACCTGACTGGTGGGCACCCACAGATCGGGCAGCCCGGCGCCGCCGGCGTCGACGTCCGCGTCTTCGTCGTCGGCGCCGCCGGCGAGCAGGGCGAGGGCCTCGGCGTCGGTGGCCTGGTCGACCACCACGGTGATGCACTCGTCGCGCACCACCGGGCCCTCATCGGTGAACTTCTCGCCGACCTCGGCCAGCGGATCGGCCAACGACGGATCGGTGAGGACGGTCAGCGTGCGCTCGCCCAGAACGCAGTCACCGCTGGCGGCGCTGCTCTGCGAACTGCTGGTCTCGCGCAGCCACAGCCAGGCGATCAGCGCGGCGATCACCGCGAGGATCACCGCCACGGTGAGGAGGAAACCGGCACTGACCCCGCGCCGCCCGGACGTCTTGCGATGCCTGCCCACCGTGGTCGTCACCTTCCGCTTCGATCATCGAACCGTCGCCGCCCTGGCGGCGGCCCCGGTGAGAGTCTATTGCGCGCGGCCGCTGACCGGGGGCAACGGCACGCGCGGGCCCCGGCCGGCGGTAGCGTACCGGCCTACCTCCGGGCCACTATCCCGGCGGCTGCTGACGGTGGGTGGCGTCGCGGACGGTGCCCACGAACTCCTCGGCCAGATCCTCCATCGCCACGATCCCGATCAGCCGGGGCGGCCCGCCCGGACCGGGCCGGGTGACCGCGCCGAGATGGGACCGGGTGTGCCGCAGCACGGTCAGCGCCCGATCCAGCGGCCAGTCGAGCCCGACCCGCGGCAGCGGCCGGATGTCGGCCACCGGGATCGGGGTGTCGGGTCCGATGTCGGGGGCGAGCATCCGGTCGAGCACGTCTTTGATGTGGACGTATCCGATGAGCCGGCCGCCGCCGGTGTGCACCGGGTAGCGGGAGAACCCGGTGGCGATCACGGCCTGTTCGATGTCGCCGATCCGCGGCCCGCCCGGCGACATCGGCACCGAGTGCACCCTGCCCAGCGGGATCATCACCTCGCCGGCCGTCTTCTCCACCGTGGTCAGCGCGCGGGTGAGCCGGCGGTGCTCCTCGGCGTCGAGCAGCCCCTCCGAGCGGGACTCGCCGATGATCTCCGACAGCTCCATCATCGACACCGTGGTGTCGAGCTCGGTGCGCGGACGCACCCCGAGGGCGCGCAGCACCAGGTTGGCGGAGAAGTCGTAGAAGGCGATCACCGGCCGGGCCATGCGCACGAACACCATGTAGGGCGGCACCAGCAGCATCGCGGTGCGTTCGGGCCCGGCGATGGCCACGTTCTTGGGCACCATCTCGCCGAACAGCACGTGCAGGAAGGCCACGATGAGCAGGGCGAGCACGAACGAGACGGTGCGCACGATCTCGTCCGGGGCGCCGAGGGCGGTCATCGGCGCGTCGATCAGGTGCGCGACGGCCGGTTCGGCGACCCGGCCGAGCAGGATCGAACAGATGGTGATGCCCAGTTGCGCACCGGCCAGCATCACCGACAGCTGCTCGCCGGCCGCGATCACGGTGCGGGCCCGGCGCCGGCCCTGCTCGGCGAGCGCTTCGAGCCGGTCACGGCGGGCCGAGATCAGCGCGAACTCCGCGCCGACGAAGAAGGCGTTGCCGGCCAGCAGCACCAGCATCAGCGCCAGGGCGCCCAGATCACTCATCGTCGTGCCTCCTGCGCCTGCCCGCCCGGCGCCGGGCGCGCGTGGGCTCCTCGGCCTCGGCCGCATCGGCGGGAGCCGGTCCCGGCTCGGCGGGCAGTTCGGTGCTCAAGGCCACCTTGTCGATGCGGCGCCCGTCCATGGCCACCACCCGGGCCCGCCACACCTCGCGGTGCGGATCGAGCCAGCCGGGCACCGGATCCTCGCTCTCGCCGGCGCGTTCGGCGCTGATCGGCACCGTGATCTCCTCGCCGGGCTCGGGCAGATGCCCGAACTCGGTCAGCAGCAGGCCCGCCAGCGTCTCGTAGTCGCCCTCGGGCAGCGGCAGACCGGTCGCCGCGGCCACCTCGTCGATGCGCAGCAGACCCGAGCACAGCCAGCCGTCGGCGGTCGGCTGGACCTCGGCGTCGCCGAGATCGTGCTCGTCGCGCACATCGCCGAGGATCTCCTCGATCAGGTCCTCCATCGACACCATCCCGGCGGTGCCGCCGTACTCGTCGACCACCAGGGCGACCTGCATGCCGTGGCCGCGCACCCGGTCCATCACCGCATCGCCGTCCAGGCTCGCCGGCACGTCCGGCACGGGCCGGGCCAGGTCGACCACCGCGGTCCGGTCACGCAGGTCCGCAGGCACCGTGAAGGCCTGTTTGACGTGCACCACGCCGACGGTGTCGTCCAGATCGCCGCGCACCACCGGAAAACGCGAGTAGCCCGAGCGGGCCGAGGCCTGCAGCAGAGCGGTGACCGTGTCGTCGGTGGCCAGGGCGTGCAGGCGCACCCGCGGGGTCATCAGTTCTTCGGCGGTACGCTCACCGAACACCAGGGACCGGTCCACCAGCAGGGCGGTGGCCGGATCCAGCGCGCCGGAGCGGGCCGAGTTGCGCACCAGCGATCCCAGCTCGGAGGGCGAGCGCGCCGATCCGAGCTCGTCGGCCGGTTCGATGCCCATCGCGCGCACCACCGCGTTGGCGACCCCGTTCAGGCTGCGGATGGCCCAGGAGAACACCATCGAGAAGCCGACCTGCAGCGGGGCGGTCCACCGGGCCACCCCCAGCGGGTGGGCGATGGCCAGGTTCTTGGGCACCAGTTCGCCCAGGATCATCGACAGCGAGGTCGCCACGATCAGCGCGATGGCCAGCGCGACCCACTCGGCGGCCGTGGTCCCCAACCCCCAGCTGCGCAGCGGTCCGCGAAACAGCGAGGCGAACACCGGTTCGGCGATCAGGCCGGAGATCAGCGTGGTGATCGTGATGCCCAGTTGGGCGCCGGAGAGCTGGAACGACAGCGTGGTGTGCGCGCGGCGCACCGCACGCGAGCGCCGGTCACCGGTGCGCGCGTGCGCCTCCACGGTGCTCTTCTCGAGCGCGGTCAGCGAGAACTCGGCGGCGACGAACACCGCGGTGCCCAGGGTCAGCAGCACGAACCCGGCGATCGCGCCGACGGTCAGTGCGATGGTCATCGCGGCCCCCACAGACCCGGGCCCGGGCAGGCGGGCGACGGTGCGTCACATCTGGCGGGTGCGCCGGGCACCGGCATACCTCCCTGTCGCCGGGCACCGCGGTGGTGCCTCGAGCGTGATCGTAGCCGGTGACCGGCCACTGTCTGCAGACAGAACGGCTGTCGGCCCGGACGCCGCGCGGCACCCGGGCCGACAGGCGGCGGCGGTGCGGTCAGATCGCCACCTCTTCGCCGCCCTCGGACCACAGCACGTGGAACTTGTTGCCGGCCGGGGCGTCGATGCGCTCGTAGGTGTGGGCACCGAAGTAGTCGCGCTGACCCTGGGTCAGCGCGGCCGGCAGGCGCTCGGCGCGCAGCCCGTCGTAGTAGGCCAGGGCGGTGGCGAAGCCGGGCGCGGGCACGCCGAGGCGCACAGCGGTGGTGACCACCCGGCGCCACGCATCGAGCGCGTCGGCGACCGCGTCCCGGAAGTACGGGGCCAGCAGCAGCGCCGGCAGGGCCGGATCCTCGGCGTAGGCCGCGGAGATCCGGTTCAAGAACCGGGCGCGGATGATGCAGCCGCCGCGCCAGATCTTCGCCAGCGCACCGCGGTCGACGTCCCAGCCGTGCTCGGCGCTGCCGGCCGCGATCTGGTCGAAGCCCTGCGAGTAGGCCACGACCTTCGAGCCGTAGAGCGCGAGCCGGATGTCCTCGACGAATTCGTCGGCCGTGCGCTCACCGAGCACCTCGGCGGCCGACGGCAGATCCCCGCCGGTCAGCCCGCGGGCGGCGGCGCGCTGCTCGCGCGAACCCGACAGCGCGCGGGAGAACACCGCCTCGGCGATGCCGGTCACCGGCACACCCAGGTCCAGGGCCGACTGCACGGTCCACCGGCCGGTGCCCTTCTGCTCGGCGGCGTCGACGATCACGTCCACCAGGGCCTTGCCGGTCACCGGATCGACCTTGTCGAGCACCTCGGCGGTGATCTCGATCAGGTAGGACTCCAGTTCGCCGCGGTTCCACTCGCGGAACACCGCCGCGATCTGCGGCGCGGTGTAGCCGAGCACCCGGCGCATCAGGTCGTAGGCCTCGGCGATGAGCTGCATGTCGGCGTACTCGATGCCGTTGTGCACCATCTTCACGAAGTGCCCGGCCCCGTCGGGACCGATGTGGGTGCAGCACGGCTCGCCGTCGACCTGGGCGGCGATCTTCTCCAGCAGCGGGCCGAGCGCCGCATAGGACTCGGCCGAACCGCCCGGCATGATCGACGGTCCCTCCAGCGCGCCGACCTCGCCGCCGGAGACCCCCGCGCCGACGAAGTGCAGGCCGCGCTCGCGCAGGCGGCGTTCCCGGACGATGGTGTCGGCGAACTGGGCGTTGCCGCCGTCGATGACGATGTCGCCGTCGTCGAGTAGGGGCGCGACCTCGTCGATCACCGCATCGGTGGCGGCACCGGCCTGCACCATGATCAGCACCCGGCGGGGCCGCTCGAGGGCGGTGACGAAGTCGGCCAGCGATTCGGCCGGCACGAAGGCGCCCTCGGTGCCGTGTGCGGACACCAGTGCCTCGGTGCGGGTGTGGGTGCGGTTGTACAGCGCCACGGTGTACCCGTTGCGGGCCAGGTTGCGGGCCAGGTTCGATCCCATCACCGCCAGGCCGATCACGCCGATGTCTGCGGTTGCTGCCGGGGTGTTCGAGGAGGTCATGCGCTCAGCTTTCCGTCCGGGGTCTGGGGCCTTCACAGGGAAATCTATCGTCTCACCGGCGCGCGGCGGCGCACGGCCGGGGCGTTCAGCCCCACAGCAGCAGGCGGATCTCGGTCAGCCACGGCACGGCCACCGCGATCGTCGGCACGATCAGGATCGTGGCGGCGGTCAGATAGGCCAGTCCGGAGACCAGGGGGGCGTCGGCGGGCTCGTGCAACCGGTTGATCCGGGCCAGGGTGTGTCTGCTGCGGGTGGTCGCCGCCATCGCCCCGGCCGGGGTGGGGGCGTCGGCGCAGGTGACCAGGGCCCGCGCCAGCGGCGCCGGGGAGCTCACTCGCAGGGCCGCGTCGTCGGCGAGCATCTCGACCAGCATCGCCACCGCATCGAGGGCCGCCGCCGAGCGCACCACCTTCGGGAAGGCGTGGTAGACGGCGCTGAAGGCCTCGAGTACCAGGTCGTGGCGGGCACGCAGATGAGCGTGCTCGTGGGCGAGCACCGCGGACAGCTCCGCGTCGTCGAGCCGGTCCAGGGTCCCGGTGGACAGCACGATGCGTTGATGCAGCCCGGGCAGGCAGTAGGCCAGCGGCTGCGCGGTGTCGAGCACCCGCAGCCGGGTGCGGGTGGCCGCGTCCACCGGGGCGCTGGTGTGCAGCAGATCGATCAGGGTGCGGTGCCGGGCCCGGCGCCGCCGGGTGTGCACGGCCATCCTGGTGGTCGCCACGATCAGCCGCGCCCCGACCAGCAGGGTGGCCACCAAGACGGTGACCAGTACCGCCCACAGCGGGGCCCCGAGATCGTCGAGCGCGCCGAGCGGACCGGTGGTGGGGCGCCCGTCCGGGCCGGGCACCAGCAGCCGGGCGGCGACGGCCAGCCCGGCGCTGAAGGCCGACAGCACCGCGGCGATGGCCACCGCCTGCCACAGCACCAGTGCCGCGCGCGGTGCGCGCAGCGGCCACCGGGCGCGCGAGAGCACATGGGGCACGGGCCCGGCCAACAGCAGGGCCAGGACGGCGAAGACTGCAGCGGTCACGTCGGCGCGATCATCTCGTTCGGTCCGGCTCAGGTTCCCGCATCGTGTTCGGGGGCGCGGGCTTCCAACTCGTCGAGCGCACGGCGCAGCGCGGCCGCCTCATCGGCGGTGACCCGCTCGACGAAGTGCACCAGCGCGCCGGTGCGGGCACCGACCTCGGTGCCCGAGGACAGTGCGTCGACCATCAGTTCTGCCACGAGCTCGTCGTGGGTGCGGGTGGGGGAGTACCGGTGGGCGCGGGCCCCGCGGCGCTGGCGCACCAGGCCCTTCTTCGACAGCCGCTGCAGCACGGTCATCACCGTGGTGTACGCCAGTTCGCGTTCGGCGCTGAGCCCGGCGTGCACCTGCCGGACGGTCATCGGCTCGTCGGCGGCCCACAGCTGTTCCATCACAGCACGCTCCAGATCGCCCAGTCCCGCCATGACCTCACCTTATCCGTCCGTCTCGCCGGGCGGGCTCACGCGGTCCCGCCGGGGACGACCTGTCGATCGTCTACCGTGACAACGCAGAAGACGTGCGAACCGTTCCCGGCCGTGACTCGACGGGCCGGTCGGCAGCCGGTGCGACCGGCGGAAAAGGACCCCAGATGACCGCATCAGTGCAGCCAGATCAGCCGTTGGACGCCGCCGGGCTCGAGGCGCTCAACCGGATGAACGCCGGCAGTTTCGACAGCAACTTCGGCACCGAGTTCCTCGAGGCCTCCGGGGACCGGGTGCGCGTGCAGGTCACGATGGGACCGCACCTGCACCAGCCGCACGGCATCGTGCACGGCGGGGTGTACTGCGCGATCATCGAGACGGTCGCCTCGATCGGCGGGAGCCTGTGGCTGGGCGATCGCGGCCGGGTGGTGGGGGTCAACAACTCCACCGACTTCCTCCGCGCGGTCTCCGAGGGCACACTCGTCGCGGTCGGCGAGCCGGTGCACCGCGGCCGCTCCCAGCAGCTGTGGCGGGTGACGATCACCGACGCCGAGGACCGGATGATCGCCCAGGGGCAGGTGCGCCTGCAGAACCTGACCCCCGCCTGACCGCCCGGTCAGCAGCAGGGGAGAGACCGGGGCCGGGCCCCGCACGATCCGTGCGGGGCCCGGCCCCGTCGTCTGCCCGGCCGCACCGGTGGCGGCGCGGTCAGCCGGCGTCGCGCTCGGCCGCGGGGGCGGGAGCGGGCGAGGCGGGTCTGTGCTGTTCCTTCAGCGCGGTGCGGGCGATCACCTGCTGTTCGGTGATGGTCATCTGGGCGCGGCCGCGACCGAAGAAGGTCATCGTCCAGGCGAACAGGGTCATCGCCCGGCTGCGGTAGCCGACCAGATACATCAGGTGGATGACCAGCCAGATCAGCCAGGCGATGAAGCCGGTCAGCTCGATCCGGCCGACCTTGGCCACGGCCGAGAACCGGGAGATCGTCGCCATCGAGCCCTTGTCCCAGTAGCGGAAGTCCGGCCGCTGGTACTCGGTCTGTTTGCCCTTGATCTCGGCGATGAGCTGTTTGGCGACGTATTCGCCGCCCTGCATCGCGACCTGGGCCAGGCCCGGCAGATCGTCGAGGGCCATCATGTCGCCGATGACGAACACCTCGGGGTGTCCGGCCACCGACAGGTCGGGCTGGACCCGCACCCGGCCGGCCCGGTCGACGGTGGTGTCGGACTGGTCGGCGATCATCTTGCCCAGCGGGCTGGCCTGCACCCCGGCCGACCAGACCTTGCACTGGGACCGGATCAGGGTCTCCGTGCCGTCCTTGCGTTTGATGGTCAGCCCGTCGCGGTTGACGTCGGTGACCATGGCCTGCAGCTGGATCTCCACGCCGAGCTTCTCGAGCTTCTTACGCGCATTGGCGCTGAGTTTGCCGCCGTAGACCGGCAGCACGTCGTCCGCGCCGTCGAGCAGCACGATGCGCGCATCCGACGGGTCGATGTTGCGGAAGCTGCCGCGCAGGGTGTGGTGGGCCAGTTCGGCGATCTGGCCGACCAGCTCCACACCGGTGGGTCCGGCCCCGACCACCACGAAGGTCATCAGGCGTTCGCGGGCGTGCGCATCGGTGCTGATCTCGGCCTGTTCGAACGCGCCGAGGATCCGGCCGCGCAACTCCAGGGCGTCGTCGATGGTCTTCATGCCCGGCGCGTACTCGGCGAAGTGGTCGTTGCCGAAGTAGGACTGGCCGGCTCCGGCCGCGACGATCAGCGAGTCGTACGGGGTGACCGTGGTCATCCCCAT
>JAJYRZ010000056.1 GCA_021793835.1 Actinomycetes bacterium | reverse complement strand
TGGCCATGTCGGTCTTGCGCTTCAGGTACGACGAGTAGGTGATCATGATGCCGAAGCCGACCGACAGGGAGAAGAAGATCTGTCCGTAGGCGGCGATCCACACCCCCGATTCACCCAGTGCCGACCAGTCCGGGGTGAAGAACGCGTCCAGACCCACCGAGGCGCCGTCGAGGAACAGCGAGCGGATCACCACCGCTAAGAACAGCACGATCAGCAGCGGCACGAACACCGTCGAGGTCTTGCCGATACCGCGCTGGACGCCCATGGCCAAGATGGCGATGACCACCACCCACACGATGATCAGCGGCCAGCCCACCGACCACACCCAGTCCACACCGAAGGTCTTGTCCGGATCCTGGTTGAGGAAGTCCGACTCGAAGAAGGTCCCCGCGTCGTCGCCCCACGCCTCGGTGGCGGAAAAGAAGACGTAACGGAGGGCCCAGCCCACGATCACCGCGTAGTAGACGGCGATGACGAAGCAGATGCCCACCTGCCACCAGCCGAGCGATTCGAAACGCTTGGCCAGGCGCCGGTACGACAGCGGGGACGAGCCGCGGAAGCGGTGCCCCATCGCGTAGTCGAGGAACAGCAGGGGGATGCCGGCGGTGAGCAGCGCGACCAGATACGGGATGATGAACGCCCCGCCGCCGTTGTCGAACGCGACGTACGGGAAACGCCAGATGTTGCCCAGCCCGACCGCGGAGCCGATCGCAGCGAGGATGAACACCGACCGCCTGGACCACACCTCCCGGTCCTGGCGTGGCGCAGGCGCCTGTGGATCGACGGTCATCGGTTACTCGCCTTTCGTCTCTGCTGCAGGCCATTCGGACAGCGTCGTCCGGTAGAGATCTTCGATCGCAGCGATGCGCTCATCGAACTCCTCCAGCGGCCAATCGGCAACCGGAACGGGGGGAGCGACGAGCACGTCGACTGTTCCCGAGCGCACGAACGTGCCGTGTTTCCACAGCAGTTCGCCGGTGTTGCGCAGGATCACCGGCACCACCGGCACCCCGGCCTGCCGGGCGATGTGGAAGGCGCCCTTCTTGAACGGGCCGATCATCGGGGTCAGCGACCGGGTGCCCTCCGGCGCGATGATCACCGAGGTGCCCTCCTGCAGCGTCTCGACCACCGGGGCCAGCGCCGAGCGGGCCCGATCGCCGTCCTTGCGGTCGACGAAGGTGGCGCCGGCCAGGCGCAGCGGGATGCCGAGTACCGGGTCGTTGGCCAGCTCCTGTTTGGCGATCGCGGTGAACCCCTCGCGCAGCACCCGCGCCAGGATCACCGGGTCGAGCTGGCTCTGATGGTTGTAGATGAACACCGCCGGACGGGCCGACCAGGCGTTGGCCTCGCCGCGCACCCGGACCTTGACGTCGGCCGCGGTGAGCGCCAGTTCGGAGCCGACCGAGGTTGCCATGTCCATCGCTCCGCGCCGATCCCGGCGCAGCAGGCCCAGACCGATCGCGGCACCGGCGGTGCCGAGCATGGTGCCCGCCCCGGCGACGTTGCGCACCAGGTCGGTCAGGTTCGGCCCGCCGCGGCCGCGGAACCGCAGGATCGGCCAGTCGCGCGCCCCGGCCGCCTTGGTCAGCCCCGCGTCCGGGTTGACCGCGGTGGGGTTGCCCACCCCGGCCAAGAACTCCACGTCCTCACCGCCGTTGGAGTAGGCGAAGGACCGATCCGAGTCCAGCCTGTGCTCGGCGGCGAACTCGCGGGCCGCACGCGCCTTGCCGCTGCGCCACAGCGACGCCCCGTCCACCCGGCCGGTGAGCACCCCGTCGACGACCTCCAGCGGGGTGTACAAGATGTTGGGCACCCCGAGCGCATCGGCGGCCGCCTCGAACTGGTACCGCGAGGCCGACGAGGCGATCACCAGGGTGTGGCCCTTGGCCTGGTGGGCGCGGATCAGCTGCCAGGCCTCCGGATACACCAGCCCGGCCAGGGTGGATTCGAACAGGTTGCGGCCGATCTGGCGCAGCTCGAAATCGGTGTGCCCGGCCCAGGCCTTGAACGCCACCGCCACGAACCGTTCGAAATCGGCCTCGGTGTCGGTGCCGCGCAACCCGTTGATCGCGGTGCCGAGCAGCTCGACCGGCCCGACCTTGCCGGCCATGAGCCGGTCGCGGAAGAAGTGCACCCCGGAGTAGCCGTGGATGATCGTGCCGTCGAAATCGAAGAACGCGCCGATCTCGGGGCCGTCGGGGGCGGCGTGCACACGAGCCAGCGCCTCGGTCAACTTCATCGCGACACCTTCCGGTTCGACATGTCCAGATCCTCGGCGACGGCGATGAGCCGACCGATCTCGCGCACGGTCTCGGCGAACTCGGTGCGGCGCGCGGCCACGTCCGGTCCGCCCACCAGCTCCAGGTTCTCGGCCAGTCGCCACGCGGTGGCGAACAGTTCCGAGGACACCGATTCGGGGCCGTGCACCCGATTCTGCAGCAGCATCTGCGTGCCCACCGCCACGCACTCGTCGAGGAATGCGCCCGGGTCGGCGACCCCGGCGTCGCCGCGGGCGAGCAGCCGCTCGGCGACGACCTGTTGGGCGCCGAAGAACGACCGCAGGGTGCGGTGGGCCATGAAGAAGCCCGACTCGACCAGCAGCTCCAACGCCTCCGCCGAATCCGGCGCCGCGGTGCGCCACTGCGGGGCGATCATCTCCAGCTCCTCGATCAGCTGCACCGCGAAGGTCTGCTTGTCGGGGAAGAAGAACTCGAACTTGAGCAGGTCCCGCAGCCGCAGCGCCTCCGCCCAGCCGGCCCGCGCCGCATCGGTGACCCCGCCGGCGTGGATGTGCAGGATCGACAACTCCAAGATCGCGCGGTTGACGAACCAGTGGATGCCGCTGTTGCGGTAGAACGCGGCCACCAGATGCTGCCCCGGTGTGATCGCATAGACCGGTTCGAGCCCGCCCCGGTACACGGTCACCACCTTGGCCTCGGCGAGGCGGTCGAGCACCCAGATCAGTCCGGCGTCGGTGTCGAGCATCTCCAGTTCGCCCTCGGGCAGTTTTCGGCGATGGATGTATTCGCGCACCGGGGTGATCACCGCGCGCACCTCGGAGACGGTCAGCGCCCGGTCGCGCACACCCAGCAGGGCGAGGGTGACCAGGGCGTTGACGGTGACCGGGGTGGCGTCGTTGATGCCGACCGCGACCTCGAAACCCACCTTCTGCAGCGCCAGTCGCGACCGGTCGTGCACGGAGGGAGGTTCGGCGCCCGGATCGGCCGGGGCGGTCTCGGGGTCGGCTAAGTCCGGATCGCCTGCGGCGGCGAGGGTCTCGCGCAGCGACAGCGGCTCGCCGAACCGGACGTAGACGGTGCCGGCGCGGGTGCGCTGAGCGCGGGCGTAGCCGGCGAGCCATTTCAGTCCCTCGGGCCGCTTGGGCGCGCCCTGCTGTTCGGCCGCCACCGCCCCGACCTCGGCGAGCCGTTCGTAGGTGATCGACACCGGAACCAACAATGCGTCTTCGGCCCGGCCGCTGCGCACCGCGTTGGCGACATAGGCCAGCAGTCCGTACTTGGGCGGACGCAGCTTGCCGGTGCGGGTGCGGCCGCCCTCGAAGTACCACTCGAGGTTGAACCGTTTGACCAGCAGCTGGGTGAAGTACTCCTCCAACGCCGCCTTGTACACCCGGTCGTCGCCGAAACTGCGCCGGATGAACACCGTGCCGGTGCGCCGGGCGATCGGCCCGATCGGCCAGAACGTCAGGTTCGCCCCGCCCATCAGGTGGTTGCGCGGAAAGTCGTTCTCGGCCAGCACGTCACCGAGGACGAAGGCGTCGGCATAGGACCGGTGCGAGGGCAGGAACACCAGCGAACTGCCCCGGTTGGCCGCGCGCAGCTTCGCCAGCCCGGACTCGTCGACGTCGACCTCCCAGGCCTTGCCGTAGAGGGGCCGCATCATCTGGGTGAACACATCGGTGACCAGCCGGGACTGCACGGCCACCAGTTCCTCGAGCACCTTTTCGGCGTAGTCGAACGTCTCGTCCTCACGCGCCCCGGTCGAGCGCGCGATCTCCGCCAGACGCAGCCGGAAGGCCTCCGAATCCATGATCTGCTCGGCCAGCAGGCGCGGCACCTTGTACCGGTCGCCGGTCACCGCGCGCTCGCTGCGTTCGAGCGCGACCACGGCCGCTCGTTTGATGAACCGGGCCAGCGCCTGCGGGGAGGTGCGGGCGGTGGTCTCCGCCCAGCGGGTGCGCAGCTGGGCGAGGGTGGCCGGTTCCCCGGTAAGCACCGGGCAGCGATCCGGGTGGTCCCGGGCGATGCGGCGCTGGGCCCGCAGATGCGGGTTGCGCGGGTTGGTCAGCAGCATCACGTCGGCCAGTCGGGCGCGGCGACGCCCGTCGCGCTCGGCGGGCAACCAGACCACGGTCACCGGCAGCACCAGCGGATCGTCGTCCCGGGGCAGCAGGTCCGCGGCGATCGCCTCGGCCGTCGCCGGGATCACCGTGACCTCGCCGGCCGCGGGATACCGGGTGCCGGGTCCGCCGTCGGCGACCCACCGGTCGATCAGCGCCCGCTCGACAGGGGTGTCGGCGACGGCCAGCACCGTCACCGCGCCACCGGGCGCATCACCGCCGTCCTGCGCCATCGAAGCCCCCTTTTTGTTGCCTGGATCACCCGTCAGCGGTGAACCTACCGGCCGCACCGGCGCTCCGGCGCGGGATCGATGGTCACGGACGTCCTGCCCCGCCGGCACGGCTCACGCCTCCTCGGACCTGGGCCGGGCGGTGCGCGGCGGCAGCTGCGGGCAGACTGACCCGAAGGGCCGGCCGCGCAGGCCGAGACGAAGGGGAGACCGGATGGGATCGGCGCTGGTGCTCGGCGGCGGCGGTACCGCGGCGCTGGCCTGGCATGGCGCGGTGCTCACGGCCCTGGCCCGGTCCGGGGTCGACCTGACCGGGCTGGATCGGATCGTGGGCACCTCGGCGGGCGCGATCGTCGCGGCGCGGTTGATGCGCGGGGTGCCCGCGGCCTGGCTCGCCGCCGACCTGCGGCGGGCCCGCACCCTGTTCCCGGCCGGGACGGGCGGGCACGACGGGGCCGTGTGGGCCGAACTGCTGCGCGCGCCAGGGGGCCGGACCGCGATGCTGCGCCGGGTCGGCGCGCTGCCCGCGCCGCCGGGCGCCGCGCGGCGGGGAGCCGGGCTGGCCGCACGGCTGCAGTCCTGGATCGGCGGCGCACCGTGGCCGGTAACACCGCAGATCCGGATCCCGGTGATCGATGCCGACACCGGCGAGACGGTGGTGCTGGGCACCGGGGCGGACGCCGACCCGGTGACCGCGCTGCGCGCGACCTGCGCCGTGCCCGGCATGCTGCTGGCGGTCCCGGTGGCGGGGCGCCGCTGCTACGACGGCGGGGTCGGCACCCCCACCCACGCCGACCTGGCGGCCGGCTGTGACCGGGTGCTGGTGCTGGCCCCGTTCGGTGAATCGATCTTCGGGCCGGTGCTCGACGAGGAGCTGGCCCGGCTCGCCGGCTGCGCGCGGACGGTCGTCATCCGTGCCGACGAGGCGGCACTGGCAGGTTTCGGTGCGGAGCCGTTCGACGGGACCGGCTGGCCGATCGTCGCCGCCGCGGGCCGGGCGCAGGGCCGCGCCGCGGCCGCCCAGGTGCACGCCCTGCTCTCGGCGCCGCGGTGACCGCGACGGCTCCGAGGCCGGCGCGGTGGCGGGGGAGCGGCCCGGTCAGCCGGGCAGCCGGGTGGAGAAGATCGCGGTGCCCGGGAAGATCCGGCCGCGCAGCGGACTCCACTGCCCCCACTCGCGGTCCTGGTCCTCGGGCCACTCCGGTTCGATCAGGTCCTCGAGCACGAATCCGGCCGCGACGAGCTCGCGCACCCGATCGCCGAGGGTGCGGTGATGCTCGGCGTAGACCACTCGGTCGTCGGCGTCGACCTCCACATACGGGGTGCGGTTGAAATACGGGATCGAGGCGACCAGTCCCATCGGACCGGGATCGTCGGGGAAGCACCACCGCATCGGATGGTTGACCGCGAACACCCACCGCCCACCCGGACGCAGTACGCGTGCCACCTCGCGCATCAATCGTGCCGAGTCGGCGACGAAGGGCACCGCGCCGAAGGCCGAACACACGATGTCGAACGAATCGTCGGCGAACGGCAGGTTCTCCCCGCCGGCCTGCACCAGCGGCACGGTACGTTCGTCGGCCGCCATGGAGGCCAGACCGCGCCGCAGCATCGCGATCGACACGTCCAGGCCCACCACCCGGGCGCCCCGGCCGGCCAGCCAGCGCGCACTCGGCGCCGAACCGCAGCCGAGCTCGAGCACGGTCTTGTCGCGGACGGGGCCGAGCAGGCCCGCGTCGGCCTCGCGCATACCCTCGGGGCACCACACGAAGTCGCCGCCGGGGGTGTCCACGCCCAGGAAGGCGCCGTGGTGGTCGTGATAGTCCTCGACGTCGGCGTCCCACCAGAGCCGGCCCGCACGCTCACTGGTCAGGCTGTCGACCTCGGCGTGCCCGGCGCGGGTGGCGCCGAACCGCTCCTCGGCGCTGCGATGCCGATCGGGGTCGATGGCGGGGGTGTGGTCGGAACCTGCTCCGGTCGAATGCGCATCCATATCGGAGCCGAATCTACCTGCTGAAAGCCGCCGTGCGGCGGGGGCGGTGGACCGGCCCGGACGCGGGGGCGCGAACGGATGCGGGGCCGGTTGCCCGACCCGACGCGTGCACGGTAATGTTCATGGTTGCCAGTGGTGGGACTTCAGCGGTCCTGCGGACCGGCTGCGCAGTGCCCGCCACGGCGGGCGGCGAGGGGCGGTTCGGCAGGTCACGGCCGTCGAGGTCCCGATTGGCACACCAAGCACAACGATCGGCGGGACGCGGCAGGCCTGGCCAGCCGCGTCGGGGCCGGTCGGTCCATCGACAGTAACGATCCCTTCGGAGCAACTCACCCCATGCCCACTACTACTTCCACCTCGCCGCAGGTCGCCGTCAACGACATCGGCACCGCCGAGGACTTCCTCGCCGCGATCGACCAGACGATCAAGTACTTCAACGATGGCGACATCGTCGAAGGCACGATCGTCAAGGTCGACCGCGACGAGGTGCTGCTCGACATCGGCTACAAGACCGAGGGCGTGATCCCCTCGCGTGAGCTGTCGATCAAGCACGACGTCGACCCGAACGAGGTCGTCGAGGTCGGTGACGAGGTCGAGGCCCTCGTGCTGACCAAGGAGGACAAGGACGGCCGCCTGATCCTGTCCAAGAAGCGCGCCCAGTACGAGCGCGCCTGGGGCACCATCGAGGAGCTCAAGGAGAAGGACGAGGCCGTCACCGGCACCGTCATCGAGGTGGTCAAGGGCGGCCTGATCCTCGACATCGGCCTGCGCGGCTTCCTGCCGGCCTCGCTGGTGGAGATGCGTCGGGTCCGCGATCTGCAGCCGTACGTCGGCAAGGAGATCGAGGCCAAGATCATCGAGCTCGACAAGAACCGCAACAACGTGGTCCTGTCGCGTCGCGCCTGGCTGGAGCAGACCCAGTCCGAGGTCCGCAGCGAGTTCCTGCACCAGCTGCAGAAGGGCCAGGTCCGCAAGGGCGTCGTGTCCTCGATCGTCAACTTCGGCGCCTTCGTCGATCTGGGCGGGGTGGACGGCCTGGTGCACGTGTCCGAGCTGTCCTGGAAGCACATCGACCACCCGTCCGAGGTCGTCACCGTCGGCGACGAGGTCACCGTCGAGGTGCTCGACGTGGACATGGACCGCGAGCGCGTGTCGCTCTCGCTCAAGGCCACCCAGGAAGACCCCTGGCGTCAGTTCGCCCGCACCCACGCGATCGGTCAGATCGTGCCGGGCAAGGTCACCAAGCTGGTGCCGTTCGGTTCGTTCGTCCGCGTCGAGGAGGGCATCGAGGGCCTGGTGCACATCTCGGAGCTGGCCGAGCGCCACGTCGAGGTGCCCGACCAGGTCGTGTCGGTCAACGACGACGCCATGGTCAAGGTCATCGACATCGACCTGGACCGTCGCCGGATCTCGCTGAGCCTCAAGCAGGCCAACGAGGACTTCTCGGAGGAGTTCGACCCGTCGCGCTACGGCATGGCCGACAGCTACGACGAGCAGGGCAACTACATCTTCCCGGAGGGCTTCGACCCTGAGACCAACGAGTGGCTCGAGGGCTTCGACGAGCAGCGTCAGGCGTGGGAGGCGCGCTACCAGGAGGCGGAGCGTCGTCACCGCCTGCACGCGGCGCAGATCGAGAAGATGGCCGCCGACGCGGAGAACGAGGCCGCCTCGGGCGGGTACTCCTCGGCTCCGGAGGCCGCCGGCAGTGGCGGCGGCGAGGCCCCGGCCTCGACCGGCGGCTCGCTGGCCAGCGACGAGCAGCTCGCCGCGCTGCGCGAGAAGCTCGCGGGCGGCAACTGAGCGAGCGCCTCGGTAGGCCGATGACCGGCCGCTGAACCGATCGCCCGGGCCCCGGCGGATCCTTTCCCAGGATCCGCCGGGGCCCGCGGTCTTTCCCGCGAGCGCCGACATCGGGCACGATCGGCTCATGCGGGAGTTGACGGTCGTCGAATTCGGGGTGCTGCTGTCCCTGTTCGCCGTGCTGCTGGTGGCGTTCAGCGCGGACTTCCACCTGTCCCGCCGCACGGTGCGCCGCCATCGGCGGGCGGCCGTCGCCTTCGCCGTGGTGTCCCTGGTGGGCGAGTCGGCCACCGCCCTGGCCATGGTGCTGACCTGGATCGCGCTGTGGTCCGAGGTCGCCTGGGAGGCCCTCGCCGACCAGTGGGTGCTGGTGCCCGGCACGATCGCGGTCGGTTGCGCGCTGATCCTGACCGCGGAGAAGGTGGTGCGCCGGGCGATCTCGATCTTCGACGACGATCCGGCCGACGATCCGGACGCCGAGTGAGCCCGGACCGCGCCCGTGACCGGCCGGCCGGGCCCGCCTCTCGTACACTGGGCGCTGTGCTGAGAGTGGGATTGACCGGCGGTATCGGGGCGGGCAAGTCGACGGTGGCCCGCGTGCTCACCGAATCGGGGGCCCACCTGGTCGACGCCGACCGCATCGCCCGAGAAGTCGTCGAACCGGGCAGTGCCGGACTGGCGCGCCTGACCGAGACGTTCGGCGACGGGATCATCGGCACCGACGGGGCCCTGGACCGGCCGGCGCTGGCGGAGTTGGCCTTCGCCGACGACGAATCCCGTGCGGCGCTCAACGCGATCATGCATCCGCTGATCGGCGAGCGCACCCAGCAGCGCATCGACCAGGCCCCCGAGGGGGCCATCGTGGTCCAGGACATCCCCCTGCTGGTCGAGGGCGGCATGGCGCCGCTGTTCGATCTGGTGCTGGTGGTCGACCTGGACGCGGAGATCCGCCTGCAGCGACTGGTGGAGTTCCGGGGGATGGCCGAGTCCGACGCCCGGTCCAGGATGGCCGCGCAGGCCACCGACGCCCAGCGCCGCGCGGTCGCCGACGTGCTGATCGACAACCGCGGCACCCCCGAGGAGCTGGAGGCGGCGGTGCACGCGCTGTGGCGCGACCGGCTGGTGCCCTTCGCGCAGGCGCGCGCCGCCGGTCGGCCCGCCCGGCTCGACCCGCAGATCCTCCCCGCCGCGCCCGATGCGCAGGCGCGGATCGACCGGCAGCAGGCCCGGGTGGCCGCGGCGTGCGCGCAGGTGCCGGTCCGGGTGATCCCGGTCGGGCCCGGCGCCGTGCCGGGCCGGAAGGGGCCGCAGATCCTCGAGTTCGCGGTCGCGGTCTCCGATACGGCAGACCGCGCCGCGGCGGTCGCGCAGCTCGGCGCGGCCGGCTATCCGGCCGACCAGGGCGCGGCGGAGCTGCTCGCCGGCCTGCCCGACGCACCGCTGCGTCCGGACCCGGCGGCGGCGACCGTGTGCGTGGGCACCGATCCGGGCCAGTCGACGGCGATCTACGTGCTCGCCGACGGTGATCCCGCACTGACCGCGGCCGAGACGGCCCTCGCCCGTGCCCACGACGCGGCGGATACGCGCTGACCGGGCGGGTGGGGCGGATGAACGACAACGGAGAGCGTCGGCCCGAGGACGCGGAGGCGCGGCGGCGCCGCGACATCTCGATCCTGGTGGCCCGGTGGTGCCACGAATCGGTGCTGCAGGCCGAGCCGATCGAACTGACCGACACCGCGGCCCTGCACATCGCGGCCGGCCGGGCCGGGGCGGACATCGCCCAGGTGGTACTGGTGCGGGTGCGCGCAGGCCTGCCGACCCCGCGGCTCGACGCGTCCGGTCTGCGGCGGATGGCCGACCGCGTACGCGCCCACGACACCGCCGCCCGGCGCCGATCCGACGGGGGCCGCGGCCGCTGGCAGCCGCTGGCCGAGGAACAGCGCCGCCGGCTGCGGATGCGCCGCGGACAGGTGCTCGAGTCGTTGCGTGCCTATCCGACCGGGCTGCGCCGCACCCGGCGCGAACTGCGCGACGGTGTGCTGCTGACCCACGAGCAGCGCACCCAACTGTTCGACATGCTGTGCTGGACCCCGGTGCCGCAGGTGCACGGGGTGGGGGCGATCGGTTCGGCGGGCCTGAGCGCGGTCACCGGGATCGCGGAGGCGACGGCCGGCCGGTTGCCGGCGACGTCCGCGGCCCGCTCGGTCGCCGACCGGCTCGGCCGATGGGGCAGACGCGAACAGCAGTCCCTGCCCGAGCTGCGCTTCCGCGACGGATACGACACGCTTTTGTACCTGGCCGGGCGTTACCGGGACCGGATCGAGGCCGACCCGGTGTGGCATTCGCCGATGTTCGACCTCCAGCGCGCCGGCGTGGACTTCGCCCGCGAACTGGTCGACCTGGCCGCCGATGCGACCGAACTGCACCGGATCACCGCCCGCTTGACCGCGGCGACCGGTTCGGCCGATCCGCTGGTGCGCGAGTCGGTGACCCCGCGGCTGGAGGCCCTGGACGGGGTGTGGGCGCAGCTGGTCGAGCGGGTGGCAGCACTGGTGGCCATCGACGATGCGCTGGCCACCGTCGGCGCCGAACTGCAGACGGTGCGGGATCTGCACCGCACCCGCCGCTTCGACGACCGGATCGACGATCTGGTGGCGCGCTCGGGCGCGGCCGGTGCGGCCGCGGAGATGAACCACTGGATCAGTGCGGAGATCCAGGCCGGCGGGGTCGGCTACGCCCGCTTCCAGCAGGCCGTGGCCCGGGAGATCGAACAGCTGGGCCGGGGACGGGCCTGAGCGCGGCGCGCGCACTACCCTTGAACACATGGCCTTCGCGTCCGAACACCCCGTCGTCGCCCACTCCGAGTTCCGTCCCGTCGGAGACATCCGGCGCACCGAGGCGCCCTTCCAGGTGGTCAGCGAGTTCGAGCCCGCCGGCGACCAGCCGGCGGCGATCGCCGAACTGACCGACCGGCTCGGCCGCGGGGAGAAGGACGTGGTGCTCCTCGGCGCCACCGGCACCGGCAAATCGGCGACCACCGCGTGGCTGGTCGAACAGGTGCAGCGTCCCACCCTGGTGATGGCGCCGAACAAGACGCTCGCCGCCCAGCTGGCCAACGAACTGCGCGAGATGCTGCCGCACAACGCCGTCGAGTACTTCGTGTCGTACTACGACTACTACCAACCCGAGGCGTACATCGCGCAGACCGACACCTACATCGAGAAGGACTCGTCGATCAACGACGACGTCGAGCGGCTGCGCCACTCGGCGACCTCCGCGCTGCTCTCGCGCCGCGACACGGTCGTGGTGGCCTCGGTGTCGTGCATCTACGGCCTGGGCACCCCGCAGTCCTATCTGGACCGCTCGGTGCCGCTGGAGGTCGGGGTGGAGGTCCCGCGCGACGATCTGCTGCGGCTGCTGGTCGACGTGCAGTACACGCGCAACGACATGGCCTTCACCCGCGGCACCTTCCGGGTCAAGGGCGACACCGTCGACATCATCCCGGCCTATGAGGAACTCGCGGTGCGCATCGAGTTCTTCGGCGACGAGATCGACGCGCTGTACTACCTCAATCCGCTCACCGGCGACGTGGTGCGCCAGGTGGAGATGCTGCGCATCTTCCCGGCCACCCACTACGTGGCCGGGCCGGAACGGATGGAGCGGGCCGTGGCCGACATCGAAGACGAGCTCGAGCACCGGCTGGCCGACCTGGAGAACCGCGGCAAACTGCTCGAGGCCCAGCGGCTGCGCATGCGCACCACCTACGACGTGGAGATGATCCGGCAGGTCGGCTTCTGCTCGGGCATCGAGAACTATTCCCGGCACATCGACGGCCGGCCCGCAGGTTCGGCGCCGGCGACCCTGCTCGACTACTTCCCCGAGGACTTCCTGCTGGTGATCGACGAGTCGCACGTGACCGTCCCGCAGATCGGCGCGATGTACGAGGGCGACATGTCGCGCAAACGCAACCTCGTCGACTACGGCTTCCGGCTGCCCTCGGCCCTGGACAACCGGCCGCTGACCTGGGACGAGTTCGCGGGCCGGATCGGCCAGACCGTCTACCTGTCCGCCACACCGGGGCCGTACGAGCTCGAGCGCACCGGCGGGGAGTTCGTCGAGCAGGTCATCCGGCCCACCGGCCTGGTCGACCCGAAGGTCGTGGTCAAGCCGACCGACGGGCAGATCGACGACCTGGTCGAGCAGATCCGGGCACGCACCGAACGTGACGAGCGCGTGCTGGTGACCACGCTGACCAAGAAGATGTCCGAGGACCTGACCGACTATCTGCTCGAGCTCGGGATCCGGGTGCGCTACCTGCACTCCGACATCGACACCCTGCGCCGGGTCGAGCTGCTGCGCGAGCTGCGGCTGGGCGAATACGACGTGCTGGTGGGCATCAACCTGCTGCGCGAGGGCCTCGACCTGCCGGAGGTCTCCCTGGTGGCGATCCTAGATGCCGACAAGGAGGGCTTCCTGCGCTCGACCACCAGCCTGATCCAGACCATCGGGCGCGCTGCGCGCAACGTCTCCGGCGAGGTGCACATGTACGCCGACCGGATCACCGACTCGATGGCCCGGGCGATCGAGGAGACCGAGCGGCGCCGGGAGAAGCAGATCGCCTACAACACCGAACGCGGGGTCGATCCGCAGCCGCTGCGCAAACAGATCAACGACATCTTGGACCGGGTCTACGAGGAGGCCGACCAGGTCGATGCGCTGATCGAGGGTCAGAGCGGGGCCGCCGCACCCATCGGCGGGGCGCTGGCGGGCGACGGGCAGGCTCCGGAACCGTCGACGATGCCGCGCGCCGAGCTGGCCGCGCTGATCGCGGAGATGAAGGAGCAGATGATGGGTGCCGCCCGCGATCTGCAGTTCGAACTGGCCGCGCGGCTGCGTGACGAGATCGCCGAGCTGAGCAGAGAGCTACGTGATATGACCGAGGCCGGTGTGCGCTGAATCCGAGGATCGGTCGGCGGATGGGCATCCGCACGATCGATGGTCGGACGGGGCCTCCGGGGGTTACCATGCACCGGATCGGTGAGGTCGGCGAGGGCCGATCCACAGGGAGGAACAGATGAGCAACTACGAGACCGTGGTGGTGGGGACGGACGGTTCCGAATCGTCGATGAAGGCGGTGCAGCGCGCCGCCGGGATCGCCGGCGAGACGGCTCGACTGGTGATCGCCTGCGCCTATTACCCGGCCGACTCGCGCCAGGTCAGCGCCGCATCCGATCAGCTCGGGGAGGACGCCTACCAGGTGCACGGGTCGGCGCCGACCGATGAGATCCTGCGCCGGGCCAAGGAGCATGCGCGCGCAGCCGGGGCGACCAACATCGTCGACCGGGCGATCGTCGGTCCGCCGGTGGAGTCGCTGCTGCAGCTGACCGAGGACGTCGAGGCCGATCTGCTGGTCATCGGCAACCGGGGACTGAACACCATCACCGGCCGCCTGCTCGGCTCGGTGCCTTCGGACGCGGCCCGCAAGGCTCACTGCGATGTGCTGATCGTGCACACCGTGCGCTGACCGCGCTGTCGGCCCCGGCTACCGGGACCGCACCAGCCAGCGTGATCCGTCGCCGCCTGCACACCCCTTCGTCGGGGTGTGCAGGCGGCGACGGCCTTCTGTTGCCCCGGGCAGGCACGGTCAGTCTGCGGTGGGCCCGCCGCCGAGCGCCGACAGCGCGGCGGGCAACGGTCGGGCGTGCACCACGGCCAGCCGCTGGGTGGCGCGGGTGAGCGCCACGTAGATGTCGTTGAGCCCGCGCGCGGACTCGTCGATGATCGCGGCCGGCTCCACCAGCACCACCGCGTCGAACTCCAGGCCCTTGACCTGATCGACGGTGGACACCGACACCGCCGGGTCGGCATCGGGCAGCGTCAACGCCGCCGCTGCGGCGGGCACGATCACCGCGGTGGTGCCGTCGTCGTGCAGGTCGGCGACCGTCCGCCGCACGGCCTCGGTCAACCCGGCCTCGGTCGTGGCCACGGCGTAGGGGGCGGTGCCGGTGTGCCGCACCGAGCGCGGCAACGCCTGATCCGGATCGATCGCGGCGAGCACGTCGTGGGCCACGGCCATGATCTCGGCGGGGGTGCGGTAGTTGACCGTCAGTTCCCGGCCCAGCCACCGCTCGGCGACATAGGGCGAGAGCATCTGGGCCCAGGCGTCGGCCCCGGCCGGTGAACCGGTCTGGGCGACGTCGCCGACCACGGTCATCCACCGGTTCGGTGAGCGGCGCATGAGCATCCGCCAGTCCATCGCCGACAGTTCCTGCGCCTCGTCGACGATGACGTGGCCGAAGGCCCAGAGCCGGTCGGTGGCCGCCCGCTCGGCGGCCGACAGCTGGGCCGAGGACTCGTGGCGACCGGCCAACCGGTCGGCGTCGATGACGTCGTAGGCCATCAGGATCTCCGGATCCAGATCGTCCTCCAGGTCCTGGGGCGCCGAGCCGGTGAGGATGTCGAGCGCGTCCTGGGCCTCGGCGATGCGCCGGCGCCGCTCCTGCTGCGCGCGTTCCTTCTCGGCCGAGTCGTCGTGGCCGAGCAGTTCGGCCAACTCGTCGAGCAGCGGTGCGTCGGCGGGGGAGAAGCGCCCGTGGTCGTTCTGCGCGCGGGCGAGCGCCTCCCGGTCGGCCGGATCGAGCTTCTTGGTCGCCGAGGCCAGGCGCGCCGGATCGCACAATAGATCCGACAGCACCTGCTGCGGGGTCAGCGTCGGCCACAGTCGGTGCAGCGTCTCGACCACCACCGGATCATCGCGCAGCTCGTCGCGGATGTCGGCCATGTCCTGGGGCGAGAGCATGTTCGACCCGTCGAGCACGCTCGCCCCGATCTGCTCGACCAGCTGATCGGCCAGCGCCTCGACCACCACGGTGGCGAAGATCGGACGCGCCAGGTTGTGTGCGCGGCGCGAGGACCGGGCCCGTCCGCGCGCCCGGGTGGCGACCTTCTTGTCCAGGGCCAGCCGGTAGCCGTCGAACCGGATCTCCACGGGCGCGTCCGGCACGGTCTGCCGATCGCGCACCGCGGTCTTGAGCACGGCGGCGATGTCCAGATCGCCCTTGACCCGGCGGGCCGCGGCCGAATCGGTGAGCGTGGCGGTGACCCCCGGATACAGGTCGCCGATCGTCGACAGCAGCACCCCGGTCTCACCGAGCGAGGGCAGCACCCGGCCGATGTAGTCCAGGAAGGTCGAGTTCGGCCCGATGATCAGCACACCGGCACGCGAGAGCTGCTTGCGATGGGTGTAGAGCAGATAGGCCGCCCGGTGCAGGGCCACGGCCGTCTTGCCGGTGCCCGGCCCGCCCTGGACGACCAGCA
>JAJYRZ010000055.1 GCA_021793835.1 Actinomycetes bacterium | reverse complement strand
CGATCTCTAGACCGTGCTGCGGGTGCGGGTGCGCGCGTTGCGCCGCTTGAGCGCACGCCGCTCGTCCTCGCTCATCCCGCCCCACACACCGGCGTCCTGACCGGACTCCAGCGCCCAGGCCAGGCACTCGCTGACGACGGGGCAGCGGGCGCACACGGTCTTCGCCTCGGCGACCTGAGCGATCGCCGGGCCGGACGTGCCCACGGGGAAGAACAGTTCCGGATCTTCATCGCGGCACACCGCACGATGGCGCCAGTCCATCACCAAACTCCTTCACGGGTGCGGGGTACCGCACCACAACTTGTACGAAATTTCTGATAGTCGAACGTCCAGTCGGGATCTGCCGGCGGACGTTGACCCGAGGAGCAATGTTGTCAGGTGCTGCGGTAAAGTCAATGGTTTTCGGCCACCCGGTGGGCAAGGTCACTAGATCACGTGCTAGAGCAGCATCCCTGCACACGGTTCCGGGCGTCCGCACCGATCACTCCGGCAACAGAACCTCGGAAGACGTTACGCCAGTCGGGGCCGCGGCGGAAGGGCTTCTCCCGTTTTCCGGCCGGGCCGCCCGGTCAGCGGGCGGCCGGAGCGGCGACGGTGAGCATGTCCGGCTCGGTCGCGAAGACCACCTCGGAGCGTCGGCCCAGGAAGTCGCCGTCGATCTGGAAGGCGGCCGGGGTCTCGGCGGTGATCCGCACCGTCGGCACGTCGTCGGTGCGGATCAGACGCGGACTGCGGGGGTCGCCGGAGCGCGTGAGCAGCTGCCGGGCCAGCCGCATCGTGGTCGGCAACCCCATCGACAGGGCCGCGAACACCCCCAGCCCGGTGTCGAAGGAGGTGCCGGGATTGGTGGTGACGGGACGCTGCTCGAGATACGTCCACGGATTGGTGTTGGAGACGAAGGCGTAGTGCACCTCCGGCACCGGCTCGGCACCGGGCAGATGCACGGTCAACTGCGGGGCGCGGCGCCTGTCTTTCAAAAACGTGCGCACGGTGGTGCGTAGGTAGCGCCCCGAGGTCGCCGGGTGTCCGGCCGCGCGGGCCGCCTCCATCGCCTCGACGACCAGCGCGTCGACCCCGAGCCCGGCGGTGAAGGTGAACCAGCGGTTGTCGCAGCGGCCCAGCCCGATCCGGCGCGTGGTGCCGGCGGCGAGCAGTTCAAGCAGCTGATTGGTCGCGGCCACCGGATCTGGGGAGATCCCCAGGTTGCGGGCGAAGACGTTGGCCGAACCGCCCGGCACCACCCCGAGCAGGGGGGTCCGCCCGGGGGGAAGGTCGCGCATGGCCTCCGGACGCGGGGCGCCGAGCAGCCCGTTGACCGTCTCGTTCACCGTCCCGTCGCCGCCGTGGACGATCACGTGCGTCATCTGCTCGAGCGCGGCCCGGTGCGCCAGTTCGGCCGCGTGCCCGCGGTGGGTGGTCTGCACGACCTCGAGCTGGAGCCTGCTGGCCAGCGCATGGGCGAGCAGATCCCGCCCCTGCGAGGTGGTGGAGGTGGCGTTGGGGTTGACGATCAGCAAGGCGCGCACAATCGGTCACCCTATCGGGTGCCCGGGCCCGCCGGTGGCCTAGTCTGGCGGGCGTGGCCGATAATCTCGATCCGCTCTACGGCGAGGACGACCTCGACGACCCGGTGCCGACCAGTGCTCCGGGCACCGTGCTCGCCGCCGGCGCGCTGATGTCCCTGCAGGGGGTGATCGGCATCGGCGTGGCGATCGTCTACCTGGTCCTGGCCGGGCGCGGCCACACCGAGGTCGGCCTGGACCTGTACGGCACCGCCCTGTGGTTCCTGCTCATCTTCACCCCCGTGGCGATCGCCGGGGTGTTCATGCTGCTGGGCCGCAAATGGGGGCAGGGCATCGGTGTGCTGCTCCAGCTGCTGCTGATCCCGGTGGTGTGGTCGCTGTTCGGCGCCTCGGACCAGCCGGTGTGGGGCATGGCGCTGATGGCGCTGGTGCTGCCGACCCTGGCCTGCCTGCTCGTCCCGCGCTCGACCGCCTGGTTCAGCTCCCGGCACCTGTAGACCGCGTCGCGGTGCGACAACCGCCGGGCCCCGGGTCCGGCTCAGCCGCCGGCGGGCGCCTCGGCGGCCAGCGTGGCCAGCGGCCGGCCGGCCAGCCGGTGCGGGATCCAGTCGGTGCGCGCGCTGGCGCCCAGCCCGCGGTAGAACGCCAGCGACGGGGCGTTCCAGTCGATGACCTCCCACTCCAGGCGGGTGTAGCCGCGCGCGGTGCAGACCCCGGCCAGGGTCGCCAGCAGGGCGCGGCCGGCGCCGCGGCCGCGATGGTCGGGCCGGACGTACAGGTCCTCCAGATGGATCCCGTGCACCCCGTCCCAGGTGCTGAAACTCAAGTACCACAGCGCCATGCCGATCACGGCCCCGCCGGTCTCGTGGCCGGCCGGTATCTCGGCGACGTGACCGAACACGGCCGGGCCGGGACCGAACAGCGCGGTGTGCAGCTGGGCCGCGGTCACGGTGCACAGATGGGCGGAGTGTTCGTATTCGGCCAGGTCGCCGATCAGCTCGACGAGCACCGGCACGTCCGCGGGGACGGCCCGGCGGATGCGCACCGGCGCCGGGGTCTTCGCACGGCCCGAAGCGGGGGGAGACGGTCATGCCGACCATCGTCCGATACCCGGACACCCTGGCCTCCAGCGGCCCGATGGGTAAGGATGTGGGGCGTGGCTAGAACTCTCGCGGTAGCGAATCAGAAGGGCGGGGTGGCCAAGACCACCACCGTCGCCTCCCTGGGGGCGGCATTGGCCGCGCGGGGGCGTGCGGTGCTGGTGGTCGACATGGACCCGCAGGGGAGCCTGACGTTCTCGCTCGGACACGACCCCGAGTCGCTGGAGTCCTCGGTGCACGAGGTGCTCGTCGGCGACACCGGGGTCGAGGAGGTGCTGCTCGAGACCTCCGAGGGCATGTCGCTCGTCCCGGCGACGATCGACCTGGCCGGCGCCGAGGCGCTGCTGCTGATGCGGCCCGGCCGCGAGCACGCGCTGCGCCGTGCCCTGGAACCGGTGGCCGAGCGCTTCGACGTGATCCTGATCGACTGTCCGCCCTCCCTCGGGGTGCTCACACTCAACGGGCTCACCGCGGCGGACGAGGTGATCGTGCCGCTGCAGTGCGAGACGCTCGCACACCGGGGCGTCGGCCAACTGCTGCGCACCGTCACCGAGGTGCAGGCGATCACCAACCCGCAGCTGACCATGCTCGGGGTGCTGCCCACCCTCTACGACGCGCGCACCACGCACTCGCGCGATGTGCTCGCCGACATCACCGACCGCTACGGGCTGCCGGTGCTCGACCCGCCGATCCCGCGCACCGTCCGCTTCGCCGAGGCCTCGGCCTCCGGCTCGTCGGTGCTGTCGGGCCGGAAGAACAAGGGGTCGGCCGCCTATAGGGAACTCGCCGAGAACCTGCTCGGCCACTGGTACGACGGGGCCGCGCTGCGCACCCTGTCGGTCGAGCAGATCTACGGCTGACCCGCACCGGGCAGATAGGCGGTGACCTCGCCGCCGGCGGTGTCGAGGATCAGTGCGCCCAGCGCGGTGAGCTCCACCGGGCCGGTCGGGCCGCCCGTCCGGTCGGTGGCGACGATGCGCTCGATCTCGCCGGTCTCCGGGTCGGTGTCCGCCCAGCCGCCGTCGACCGGGATCAGGATGCGATCGGCATAGGCGGTGCCCGGACCCGCGGTGTCGGGGACGGTCCAGCGCACCGACAGCTCGTCGGGGTCCAGGGCGACGGTCTCGGTCCCGGTCCACCACAGCAGCACCGGTCCGGCCGTGACGGCCCGGCCGGTGTCGTCGGCGACCGGGCCGGGCAACGGATGGTCGGCCAGCTGCGCGCCCTGGGGATCGAGCACCGCCAGGCGTGGTGCGGGGGTGTCGACGGCCAGGGCCACCCGGTCGTCGGTCACGGCCACGATCCGGCCGCCGCGGACGGGCACCTGGTCGACGGTCAGTGCGAGGGAACCGTTGACCTCCGGTTCGGTGGAGTCCTCGGGGTCGGGGACCAGGGTGGTCAGCCGTTCCCCGTCGTCGTCGGGGCAGCGTTCGAGCACCGCCAACTGCAAGGCGGCGGCGCCGGCGGAGACGAAGGTGCAGCCGGTGCGCGGCTGACGGTGCGGCTGAGCGGGGGCGTCCACCCGCCCGTACTCCAGGGTGCGCACCAGGTCCGAGCGCCACACCTCGGCCCGATCGGCGCCGATGACGAACATGTGCGGGCCGGCCGAGAGCAGGGAGATCCGATCGTCCACCGGGCCGGAGCGCTGTTCGGCGCGCACCCCGGTGCGCGCATCCAATGCGGTCACCTCGCTGCAGCCGGACCCGGTGCGGTAGACCGCGACCACCCGATCCCACTGAGCGGCGACCGCGCACAGCTCGTCGGGGCGGGCGTAGGACCACAGCCGGTCGCCGGTGTGCGGATCCCGCGCGGTGACGGTGCCGCCGTCGGCGGTGACGACCGCGTCGGCGGCGATCAGCGGGGTGCCGGGCACGGTGCTCGGCACCCGCCAGGCCTGTTCGGCCGTCTCGGGCACGGCCACGGCCGCCGCCGGCGGGGGCGGGCTGTCACCGCGCAGCGGGTCGGAGACGGTGGCGCGTTCGGGCGCGGACCACCAGATCAATGCGGCCAGCCCGAGCACCGCCGCGGTGATCACCGCGACGGCGATCAGGTCACCGCGGGTGCGGCGCTCGGGCCGGACCATCGGCTACAGGCTCCGCTCAGGCCTGGGCGGAGCCGCCGGACTGACCGCCCGACTGGCCGCCTCCGCCGCCACCGCTGCGACGCCGGCGGCGCCGACGACGGGGCGCGCCGGACTCGCCGTCTGCGGAGGCCGCGGCGGGCTGACGGTCATCGCCGCCCGACCGGCCACCGGACTGGCCGCCGGAACCGCCGCGGGTGCGGCGGCGACGCGGTCCGGAGCCGTCACGCCCGGCGCCTGCGTTCCGGCGGGCGGCCCGCGGCTCGGTGCGCTTGGGTCGATCTCTGCGCGGCCGGCCGATGCGGCCGGTGGCGTCCTCGGGGATGTCCAGGTCGGTGAACAGGTGCGCCGAGGTGGAGTAGGTCTCGGCCGGTTCGCCGAAGTCCAGGCCGAGCGCCTTGTCGATCAGCTCCCAGCGGGGCAGGTCGTCCCAGTCCACGAAGGTCACCGCGATACCGGTGCGCCCCGCTCGGCCGGTGCGGCCGATGCGGTGGACGTAGGTCTTCTCGTCCTCCGGGCACTGGTAGTTGATCACGTGGGTCACATCGTCGATGTCGATGCCGCGGGCGGCCACATCGGTGGCCACCAGCACGTCGACGGTGCCCTCCCGGAAGCCGGTCAGCGCCTTCTCACGCTGGACCTGGTTCAGGTCGCCGTGCACGGCGCCGACCTTGAAACCGCGCTCGGCCAGTTCGTCGGCGACCTTCTGCGCGGTGCGCTTGGTGCGGGTGAACACCATCGTCGCGCCGCGCTCGCGGGCCTGCAGGATGCGCGAAAGCATCTCGACCTTGTCCATGGCGTGTGCGCGGTAGACGTGCTGGGTGGTGCGCTCGTGCACCGCCGCGGCGTCGGCCTCCTCGGCCCGGATGTGGGTGGGCTTGGTCAGGAAGGTGCGGGCCAGGGTGATGATCGGGCCCGGCATGGTGGCCGAGAACAGCATCGTCTGGCGTGCGTCGGGGACCATCGTCAAGATGCGTTCGATGTCGGGCAGGAAACCCAGGTCGAGCATCTCGTCGGCCTCGTCGAGCACGAGCACGCCGACCTTGCCGAGCACCAGGTGGCCCTGGTTGGCCAGGTCCAGCAGGCGCCCGGGGGTGCCCACGACCACGTCGACGCCCTTCTGCAGGGCCTCGATCTGGCCCTCGTAGGGGCGCCCGCCGTAGATGCTGGTTACGGTGACCGGCAGGTGCTTGGCGGCGTCGACCAGGTCCTCGGTGACCTGGACGCACAGTTCGCGGGTGGGCACGATCACCAGCGCGCGCGGGGTGCCGTCCAGCGGCAGCGCGGCGTTCTCGTCGGCGATGCGGTGCAGCAGCGGCACGCCGAACCCGAAGGTCTTGCCCATGCCGGTGCGGGCCTGGCCGATCAGATCGTCGCCGGCCAGCGCCAGGGGCAGGGTGAGCTCCTGGATGGCGAAGGTGCGTTCGATGCCGACGTCGGCGAGGCCGCGGACGATCTCGTCGCGCACGCCGAGTTCGCCGAACGTGGGGGTGACCGCGTCCGCGGAGACGGTCGCCGCGACGTCCGGCGCGGGGGTGACGGTGGTGGAGGATGTGGTGCTGTCGCTCAGGGGTCTGACCTTTCGGTGCGGTCTCTCACGCGCGACCGGGACACGGGGCACTCCGCTCGGCCGGGGTCCGGAACCGGGGCGGGATGCGCCTCGATCTCGACGGACCCGGCGCGGCCGACGGCGGAACACTCGCCCGCTGCAGACGCTCGTCGGTGCGCACACCGGCCCGTGGGGGCGGCGGCGTCACGCGACGGGCGCGAGCACACTGGTACGCGCACAGATACGTGCCGGCCGTCAGGTGACGGACCGGTGCGGCATCGACAAGGCGTCGAGGCCTTCCCCTCAGTCTAGCCGGTCTGTCCGGCGGGCGCGGGGCGGACTAATGTCACAGACCATGAGCCGGACCACTGCTACCACCCTGCCGGGCGATCACCCGGGGATCGACGAGCTGTACGGGCTGCTGGCCCACGGGCAGCTGACCGCCTTCTACCGCCTGGCCGAGGACGCCGCCTTCGCCCCGGATCTGGCCGGCAGAGTGGCCATCGCGCGCCTGGCGGCCGCGGACTTCGACCACTTCGAACTGCTGTGCGGCGCACTGCGCGAACGCGGCGCCGATCCCGAGACGGCGATGGCGCCGTTCGCCGAGATCCTCGACGGCTACCACGCCTCCACCGCCCCGGCCGGTTGGCTCGAGGCTCTGGTCAAGGCCTATCTCGGCGACGGGTTGGCGGCGGACTTCCACCGGGAGATCGCGGCTGCGCTGCCTGCGGACGTGCGCGAGGTGGTGCGCCGGGCACTGGAGGACACCGGCATGTCCGAGTTCGTCGTCGGCGAGGTGCGCGGGGCGCTGGCCGGGGCGGACCCGCTGGCCGCGCGGCTGTCGCTGTGGGGCCGGCGCCTGCTCGGTGAGGCGGTCACCCAGGCCCAGCACGTGGCCGCCCAGCGCGACGGGCTGGCCGAACTGGTCCTGGCGGCGACCGGTGACGTCAGCGGCCTGGGGGTGCTGATCGACCGGCTGCAGGCCCGGCACACGGAGCGGATGGAATCTCTGGGCCTCGGATAGTGTTTCCGGCAGGGAGCAGCCCAATGCAAGCCACTGACTGATGGAGGTTCGACCGTGGAGGTCAAGATCGGGATCGCCGAGTCCAACCGGGAACTGGTGATCGCCAGCGACCAGACTCCGGAGCAGGTGCAGGAGCAGGTCACCGCGGCCCTGGCCGACCCGGCCGGCGTGCTGACGCTCGAGGACGACAAGGGGCGACGCTACGTGGTGCCCACCGGCCGGATCGGCTACGTGGAGATCGGTGCCGGCACCGCGCGTCCGGTCGGCTTTCTGAAGTAGGACCCATCGCCCGGCGGGGGCGGCGGCGCGGTCAGTCCGCCCGCTGCCCCTGCTGCAGGGGCACCTGGCTCAGACCGCCCCACGCCAGCTGCGCGGTGATCTCCACCGCCTCCTCGCGGCTCATCGGCCGATCGGCCTCCAGCCAGTAGCGGGCACTGACCTGAGCGTTGCCGACCACCCCGACCGCGAGCATGCGGGCGTGGTAGTGCTCGAGCCCCGAATCCTGACTGACCACGTCGAAGACCGCGTCCACGCAGGTCTCGACCCCGGCGTCGACGCGCTGCTGGACCTGCGGGTCGCCGAGCAGATCCGATTCGAACACCAACCGGTAGCCCTGGGTGTCGTTGTCGACGAACTCGAAGAAGGCCTGCACCGCGGCCTGCACACGCGTGCGGTTGTCGGTGGTCGAGCGCAGCGCCTGCTGCACGCCGACGACCATCTGCTCGATGTGCCGGTCGAGCACCGCCATGTACAGATCGAGCTTGCTCGGGAAGTGCTGGTAGAGCACCGGCTTGCTGACATCGGCGCGCTCGGCGATCTCGTCCATGCCCGCAGCGTGGTAGCCGGCCGCGACGAACACGTCGCTGGCGGCCGACATCAGTTGCAGCCGTCGTTCGCTGCGCGGCATCCGCACACTGCGGCGTGGGCGGGTCGCGGGCTGGTCGGTCATGATCCTCCTGTTCGCACCGGACGGGGGTCTCCCGGGACGGCGAATCGAAAAACGCCCGGAGATCGGCCGCAGAGCGGAGCGCCGGTGGGCGCGCCGACGAGGCTGGGGTAAGCGTACAAGCCGCGCACGACGTCGCCGCTCACGGTGGTCCTGCCGGGCGGGACCACCCGATATGAGAACCTTATGGGTGTGAACCAGGACCGTGACCATGATCTCGCCCGCGGGCCCGCGGACGAACCGGGCGCCGTCATGCCTGCAGGCGACGAAGATTTCGCCTTCCCGTCCTGGAACCAACCGTTGCGCGCCCACTGGGATCCGGTCCGCGCCGCGGACCGCCCGCGCGGTCCGCGCACCCCGCGCCGCGATGTGCGCCGGCGCTCCAAGCTGGGCGACTTCGTCGCCGCCTACGGCTGGCGCGCCTACGCGATCCCGGTGCTGCTGGCGCTGACCATCTGGGTGATCGTCGACGCCGTCACCCCTGCGGGCGCCACCGGGTCCGAGGACGAGCCGAGCCTGGGCGAGCGGTCGTCGTGGGTCACCGGCATCGTCGGCGCCCCGGAGGGCGACGGCACCTTCGACTCGTCGATCGCCTCGATCGCGCTGCCCGCCGGCGGGGCCTTCACCAAGGAGGGCACCGGCGAGTTCCGCACGGTGCCCGGCACCACCGACAAGATCGGTACCGGCGACGAGTTCTTCTACACCTACTCCGTGGACATCGAAGAGGGTGTGGACACCACCGCCTACGGCGGGGACGAGGCCTTCGGCCGGATGATCGACGCGACGCTGGCGAACCCGAAGAGCTGGATCAACGACGAGCGCTTCGCCTTCGAGCGCGTCGACGGCCCCGATGCGGACTTCCGCGTCAGCCTGACCTCCGAGGCGACCGTGCGCGAGATCTGCGGGTACCAGATCGAGGTCGAGACCTCCTGCTTCAACGCCGACGCCGGCCGGGTGGTGCTCAACGAGCCGCGCTGGGTGCGCGGGGCGGTCGACTTCCAGGGCGATATCGGCGCCTACCGCCAGTACATGATCAACCACGAGG
This sequence comes from Actinomycetes bacterium, assembly GCA_021793835.1. GTDB lineage: Bacteria > Actinomycetota > Actinomycetes > Mycobacteriales > Mycobacteriaceae > Tomitella. The sequence continues at coordinate 6,434 of JAJYRZ010000055.1, read as the reverse complement.
TCGGGCACGCGATCGGCTACGCCGACCATCAGTCGTGCGAGTCCGACGGCGGGCTGGCGCCGGTGATGATGCAGCAGACCTTCGGCACCAGCAACCATGCGATCGCCAAGCTCGATCCCGAGGGCGTGGTGCCCGACGACGACGACAAGTGCAACCCCAACCCGTGGCCGTATCCTCGCGGGTGATGGACACCGCACCGCTTCCGCCCCTGGTCGAACCCGGCCCCGAGCCGTCCCCGCAGCGCCGGGCCCGCTTCCACCGGCACACGATCCTGCCGGAGATCGGCACGATCGGTCAGCGCCGCCTGCTCGCATCGAAGGTCCTGGTGATCGGGGCGGGCGGGCTCGGCTCGCCGGTGCTGCTCTATCTCACCGCCGCCGGGGTGGGCACGATCGGGATCATCGACCCCGACCACGTCGAGACCTCCAACCTGCACCGGCAGGTCATCCACACCGCCGCCGACGTCGGCCGGCGAAAGGTCGACAGCGCCGCGGAGAAGATGGCCGCGATCGACCCGGACGTCGAGATCCGCCGCCACATCGCACTGCTGGATCCGGACAACGCGGTCGAGCTGTTCGCCCAGTACGACCTGATCATCGACGGCACCGACAACTTCGCCACCCGCTACCTGGTCAACGACGCCGCAGCGCTCGCCCGGCGCCCCTATGTGTGGGGTTCGATCCTGCGCTTCGAAGGCCAGGTGTCGGTGTTCTGGGAACACGCGCCGGCCGGGCGGGCGGTGGGCTACCGGGACCTGTATCCGACCCCGCCGGAGCCCGGTACGGTCCCGTCCTGCTCCGAGGCAGGGGTGCTCGGGGCGCTGTGCGGGACGGTCGGATCGCTCATGGCCACCGAGGCGGTGAAGCTGATCTGCGGGATCGGCGAACCGCTGCTGGGCCGGCTGCTGTGTTACGACGCGCTGACGATGAGCCAGCGCACGTTGACCGTGCGCAAGGATCCGGCCGCGGCCCCGATCACCGACCTCGACGGGGTGCGCGCACTGATCGACGGCCCCGAACGGCCCGAGCCGGCCGCCGACGAGCGCATCACGGTCGATCAGCTGGCCGCGCTGCGCGGCGGGCCGGACGCGCCCACCGTGCTGGACGTGCGCGAGGACGACGAGGTGGCCATCGCCGCACTCACCGGCGCGGTGCACGTGCCCACGGGCGAGTTGCTGGCGCTGATCGGCCGGGGCGCGGACGCGGTCGCCACCCGCATCGGGGTGCCCGCCGACACCGAGATCGTGGTGCTGTGCAAGACCGGGATCCGGTCCGCCTTCGCCACCACGCGCCTGCGTGAGATCGGTTTCACCGGCGCCCGCGACCTCACCGGCGGCATCGACGAGTGGGCACGCCGGATCGATCCGGCCATGCCGCGATACTGACCATCGCGCAGGTATGTTCGGGGTCGTGAAGACCATCGCCCCTCCCTCCCATGTCCGCGCGACCTTCGGCCTGAGTGAGCTGGCCGGCACCGAGCTCGACGGGATCTGGGACGGTGGTTGGCGCTACGGGGACGTGGTGCTCAGCCCCGTCGGCGATCACGCGCGTGCCGCCTGGTCCGGGCGGGTGCGCGAGACCCTCGAGGTCGACGGGATGCAGGTGGCCCGCCCCGTGCGCGCCTCCGACGGCCGCTACGTGGTCTCGGGCTGGCGCGGCGACGGCTTCCTGGCAGGGCGCCCGGAGCCGCGATACGACGAGATCGTCTCGCTGTCGGTGCGGCTGCACGCGGCCACCGCCGAACTCGACCGGCCCCGCTTTCTGTCCCAGCCGGTGGTGCCCCCGTTCTCGGACGTGGACGTGTTCACCGTCGCCGACCAGGCGGCCTGGGACGACGATCCGCTCGCCCAGGCGCGCCGGCTCGGCATGACCGCCGAGATCGAGTCCGAGCGCGCCGAACAGCTGGCGCTGATCGAACGGCTGGCCACCCTGCGCAAGCCGGTCACCGTGCCCGCCCAGCTGGTGCACGGCGACCTGTTCGGCACCGTGCTGTTCGACGGCGCCGCCGCCCCCGGCCTTTTAGACCTGGTGCCCTACTACCGTCCCGCGCCGTGGGCGGCCGGGGTGGTGGTGGTCGACGCGCTGGCGTGGGGCGGGGCCGACAGTGGTCTGGTCGAACGCTGGTCGGTGCTGCCCGAGTGGCCGCAGATGCTGCTGCGCGCCCTTCTGTTCCGGCTGACCGTGCACGCCCTGCATCCGCGCACCACCCCGGTGGTCTACCCGGGACTGGCCAAGGCGGCCGACCTCATCCGTCTGTCGCTGTGAGCGCGCCGGCGGCGAACTCCTCGGCCACGGTGGCGGCGAGCTCGAGGTAGGCCTGCCGGGTGCGCCCGCGCAGCAGATCCAGATCGACCTCGGCGCCCTCGCCCAGGTGCCGGTCATAGGGCACGGTGTGCACCGCCCGGCACCGCGGGCCGAGCACCTCGCGCAGCCGCTCGGGCGCGACCCCGTCCCCGCGGCCGCGCACCCCGTTGACCACCACCACCGACCGCGCCGCGAGGGCGGCGTAGCCGTGGTGTTCGAGCCAGTCGACGGTGGCCAGCACCGACCGCACCCCGTCCAGGGCCGGGGAGGTCACCAGCACCAGGGCGTCGGCGGTGGCGAGCGTTCCGGCCATCGCCGAATGCATCAGTCCGGTCCCGCAGTCGGTGAGCACGATGTTGTAGTAGCGGCCCAGCAGCCCGAGCACGGCCCGGTAGTCGTGCTCGTCGAAGGCCTCGGACACCGCCGGATCGGCCTCGGAGGCCAGCACCTCGAGCCGGCTGGGCGCCTGCGAGGTGTGTGCGCGGACGTCGCAGTAGCGGTCGATGGCCTCATCGGCGAGCAGATCGCGTGCGGTCGAGGAGGTCTGCCGGGGCACCCGCTGGGCGAGCGTGCCCAGATCAGGATTCGCATCGACCGCGATCACCCGATCGCCGCGCAGGGAGGCGAAGGTCGAACCGAGCCCCACCGTGGTGGTGGTCTTGCCGACCCCGCCCTTGAGCGACAGCAGCGCGATCTTGAAATCCCCGCGTACCGGCCGGTCCACCCGCTCGAGCAGCGCGCGGTGGGCCTGGGCGGCCGCGGACTCACCCGGGTTCCACAGTCCCGCGCTGACCGTGTGCGCCCAGCGGCGCCAGCCGCGCTCGGGCACCCGGCGCACGGGACGATGCACGGCGAGCCCGTCACGCGGACCCGACGGGGCCGGTATGAGCGGCGCGGTGGGCACCCGCTCCGGCACGGCGGGCGGATCGATCGGTTCCACGGCGTCGACCGGCGCCGCCGGATCCGGGCTTGCCGGGCTCAGCGGGGTCGGCGGACCGGTCGGCGAGGTCCGTGCCGGACCGGTCGGTGGTGGGGCGGCGGCTCCTGCCGAGGGCAGCGGCGGCGCCTCGGCCGCGGGCTCCGCGGCAGGTGCGGCGGCGGTGAGCCACGGCGGTGTGATCGGTTCGGCGACACGACTGGTCGATGGCACGGTGATCCCCCCAGATACGTCCGTTGATGTGCGCCGCGTCACGCTAACACCGGGGTCGGGCATCGGGGCGCGAATGCGGTCAGATGCGCCGGGACCTGCGGAGGAGGGGCCGCTACGAGGAGCCCGCACGAGGGGCCGGGATGTCAGCCCAGATCGTCCAGGCGACGTTCGACCAGGGCGCGGGCGCACTGTTCCGCGGCCTGCTGGTCGCCGCGTTCGATCGCGTCGACCAGGTGGACGTGGGCTTCGTCGTGGACGTGCCCGGTCCGGCGCGACTCGGCGGTGATGTCGGCGCGCAGCCGCGGGGCCAGGGTCCGGTACATCTCGGCGAACAGTGCGTTGTCGGTGGCCTCGACGATCGTCTCGTGCAGCACCGCATCGGCCTCGGCAGCCCGGTCCGGGTCGTCGGCGCGGCGATGTCGGGCGACCTCGGCGAGCAGACCGCGCATGCGGGCGAGCTGGCCGGGGGAGCGGCGCCGGGCGGCGAGCGCGGCGGCGGTGACCTCCAGCGCCCCGCGCAGCTCGAGCAGATCCCGGTCGCGTGCGGAGCCGAAGCGGGCACGCATCGAATCGTCGGTGGCGGTGTCCGCGATGACGAAGGTGCCCGCACCCTGCCGGCGGTCGAGCATCCCGGCGTGCACGAGCGTCTGCACGGCCTCGCGGACGGTGTTGCGGCCCGTGCCGGTCATCTTGGCCAGTTCCGGCTCGGTCGGGATCTTCGCGCCCACCGGCCAGGCGCCGGAGTCGATCTGTCCGTGCAGCACGTCGATGACCTGGCTGACCAGGTCGGTCCTCCGGATCGGGCGCACCATCGTCGATTCCCTCCTCCGCGTGGTCGATGAGACGGTGGCCACCCGATGCGGCCCCGCCGAGCGAATCATCCTATGATAGGCCCAATGACGGCAACCCTCGCTCCCACGTCCGGTCGACGGGGCCTGCTCGACGGCCGCGTCCTGGCGTTCGCCACGATCGTGATCTCCGCCCTGGTGCTGCGCACCGCGGTCACCTCGATCACCCCGCTGCTCGAAGAGCTCGGTGACGAGGTCGGCTTCGGTTCGGTCGTCGCCGGGGTGTTCGGCATGCTGCCCACCGCCCTGTTCGCGCTCTTCGGTCTGGCCACCCCGTGGATGATCCGGCGGCTGGACCTCGAGGCGGTCGCGGTGTGGGCGATGCTGCTGTCGGCCGCCGGGCTGATCGCCCGCTCCCTGGTCTCCGACACCGGCCTGCTGCTGCTGTTCTCCGCGGTCGCGCTCGGCGGGATGGGTATCGGCAACGTCGTCATCCCGCCGCTGGTCAAGCGGTACTTCTCCGACCGGGTCGCGCTGCTGAGCGCGATGTACATCACCGGGGTGCAGCTGGGCACGGCGATCCCGCCGCTGGTCGCGGTGCCGGTCGCCGAGGCGGCCGGGTGGCGGATCTCGCTGGGCATGTGGGCGCTGGTGGCGCTGGCGGCGCTGCTGCCGGCCCTCGGGCTGTGGTGGTCGCACCGGCGCGAGGACTCCCGCACCGTCGCCCCGGCCCCTGCGACGGCGCAGGTCGCCGCCCCGGTCACCGGTGACGACGCCGATGCCGGCATCGATGCGGACGCCGACGCCGACGCGCCTGCGATTCCCGCGCCGGTCGCCGAGGACACCGGCGGCCCGTTGATGCGCACCTCGCTGGCCTGGGGCATGGCCGGGATGTTCGGGATGACCTCGCTGATCACCTACTCGATCTTCACCTGGCTGCCGCGCATCCTCACCGACGCCGGCGGCTCGGCCGGCCTGGGCGGGTCGATGGTGGCGCTGTTCTCGGCGATGGGCTTCATCTCCGCACTCGGCGCGCCGAGCCTGTGCGCCCGGGTGCCCAACCCCTTCCCCGTGGTTCTGGTGTGCGTGGCCGCCTACCTGATCGGCTTCGCCGGCCTGTACTTCGCGCCGATGACCGCCACCTGGGTGTGGGTGGTGTTCGTCGGACTGGGACCGAGCACCTTCCCGATCGCGCTGACGCTGATCAACCTGCGCACCCGCACCCATCAGGGCTCGGCGCAGCTGTCCGGATTCACCCAGGGGGTCGGCTACACCGCCGCATGCGCAGGCCCCCTGCTGTTCGGGGTGCTGCGCGATGCGACCGGAGGCTGGGCGTGGCCGTTCGTGCTGCTGCTGGTGGCGATGGCCGTGATGACCGCGGGCTCGTATCAGGCGACCAAGCCTCGGATGCTCGAAGACCTCTGGTGAGTCTTCGCCTCCGCCGCGGCTGATACCGCGGTCAGGCGGGCGGTGCGGGGTCGTCGAACACGTGCCGGGCCCGGCGCATCTGCACCCGGTCGTCGACGATCGGCACCCCCTCGTCACGCAGGTGGGCCAACTGCCGCTCACGCACCTGCGGGGCGGGCCGACCGTCGGCGCGGATGACACGGAACCACGGCAGATCCGCGCCGTCGACCCGCAGGATCCAGGCGACCGTGCGCGGGGTGGACAGCCCGGCCGCCTCGGCGACCGCGCCGTAGGTGGTCACCCTGCCCGGCGGGACCGACGAGATCAGCGCCCGGACGTGCTCGACCTGGGCGTCGGTGGTCTTCATCGCCCGCTCCGTGTGAGCAGCGCCGCGATTTCGGCGGCGATCGACTCCGGATGGGACTGGGTGAGCATGTGCTCGGCGTCGACGGTGCGCACCTTGAGCGCCGGCCCCAGCAGATCCGCCATCCGCTCCAGATGCGCATCGGTGGTGAACGGCGGGTGCACCCGGCCGGCACGCAGCACCGTGGTGGGCAGGCCCGCCGGCGGCAGGGGAGCGGGCCGGGCCATCTCGCCCCAGGCGGCCACGGCCGCCGGCACCGCCACCCGCCAGCCGTAGCGGCCGCCGGGCAGGTCGACCAGGTGCTCGTCGACGTCGGCGTCGAGCCGGGCGGCCGGCACATCGGCCCACCCGCCGTGCAGTTTGTCCGCCCGCGCCTCCTCCCTGTCCGGATAGTGCGGGGACTCGGCGTAGGCGGTGGCCAC
>JAJYRZ010000256.1 GCA_021793835.1 Actinomycetes bacterium | reverse complement strand
GAAGGGCAGCACGAAGTAGGAGATGTAGACCGCGGAGATGGCCACCTCCCACCAGGGCGGGGAGGGGAACTTGATGCGTTCTTGCAGCCACACGGTCGGCACGATGCCGCCGAACATCCAGCGGTCGACGTCGATGGCCAGATGCCACTGGGTGGGCATGCCGATCGCCAGCGCCGCCCAGCGCGTCAGGTCGTAGGCGGCCAGCAGCACCACGAACGGGATCCAGTCGCGGATGACCTGCAGCGGCGGCCGGCGGCCGATGCTCAGGGTGAACAGCCCCAGGCAGATCAGCCCGAGCAGCCGGTAGTGCTCGAAGGGGAACCCCAGCAGCGCGATCCAGCCGGTGACCAGCACCGCCCACCCGGTGTAGGCGTAGCGGCGGATGCGCACCACGCGCCGCTGCGCCTCGGGGTCGGCCTGGCGGCCGAGCGAGTCGGACCACAGCCGGGCCGCCTGCAGGGTCTGCCGGATCGCGGTACCGGCCCTGCCGCCGCCGCGTCCGGTGCCGCGCGGGTCGCGGTCGCGGTCGCCGGGGTCCGTACCGGCATCGGACATCGCATCCGCATCATCGATTCGGCCCGGGCTCGATCCAAGCCAGGTCACGCAGGGCAGTTTATAGAATCCCGCCGCGCAGGGGCGGGCAGGTGACCGCCCGCCCGGTCTACACGACCTTCGCGACCAGCCTCGCCGGGGCCACGCGCAGCACCGCGCCCAGCGGGGCCCACGGCCACCACGGCACCGCGGCCCGGCGCGGCTCCCGGTCGATCGCGGCGCGTAGGGCCCGGCACCCCGGCTCGGTGTCGACGATGAACGGCACCCGGGCCATCCCGGCGTTGATCTCCGAACGGATGAATCCGGGCAGCACCGTGGTCACCGTGATGCCGGTGCCCGCCAGGTCGGCCGCCAGGCCCTCACCGAGGTTGGCGACCGCGGCCTTGGACGCGGCGTAGACGGTGAGGTTGCGCGCCATCCCGCGCACCGCGCTGATCGACGACACCAGCACCAGATGCCCGGTGTCGCGTGGCCGGAACAGCTCGAGCGCCGCCTCGGCCTGGGCGAGCACGCCGAGCACGTTGGTGGTCATCGTCTCGGCGTTCGCCCGGTGATATCCGGTGCCCAGCGGCTGTCCCTTGCCGAGACCGGCGTTGGCGATCACCCGGTCGATCCCGCCGAGCGCGGTATCGAGGTCGGCGAACACCCGGAACACCGCCTCGGCGTCGGTGACGTCGAGCGCCGCGGTGGCCACGGTGATCTGCGGATGGGCGGCGCGCAGCTCGGCGGCGAGGGCTTCGATTCGGTCGATCCGCCGGGCGGCGAGTGCCAGATCGGCGCCCGTGGCCGCGTACTGGCGGGCCAGTTCGGCACCGAGCCCGGAGCTGGCGCCGGTGATCAGGATGCGGCGGCGGGTCGGCGGGCGGCGGCGCAGCGGGAACATCGGCACTCTCCTACCGTGAGGGGACCGGGGCTCGCGACCGACACGTCACCGAGCGGTGCGCCGGCCCCGGGGGCGTGCCCCGCACGATAGGGGACCGCGGGGCCGCGGTGGCAGGATCGGAAAGGCGGTCGGCGGTATCGCCCGCCGACGGGAGGTGCCAGGGCGGTGCAGGAACGGTTGCTCGCGGAGCTCACGGGCGCGGTCGGTGCATCTCACGTGCTCACCGCGCCGGAGACCACGGCCGGGCACCTCACCGACGTCACCGGCCGCTACCGCGGTGATGCGCTCGCGGTCGTGCGCCCGGCGAACACCGACGAGGTGGCCGCGGTACTGCGCGCCTGCCACGACGCGGGCGTGGCCGTGGTGCCCCAGGGCGGCAACACCGGGCTGGTCGGCGGTGCGGTGCCCGGGCCCGGGCAGGTGCTGCTGAGTACCACCCGGCTGACCGGACAGGTCACGATCGACCCGGCGGCCCGCACCCTGGCCGCCCCGGCCGGCCAGACCCTGGCCGCGGCGCAGGCCGCGGCCGCCGATGCCGGATTCACCCTCGGCCTGGACCTCGCCGCCCGCGACAGCGCGACCCTCGGCGGGATGGTCGCCACCAACGCCGGCGGGCTGCAGATGATCCGCCACGGCGACACCCGCTCCCGACTGCTGGGCCTGACGGCGGTCACCGCGGACGGACGGGTGCTGCGCCGGTGGAAGCCGCTGCGCAAGGACAACGTCGGCTACCACCTGCCGAGCCTGATCGCCGGCTCCGAGGGCACCCTGGCGGTGGTCACCGAGGTGCTGCTGCGGCTGTCGATCCCGTCCGGGCCCACCCGCACCGCGCTGATCGGTGTGGACACCGTCGCCGGGGCGCTGACGCTGGTGACCGCGGCCGAGCGGGCGGGCCTGACGATCGAGGCCGCCGAGATCATGACCGGGGCCGGACTGGAGATGGTGCGCACGCATCTCGGCGTCGCCGATCCGCTCGGGACACCCGCCCGCTACGCGCTGCTGCTCGAGGTGTCCGCACCCGCGCGCGTGGAGGAGCTGCTCACCGGCGTGCTCGCCGCCGAACAGGGACGCATCGCCGAGGCCGTGGTCGACTCCGGCGCCGCGCGGAGACTGTGGCGGCTGCGCGAGCAGCACACCGAGACGATCGGCCGGCTCTCGCGCACCTCGCCGCTCAAACTCGACGTCACCCTGCCCGCCGGCGCGCTGGACGGATTCGTCGAGCAGGTCCCCGGCGTCGTCGCCCAAGCCGCCGAGACCGCCCGGGCGGACGGGGCGGACGGTGCGGACGGGGGCCCGGCGCACACCGTGTGTTTCGGGCACGTCGGCGACGGCAACATCCACGTCAACGTGCTCGACCTGCCCGAAGACGACGAGGATCCGGCCGGCGTGCGCCACGCGGTCACCGACGCCGTGCTGCAGAT
>JAJYRZ010000054.1 GCA_021793835.1 Actinomycetes bacterium | reverse complement strand
GTCGCCGGCCACCGGTGCGGCGCGCAGCAGCGCCTGGATCTCCCACGGCTCGGCCCAGGCCCGGTAGTAGGCCAGATAGGACTCGCAGGTGCGCACCATCGGCCCGGTGCGTCCCTCCGGGCGCAGATCGATGTCGACCTCCAGCGGCGGATCGGTGCTCGGTCGTCCCAGCAGGGTGCGCACCTGTTCGGCCACCTCCGCGCACCAGCGCAGCGCCACCTCCTCCCGGTCGGCGTCGACCTCGGCCGCGCCCGGGGCGGGGACCGGATCGCAGACGAACAGCACATCGGCGTCCGAGCCGTAGCCGAGTTCGCCGCCGCCGAGCCGGCCCATGCCGATCACGGCCAGTCGGGCCGGGGCCGGGCCTTCGGCCGCGACCTTGGCCCGGATCACCGCGGCCACGGCCGCATCGAGCACCGCGCACCAGATGTGGGTCAGTCCCGCGCACACCGCGGTCACCTCGGCCATGCCCAGCAGGTCGGCGGCCGCGATGCGCGCCAGTTCGCGCCTGCGCAGCGACCGGGCGGCGGCCACCGCCCGCTCCGGATCGGGATGCCGTGCGGCGCTGCGCCGCAGACCCCCCGCCACGTCCGCCGGATCGATCGCGGTGAGCTTCGGGCCGACCGTGTCGTCGGCGAACAGCCGGATCACCGCGGGACTGGTGAGCAGAAGCCCGGTGACCAGCGCCGAGGAGCCCAGCACCGTCATCAACCGTTTGGCCACCACGCCCTCGTCGCGCAGGGTGCGCAGGAACCACACCCGATCGGTCATCTCCTCCGACAGCCGCCGGTAGGCCAGCAGTCCGCCGTCCGGGTCGGGGGTCTCGCCCAGCCACACCATCAGCGTCGGCAGCAGCAGCGCCTGGATCCGGCCTTTGCGGGTCCCCCCGGCGGTCAGTGCCTGCAGGTGGCCCAGCGCCGTGCCCGGCGACCGGTAGCCCAGCGCCGCCAGGCGCCGCTTGGCGGCCACCGGACCGAGCCGGACGGTGTCGGCGTCGAGCCCGGCCACCGATTCGAGCAGGGGCCGATAGAACAGTTCCTCGTGCAGGCGCCGGATGCGCGTGGAGTGCCGGCGGATCTTCCGGCGCAGCGCGGCCACCACGTCCCCGTCGGCGCCGGGGCGCACGCGCGCCGCCCGGGCCAGCCAGCGCAGCGCCTCGGTGTCGTCGTCGGCCGGCAGGGTGTGGGTGCGCTGGAGCCGCTGGAGCTGGAGCCGGTGCTCGAGCACGCGCAGGAACTCATACGATTCGGCGAGCTCGGCGGCATCGCCGCGTCCGACGTAGCCGCCGGCCGACAGCGCGGCCAGCGCCCCGAGGGTGTCGGTGACGTGCAGTTCGGGATCGGTGCGGCCGTGCACCAGCTGCAGCAGCTGGACCGCGAACTCGACATCGCGCAGGCTGCCGCGGCCGAGTTTGAGTTCGCGGCTGCGCAGATCGGCCGGCACCTGCTGTTCGACCCTCCGGCGCATCGTGCGCACCTCGGCGACGAAGTCCTCGCGTTCGGTGGCCGTCCACACCATCGGTGAGATCCGGTCGAGATAGTCGTGGCCCAGCGTCATGTCCCCGCACATCGGCCGGGCCTTGAGCAGGGCCTGGAACTCCCAGGTCTTGGCCCAGCGCCGGTAGTAGGTCAGGTGCGAGTCGACCGTGCGCACCAGCGCCCCGCGCCGGCCTTCCGGCCGCAGGCCCGCATCGACCTCGAAGAAGGCGGCCGAGCCGATGCGCATCAGTTCTCCGGCGATGCGCGCGGCCGTCTCGTCGGCCGGGGCGGCCACCAACACCACGTCGACGTCCGAGACGTAGTTGAGCTCGCGCGCCCCGCACTTGCCCATCGCGATCACCGCCAGCCGCACCGGGCAGGGGGCGCCGTGGCACACCTGGGCGATTGCGACCGCCAGCGCCGCGGACAGCGCCGCATCGGCCAGGTCCGACAGGGCCGCGCCGACGGTGGCCAGCGGCAGTTCGGGCTCGTTGTCGACCGTGGCGGCCAGGTCCGCGGCCGCGAGCACTGCGAGCTCGTCGCGGTAGGCCGTGCGCAGCGCATCGATCGCCTCGGGTCCGGTGATCCCCGCGCGCCACACCGGCCCGGCCGCGTCGGCTTCAGCGCCCGCCTCCGGCTCCTCGCGGTAGGCGTCGACCGCGGCCAGCATCGTCTCGGTCGCCTGTGCGGCCGCGGTCGGCCGGTCCTGGTCGCCGATCCGGTGCCACAGGTGCGGGCGGGCCACCAGGTGATCGCCCAGTCCGGTGGACGCCCCGGCCAGAGCCAGCAGCCGGGCCCGCAGCCGGGCGTCCTGATGCAGCCGGGCGTCGAGTCCGTCCCAGTCGGGCCCGAGCGCTTCACGCAGCCGCACCAGGGTGCGCAGCGCCAGGTCCGGGTCGGGGGCGCGCGAGAGCGCCCACAGGCTGGCCACATGTGATTCGCCGGTCCAGCCCAGTTCCGCCAGGCCGGCGGCCGCATCCGCGTCGATCAGACCCAGTCGGCCCGGGCCGGGCACCGCCGCACGCACGGGGCCGACCGTCACAGCCCCAGGTAGGCGTTCAGTTCGAACGCGGTCACCTGGTTGCGGTACTCCTCCCATTCGCTGCGCTTGTTGCGCAGGAAGAAGTCGTAGACCCGTTCGCCCAGGGTCTCGGCGAGCAGCTCGGAATCCTCCATCCGGCGCAGCGCATCGCCCAGGCTTTTCGGCAGCGGCTCATAGCCCAGCGCCCGGCGCTCCGACCCGGTCATCGACCACACGTCCTCCTCGGCCTCGGGCGGCAGCTCATAGCCCTCCTCGATGCCCTTGAGACCGCACGACAGCAGCACCGCGAACGTCAGATACGGGTTGCACGCCGAGTCCGGGGTGCGCACCTCCACCCTGCGTGAGGACGCCTTGTCGGGGCTGTAGAGCGGCAGGCGCACCAGCGCCGAACGGTTGGCCCGGCCCCAGGACACCGCGGTGGGCGCCTCCCCGCCGTGGATGAATCGCTTATAGGAGTTGACCCACTGGTTGGGCACCGCCGAGACCTCGGCGGCGTGGGCGAGGATGCCCGCGACGAACTGGCGACCGGTGGTCGACAGGTGCAGCGGGTCGTCGGCGTCGTAGAAGGCGTTGTCGTCGCCCTCGAACAGCGACATGTGGGTGTGCATGGCCGACCCGGCGTGCTCGGTGAACGGCTTGGGCATGAACGTCGCGCGCACGCCCTCACGCATGGCGACCTGCTTGATCAGGTAGCGGAAGGTCATCACGTTGTCGGCCATGGTCAACGGATCGGCGTAGCGCAGGTCGATCTCCTGCTGCCCCGGTGCGGCCTCGTGGTGGCTGTACTCCACGGCGATGCCCATCGACTCCAGCGCATCGATCGCCCCGCGCCGGAAATCCGGGGCGCTGGCGTGCACGGCCTGGTCGAAGTAGCCGCCCGCATCGGCCGGCACGGGCCGACCGTCCGGGCCGGGCTCGGCGTCGAGGAGGAAGAACTCGATCTCCGGGTGCACGAAGGAGGTGAACCCCAGGTCGGCGGCCCGGTCGAGTTGGCGGCGCAGCACATGGCGCGGATCCGACCACGACGGGGAACCGCCGGGCAGCCGGATGTCGCAGAACATCCGGGCGCTGGGCAGCGAACCGTCCACGTCCTGCCAGGGCAGCACCTGGAAGGTCGACGGGTCGGGCACGGCCAGCATGTCCGCCTCGTACACCCGGGCGAAACCGTCGATGGCCGAGCCGTCGAAGCCGAGCCCCTCGGTGAAGGCGCCCTCGAGCTCCGACGGGGTGATCGCCACCGATTTGAGGTAGCCGAGCACGTCGGTGAACCACAGCCGGATGAACCTCACGTCCCGTTCCTCGACGCTGCGCAGCACGAACTCCATCTGACGGTCCATGGGCACCAGCCTAGGCCCGGCAGACGGTGTCCGGGGCGATGCGGTCGCCGCCGAGCACGGCCGCCGCGGCCTCGTCGGCGCACGGGTCGGTCAGCACCGCGGTGTGCCGGGCGGCGTCGACGGTCAGCAGGTCGGCGCCGAGCGCCTCGGCCAGTGCGATCCCGTCGGCGTGCGGGGTGGCCGGGTCCTCGGTGGACGAGACCACCAGGATGCGGGCGCCGATCTGCGGATCGATCTCGACCTCGTCGGTGGCGGTCGCGGTCACCGGCACGGGCCAGAACGCGCACACGTCGCGCGGCGCCCGGCCGGCTCCGCGGCCGTCGTCGAACATCGGGGCCCGCGCCCGCACCTCCGCGTCGGCTGCGCCGAGGACGTCCCGGTCGGTCTCGGCCGGTGCGTCCACGCAGCGGATCGCGTCGAAGGCGTCGTGCAGGTTCGTCCCGTACCGCCCGTCCGGTCCGCGGTCGTAATACATGTCGGCCAGTTCCAGCAGTGTGCTGCCGTCGCCGCCGTGGGCTTCGGCCAGGCCGCGGCGCAGCGGCGCCCACAGCATCGGGGTGTAGAGAGCCTGGCTGATCGCCAGTTGCGCGTCGTCCGGCCCCAGAACGCGGCCGCCGGCGGCGGGCAGCGGATCCGCGGCGATCTCGGCCAGCAGCGCGGCGACCGCTGCGGCGGATCGGTCTGCTGAGTCCGCACCGGGCAGCGGGCAGTCGGCCCGGCGCGTGCAGTCCGCGGCGAAGGCGTCGAAGGCGGCGGTGAAGCCCGCGGCCTGGGTCAGGGCCTGATCGGTGCCGTTGTCGCCGGGCAACACCGCGCCGTCGAGGACCATCGCGCCGATCCGGTCGCCGTAGCGGGCGGCGTATTCGGTGCCCAGGCGGGTGCCGTAGGACAGTCCGACGTACCGCAGCAGCCCGTCGCCGCCCGGGTCGGCGATCACCCGCAGCACGTCCAGGTCGGCCGCGGTGTCCCGGGTGCCCACGTGGGCGAGCACCTCGGTGCCGGTGCCGTCCGCACACGCCTGTGCCAGGTCGGCCAGCACGGCTTCGGTCCGGGCGATGCCGTCCGGGGTGACGTCGCCCTGGTCGAGCAGGCGGTAGTCGTCCATCGCCGCATCGTCGCGGCACGCGACGGCCGGGGTGGATCGGCCCGTTCCGCGCGGATCGAAGGTGACCAGGTCGAACCGGTCGGCCAGCGGCCCGGCGGCGACGCCCGACAGCTGAGCGCCGAGCCAGTCCACCCCCGGCACACCGGGCCCGCCCGGGTTGATCAGCACGGCCGGGCGGTCCCCGCCGTCGTGATGCAGGCGCAGCAGGGCGAGTTCGGCGGTGTCTGCGTCGGGGGCGCGGTAGTCCAGCGGCACGGTGGCCGTGGCGCACTGCACCGCCAGCCCGCCGACCGTCTCGGGCAGTCCGCCGCACCGCTGCCAGTCCGGCCGCTGGTCGTAGAACCGCGCCAGCTCCGGCCCGGCCTCGGCGCCGGGCGCGGTCTCGGCGGCCCCGTCCCCGGGCCGGTCGGTATCGGTGGCGGCCGAGGCGCAGCCGCCGATCAGCAGTGCCGCCGTGGCTGCCGCGGCCAGCGCCGCCCGTGCGTTCATGCCCGTGATCCTGACAGATCCGCCGGCGGTGACATCGCTCACGCCGAGGTGGATCGGGGCGCCGGTCGCTGGCACACTGCAGGCCACGTCACCACCACACCCGGGGACCCGCTCAGCGGGCCTCGAGGAACGAAGGGACAGATCATGGCCGAGGCCAATCCGTACGGCGGCGCCGCGCCCACCCCGCGTAGGCAGACCCGCATCCAGCACCTGGCGCAGTGGAAGGCCGAGGGCCGGAAGTGGGCGATGCTCACCGCCTACGACTACTCCACCGCCCGGATCTTCGACACCGCCGAGATCCCCGTGCTGCTGGTCGGCGATTCGGCGGCGAACGTGGTGTTCGGCTACGACACCACCCTGCCGATCTCCGACGAGGAGATGATCCCGCTGGTGCGCGCGGTGGTGCGCGGCGCCCCGCACGCACTGGTGGTCACCGACCTGCCCTTCGGCACCTACGAGGCCTCGCCCGAGCAGGCGCTGGCGACCGCGGTGCGGTACTGCAAGGAAGGGCTCGCCCACGCGGTGAAGATCGAGGGCGGCCCGGAGGTCGCCCCGCAGATCGCGGCGCTGGTCGCCGCCGGCATCCCGGTGATGGCGCACATCGGTTTCACCCCGCAGTCGGTCAACGGGCTCGGCGGTTTCCGCGTGCAGGGCCGCGGCGAGGCGGCCGCAAAGCTACTGGCCGACGCGCGTGCGGTCGAGGAGGCCGGGGCCTTCTCGGTGGTGATGGAGATGGTGCCGGCCGATGTGGCCGCCGAGGTCACCGCGGCGCTGTCGATCCCCACCATCGGTATCGGTGCGGGCACCGACTGCGACGGTCAGGTGCTGGTCTGGCAGGACATGGCCGGCTACACCCACGGCAAGGTCGCCAAGTTCGTGCGCCGGTTCGGCGAGGTCGGCACCGAGCTCGAGCGTGCGGCCCGCGATTACCGCGAGGCCGTGGCCGACGGGTCCTTCCCGGGCCCCGAGCACGTCTTCTGACATGGCCCCGCCCGCACGCGCCCGCCGATCACTGCCGATCGTCGCGACCGGACTCGCCGCTGCGGCCGCACTGCTGGCCGGTTGCGGCCACCAGGGCCCGCATCACGGCCCGGCCGGCCATCACGGGTCCGGACCGCACGGTGCGCAGGATCCTGCGGGCGCCGGTGACGCCGTCACAGGCGAAGACGCGCAGGTGGCCCCGGGGATCAGCCGGGCCGCGGCAGAACAGCTGTGCGCGGATCTGGACGATCAGCTGACCGACCTGCGCACCTACACCCCCACCCCGGGCCGGGTCACGCTCAACACCACGGTCGCGACCTGGGCGCCGGGGCACGGGGTGGACCTGTTCGAACTCTCGCGCAATCGGGACCGGGTCGACGAGGCGATGACCGCGGTGTGCCCGCAGACCCGTGACGAGGTGCTCTCCGCCCTCGAGTTGCCGACCGTGGCCGCGGGG
The DNA here is from genome assembly GCA_021793835.1 of Actinomycetes bacterium. Classification (GTDB taxonomy): domain Bacteria; phylum Actinomycetota; class Actinomycetes; order Mycobacteriales; family Mycobacteriaceae; genus Tomitella. The sequence continues at coordinate 8,973 of JAJYRZ010000054.1, read as the reverse complement.
CTGGTCGGGTTCTAACCGGCCGGGCCCGCCGCGGGGCGGGTCCGGGTGGTCACTGCGCACCCCAGTCGTCGTCCGCCTCGTCGGCGGCGTCGGCCGCGGCCGTGCGTTCCTGGGCGATCTCCAGCGCCCGGGCCGCGGTCTGCGGATCGGGATACGGACCCATCCGGTCCAGGCCGCGCGACTCCTTGCCGCGCCGGACCGAACGGTCGGCCACGCAGAAGTACCACTGATCGTCACTCGTATCGGGGCTCATGGCCCCAGTCTGCCCGCCGGGCGCGCCGGGCGGGTGCGGACGAGCCGGGATGTAAGCCGGATCCTGTGCCCGCACCGCTCGGTGCGGGCGGCGACCATCCATCTGGGCACACCGTCGCCGGGTGCCTCGAGCGGTCCACCCGCAGGCTCGGGCGAGCAGCCCTCGAACACCTGCGCAACCGCACCGGTCCGGCCGGTGCGGTCTTCGACCTTGCTCCGGGCGGGGTTTACCTGGCCGTCACGGTCACCCGCGACGCCGGTGCGCTCTTACCGCACCCTTTCACCCTTACCGGTACGAAGGCGTCGAACACCCCCGCACCGGCGGTCTGCTCTCTGTGGCACTGTCCCGCGGGTCACCCCGGGTTGCCGTTAGCAACCGCCCTGCTCTGTGGAGTCCGGACTTTCCTCGATCGGGGCCTGACGCCACGTGTGCGCCGGTTCCCTACGACCGCGGCCGCCCACCCGACTCGTCCGCACCGACCAGGGTACGGCCTGAGCGCCCGATCCCGGTCATCGCGCACCGGTGGGCCGGGACACAGCCGGTCAGTCGGCCAGATGCCCGGTGTCGTTGACCAGCCGGACCGAGGTGCCGCCGTCGGGGTAGAACTCGGCGATCGACAGCGACGCCAGGTCCAGGTGCAGTCGGTAGAGCAGTGACGGGCCGGCGTCGAGCGCCTCGCGCAGCAGCGTCTTGATCGGGGTGACGTGCGAGACCACCAGCACGTCCTGACCGGCGTAGCGCTCGGTGATCCGGCGCCGGGCCCGGCCCACCCGCTCGGCGACCTCGGTGAACGATTCCCCGCCCGGGGCCGGCACCGACGGATCGGACAGCCAGCGCTTGTGCAGCGCCGGGGTGGCCTCGGCCGCCTCGGTGAAGGTCAGCCCCTCCCAGTCGCCGAAGTCGGTCTCGATCAGCTCCGGTTCGATCTGCACCTCGAGCCCGAGCGCGGCCGCGGCGGCCTCCGCGGTCTGCCGGGTGCGTGTGAGCGGTGACGAGATCACCGCGGCCACCGATCCGCGCGCGGCGAGCCGGCGGGCCGCGCCCGCGGCCTGCTGTGAGCCCAGCGCGGTCAGTTCCGGATCGCCGTGCCCGGAGTAGCGGCGCTGCACCGACAGCGGGGTCTGCCCGTGGCGCAGCAGCAGCAGCCGCGCCGGCGCCCCCATCGCCCCGGTCCAGCCGGGCGCGGAGGTCTCGGCCGCAGGCTTGCCGGTCGCGGCCTGCGCGGTGGCGGGCTGCGTGGTGGCGGGCGCGGCACCGGCGCTCTGGCCGGCCGCGCTGTAGTAGGTCGGCGCTCCGTCGAGCGCCTCGTTGACCAGTCGGTCGGCGTGCGAGTTGTCCGCGCGCGGCACCCACTGGTATTCGGCCGTCGCCAGCTCGCGCGCGATGCGGCGGGCGCGGTCGGCCAGCTCGGCCATGTCCGGGTGTTTGATCTTCCACCGGCCCGACATCTGCTCGACCACGAGCTTGGAGTCCAGCCGGGCCTGCACCTCGGTCGCACCGAGTTCACGGGCGGCCTCCAGCCCCGCGATCAGCCCGCGGTATTCGGCGACGTTGTTGGTGGCCCGGCCGATCTGTTCGCCGCGCTCGGCGAGCACCTCACCCGATTCGGCGCGCACCACCGCGCCGTAGGCGGCCGGTCCCGGGTTGCCGCGCGACCCGCCGTCGGCCTCGACGATCACCCGCATCAGCCGAGCCCCGACTCGCCGGTGCGCACCAGCACGGTGCTGCACTGGTCGCAGTGCACGACCTCGTCCGGGTCCAGGGCGGCGATCCGGGCGATCTCCATCCGGTCGAGCTCGATGCGGCAGCCCCCGCAGCGGCGCGCCTGCAGCAGCGCCGCCCCGATGCCGGTGCGGGTGCGTTCGCGTTCGTAGAGCGCGAGCAGATCCTCCGGCAGCCCGGCCACCAGTTCGGCCCGCTGCCCGGCCGAGCGGTCCTCCGCAGTCTGCAGATCGGCCTCGGCCTCCTCGAGGTGGCGGCGCGCGTCGGCGAGCTGTTCTTCGGCCCGGTCGATCAGGGCTCCGGTGCGGTCCCGGTCGTGTTCGACGGCCTCGCGCTGCTCCATCACCTCGAGCAGTTCCTCCTCCAATTCGCTGCGTCGGCGGGCCAGGCTGGTGTTCTCGTGCTGCATCTCCGACAACTGCCGCGGCGGCACCCCGCCGGAGGCCAGCCGCTCATCGTTGCGCGCCGCACGCCGACCCACCGCATCGACCTCGCCCTCGAGCTTGGTGATGTCGCGGTCGAAGTCCTCGAGCGTGATGTCCAGGGTCGCCGCCGCGTCCCGGTGACCGTTGCGTTCGTCCTCGATCCGCTCGACCTCGATCCGTTCGGGCAGGTTCTTGCGGCGGTGCGCGATCTGCCGGGCCTCGGCATCGACGGCGGCGAGTTCGAGCAGACGCTTCTGGTCTTCGGGTCGGGCCTTCACACGCTTCTCCTTGGGGGTGAACGGTCGGCGGGCAGCGCCGTCGACGCTACCCGGCCCCCGGCCACCGCGGCCCGGGGCCGGTCAGTTCGCCGCGCCCACCGTCCACGGATCGGTGCGCACCGCGGTGACGTGCACATCGAGCCGGTCGCCGAAGGCGGTCGCCAGCACCCCTGCGGCCTGGGCGCACCAGGGCTGTTCGCTCGCCCAGTGCGCCACGTCCACCAGTGCCGGGCCGCCCACGCGCAGGTGTTCGTCGGCCGGGTGATGGCGCAGATCGGCGGTGACGTAGGCGTCCACCCCGGCGGCGGTGACCGCGCCGAGCAGCGAGTCGCCCGAGCCGCCGCACACCGCGACGGTGCGCACCGAGCGCTCGGGGTCGCCGGCCGCGCGCACACCCCACACGGTGGCCGGCAGGGCGCGGGCCACCCGCTCGGTGAACTCGGCGAGGGTCTCGGCCCGGGGCAGTTCGCCGATCCGGCCCAGGCCGCGGGAGGAGCGGGCGGGCGCCGGTTCGAACACGTCGTAGGCCGGCTCCTCATAGGGGTGGGCGGCGCGCAGTGCGGCGCGCACCGTCTCCCGGGCCGCGCGCGGGGCCAGCACCTCCACCCGGGTCTCCGGTTCGGTGTGCACCGCACCGATCTCGCCCAGGGTCGGATTCGCGCCGCCCAGGGGCCGGAACTGTCCCGTGCCGGCGACGGTCCAGGCGCACGAGTCGTAGTCGCCGAGCGTGCCCGCCCCGGCCGCGAACAGCGCGGCGCGCACCTGCTCGGAGTGGGTGTCGGGCACCAGCACGATCCACTTGTCCTGCGGCGCCTCGGACTTCGGTGTGATCGGGCGCAACCCGGTCAGCCCGAGCGCTGCGGCGAGCGCATCGGACACCCCCGGGTCGGCGGAGTCGGCGTTGGTGTGGGCGGTGAGCAACGCGCAGCCGCCCCGGATCATCCGGTGGATCAGCCGCCCCTTGGGGGTGTGCGCACCGACCGTGTCGACCCCGCGCAGCAGCAGCGGATGGTGCGCCAGGATGAGCCCCGCCCCGGCGGCGAGCGCCTCGTCGACCACCGCCTCGGTGACGTCGACGCACACGTGCACCCGGGTCACCGGTTCGTCCGGGTCCCCGCACACCAGGCCGACCGAATCCCAGGATTCGGCGAGCGCCGGCGGATAGGCCGCCTCGATCGCCTCGACGATCCGCCCCACACTGACCGCACCGTGCTCCATCAGTCCTCCGACTCTTTTCGTCCGCGCGCCGGCCGGGCGCGCTCGTCGAACCCCAGGGTATGCGGCCCGCCGATTTCCCGGCCACCGCCGACGACGGCCATCATGGGAGCCATGACGGACCCGGTCTCACCCGCGCCCACCGTGCTGTTCGATCTCGACGGCACCCTCACCGACTCCGCCGAGGGGGTGGTCGACGGTTTCCGCCACGCCTGCCACACGGTCGGTGTCACCCCACCCGACGGAGATCTGGCCCGCCTGCTGGTGGGCCCGCCCATGGTCGACTCGTTCGCCGCCCTGGGCATGGACGAGGCGACGACCGAGCGCGCCCTGGCCGCCTACACCGAGTACTACGACCGCACCGGCTGGGCGCAGAACGCGGTGTTCGACGGGATCGCCGAGCTGCTCGATGAGCTACGCGCTCGCGGGCTGCGCCTGGCGGTGGCCACCTCCAAGTCCGAGATCCGTGCGGTGCGGATCCTGGAGCACTTCGGGCTCGCCGACCGGTTCGCGGTGATCGCCGGCGCCTCCACCGACGGCACTCGGCGCGCCAAGGCCGATGTGATCGCCCACGCCCTGGCGGGCCTGGACGTGGCCGCCGAGCAGGTGCTCACCCACATCGGGGACCGCGAACACGACGTCGCCGGGGCCCTGGCCCACGGCATCGCCCCGACCTGGGTGTCATGGGGCTACGGTGACCGGCGAGAAGCCGCCGGGGCCCGATGGACCGTCGACGATCCCGCGGCGTTGCGAAAGGTGATCATGGACCAGACCGCCGATCTGCACGTGACGTTCGTGTGCACGGGCAACATCTGCCGCTCGCCGATGGCCGAGCGCATCCTGGCCGACCTGCTCGACCGAGAGGGTCTCGGCGACCGGGTGAAGGTGACCAGTGCCGGGATCATGGACTGGCACACCGGCAAACCCGCCGATCCGCGCACCGACGACGAACTGCGCGCCGGCGGGTACTCCACCGGTCATGCGGCCGCCCAGTTCGGTCCCGTCCACGCCGAGGCGGATCTGATCGTGGCGATGGACCGCGGGCATTTCCGCGATCTGCCCGGAGCGGGCGCTGATCCGGCGAAGGTGCGCCTGATGCGCAGCTTCGACCCCGAGGCCGATACCGAGGACGTGGACGACCCGTATTACGGCGGGCCGGAGAACTTCGTGCGCACCCGTCGGGAACTGGAGGCGGCCATGCCGGCACTGCTGGACTGGATCCGTGACAGCCTGGCCCGGTGAGCCGGGCCGCGCCGCGGCCGGGGTCGTCTGCGTCACTGCGGCACCACCGCTGACCTGCACGGTCGCGGCGATGACATAGTCTTAGCACCGTGCGACGTTTGAGTTTCCTGCTGCGACCGACCTGGTTGGCGGTCATCGCGTTGTCCGCGGTGTTCGCGTACTTCGCGTTCGCCGTGCTCGCCCCCTGGCAGCTGGGCAAGAACACCGACAACTCGGCGCGCAACAAGCTCATCGAGGCCTCCTTGAAGGCCGACCCGGTGCCGCTGTCGGAGATCTACTCGGATGGACGCACCGAGGCCGAGACCGACGACGAATGGCGCCGGGTGCAGGTCACCGGGCACTACGTCGCCGACGAGCAGGTGCTGGTGCGGCTGCGCTCGGTCAACGCCGACCCGGTCTTCGAGGTCGTCGCCCCCTTCGTCACCGACGAGGGGCAGGCGATCCTGGTCGACCGCGGCTACGTCTACCCGGCCGAGGAGATGGCCGCGCCCGAGATCGATCCGCCGCCCACCGGCACGGTCACCCTCGATGCGCGCATCCGGCCCGGGGAGACCCGGCACGCCGACCGCGAGCCGTTCGTCCGCGACGGCTGGCAGCAGGTCTACTCCATCGCGCCCGAGCGGATCGGCCCGCTGTTCGACCGCGACGACCTGCTCGGCGACTATCTCCAGCTCGACGAGGACCAGCCGGGCAGTCTGGGGCTGATCCAGCTGCCGCAGCTCGATTCGGGCCCGTACCTGTCGTACGGGCTGCAGTGGATCGCCTTCGGGATCATGGTGCCGCTGGGCATCGGCTACTTCGTGTGGGCCGAGATCCGCGAGCGCCGCCGTGAGGCCGCTGCCCTCGCCCCGCCGACCGAGGACGCCCCCGCCGGCGACGGGCCCGCCCCGGGCGACGATCCGGTGCCGGACGACGCAACGCAGACTCCTGAGGGCCGGCCCGAGGCCGCGGATGCGCCGCTCGAGGACGATCTGGCCCATGTCGCGGCCGGCCGGCGCCGCCGTAAGGCCCCGCAGCCGATCGCCTATCGCTCCGCCGAACCGCTGCCCGAGGCGCACAGAAAGACCCTGCAGGACCGCTACGGCGGCAAGCGCCGACGCTGATCCGAGCAGACCTTGCCGAGCGGCTGCCCCGCGGCGCCTGACGCGCCTACCCTTGACGGTATGACCGATACAGATCCCGCCCGCAGAACGTCCGACGACGAGGTCTTCGACGCGGCCTCGGATCTCGATCGCGCCGATCAGGCGACCCCGGCCGCCGACGACAGCGAAGACGCGCGTTTCCCCGATCCACAGCGCACCGGCCCGGTCTCCGACCGTGAGGCCGCCGAGGCCGATGTGCTCGACCAGGAACGGTTCGCCCCGCTCAATGAGCAGGACGACCGGGACTGATCCGCGCCGCACATACGACTCGCCCCGCCGACCGGTGGTGCCGGTGCGGCGGGGCGAGTCGTATGTGTCGTGGTGGGCGCGACTGGGTTCGAACCAGCGACCGCCTGTGTGTAAGACAGGAGCTCTACCACTGAGCTACACGCCCGTCGATCGCCTGCGAGGATCGCGTCCCCGCAGGCGGTCACGAATCTAACGCGGCCAGCGCACGGACCCAAACCTGCTGGTCCCGGACCTCGCCGGGGCCGTTGACCTCGGCGAATCGGATCGCGCCGTCGGTGTCGACGATGAAGGTGCCGCGATTGGAGATCCCGGCGTCGTCGTTGAACACCCCGTAGGCCCGGGCCACCTCACCGTGCGGCCAGAAGTCCGACAGCAGCGGGAAGGTGTAGCCCTGCTCCAGCGCCCACACCTTGTGAGTGGGCGACGGCCCGACCGAGATCGTCAGCACCGCGGTGTCGTCGTTGTCGAACACCGGCAGCTCGTCGCGGATGCGGCCGAGCTCGCCCTGGCACACCCCGGTGAACGCGAGCGGGTAGAACACGATCAGCACGTTCTTCTTCCCGCGGAAGTCCGAGAGCGTGACCGGCTGGTTGTTCTGGTCCTTGAGCGTGAAATCCGGCGCCCGGTCCCCGACCTGCAGTGCCATCACCGACTCCTCGTCTCGGGGCCGTGCCCCGGGTTCCGCCGATCGGGATCGACCGGCGCCATGATCATCGGCGCTGGACCAGCCGGCTGCCCGCCCACTCGCCGAGCGTGGCCACCGAGGTCTGGTTCAGCCCCGCGGTCGGTGCCGCCTCGGAGATGTCGCTGGGCTCGACGTAGCCGTCGCGCCCGGTCTTGGGGCTGAGCACCCAGATCGAACCGTCCTCGGCCAGCAGGCCGATGGCGTCGACGAGTTCGTCGACCAGGTCGCCGTCGCCGTCGCGCCACCACAGCAGCACGATGTCGATGACCTCGTCGGAGTCCTCGTCCTCCATCTCTTCGCCGATGACGGTCTCGATCGCCTCTCGCAGGGCGTCGTCGGTGTCTTCGTCCCAGCCCCGTTCCTGCACGATCATCTCGGGCTTGACCCCGAGCACTTCTACGAAGTTCCGGGCGTCCGCGGCGACCACGGTGGTTTTCTCCATTCGTCAGAGGACTAAGCAGGCGCACACGTCCGCGTGCGCCGTTCGGTGGATGGTACCGACTAACGCCCCCAGGTCACAGTCCCGACACGACCGCCACGGCCGGCACGTCCCGCGCGGCAGGCGCCGGCCACCGAAGCTACTGCCCAGTACCTGAGATCACCGGCATGTGCCGGTGTGGCGTCGTGCACCATGGGGACATCGCCCCGGTCTGCGGTCCACCGACCCTCAGGCCGGAGCGGCGACCGTTCCATCCGGTACGCCCCGCACCCCTGGGGCGTGCACGTGCGGCGCCGACAGGCGCCGCCCTCTGAACTCGAGGAGCATGGCTTGTCCACTGACGCAGCCCGTACCCCGACAGGTTCGACCCCCGGCTCCGGCCCGGCCGACAACCGGGTCCGTGTGATCCGGGAGGGGGTGGCGTCATACCTTCCGGACATCGATCCGGAGGAGACCGGCGAGTGGATCGAATCCTTCGACGACATGCTGGCCCGCTCCGGGCCCGCCCGCGCCCGCTATCTGATGCTGCGCATGCTCGAGCGTGCCGGTGAGCGGCACGTCGCACTGCCGTCTCTGACCTCCACCGACTTCGTCAACACCATCCCGACCGAGAACGAGCCCTGGTTCCCCGGCGACGAGGACGCCGAGCGCACCTACCGGCGCTGGATCCGGTGGAACGCGGCGATCATGGTCCACCGCGCGCAGCGCCCGGGCCTCGGAGTCGGCGGGCACATCTCGACCTACGCCTCCTCCGCCTCGCTCTACGAGGTGGGCTTCAACCACTTCTTCCGCGGCAAGGACCATCCCGGCGGCGGCGACCAGGTGTTCATCCAGGGGCACGCCTCCCCCGGCATCTATGCGCGCGCCTTCCTCGAGGGCCGGATCTCGGCCGAGCGGATGGACGGGTTCCGCCAGGAGGCCTCGCACGCCGAGCGCGGCGCGCTGCCGAGCTATCCGCACCCGCACCTGATGCCCGATTTCTGGGAGTACCCGACCGTGTCCATGGGCCTGGGCCCGATGAACGCGATCTACCAGGCGCGCACCAACAAGTACCTGCACAACCGGGGCATCAAGGACACCTCCGACCAGCACGTGTGGGCCTTCCTCGGCGACGGTGAGATGGACGAGGCCGAATCGCGCGGGCTGGTGCACGTCGCGGCCACCGAGGCGCTGGACAACCTGACCTTCGTGATCAACTGCAACCTCCAGCGTCTGGACGGGCCGGTGCGCGGCAACGGCAAGATCATCCAGGAGCTCGAGTCGTTCTTCCGCGGCGCCGGCTGGAACGTGATCAAGGTCGTCTGGGGCCGGGAGTGGGACACC
>JAJYRZ010000255.1 GCA_021793835.1 Actinomycetes bacterium | reverse complement strand
CCCGGCGGCGCTGACCGCGGAGAACTACGCCGCGCGCATGAGCCCGGTGGTCGACTACCTGCAGTACTACGCGCCCAACGCCCGCATCGCGGTCGTCGGCTATCCGGAGATGACCCCGCAGCGCGGCGACGACGGTGCGCCGCAGCTGCCGGACTCCGGCCGGGAGCCGAGCGCCGGCTACTGAGGCCGATCCCGCAGCGCAATCGCCGTGCCGCCTGCACCGACCCCTGTGGGTCGGTGCAGGCGGCACGTCTTTCTATTGAACTGCCGATCAACTAACCTGCGAGGCTGTGAGCCCGGGAACATGGACGCGTAGGAACTGGCCGGCCGCGGTGGCGGCGATCCTGTGGCTGGTGGTGCTGGCGGTCGGGGCCGGATTCATCGGCAAACTCACCGGGATGCAGGACAACGACCAGGCCTCCTGGCTGCCCGCCTCGTCCGAGTCCGCCCAGGTGCTCGACGTGCTCATGGCCGACGGCCAGGGCGAGCAGTTGCCGACCGTGCTGGTCGTCCAGCGCGAGGGCGGGGTCACCGACACCGACTCGCGCTACCTGGCCGGGGTGCTGCGCGGCCTGGCCGGTCAGGACCCGTTCACCGACGAGGCGACCGGCCCGGTGGTCTCCGAGGACGGCCAGGCGTTGATCGGCATCGTCGAGATCAGCGAGTTCGACCAGCTCGAACCGGCGATGGCCCTGGTCGACCAGGCGCGCAGTGCGCAGGTCCCCGAGGGGCTGACCGTCGAGGTCGCCGGACCGGGGGCGATCACCGCCGACTTCGCCACCGCCATCGAGGGCATCGACGGGATGCTGCTCGGGGTGGCCGGCGCCGTGGTCATCGCGATCCTGATCGTGGTCTACCGCAGCCCCTTCCTGCCGCTGGTGGTGCTGATCTCGGTCGGTGGGGCGCTCGCCCTGTCGTCGACGATCGTCTACCGACTCGTCGACGCCGGCACGGTCTCGCTCGACGCCCAGAGCCAGGGCATCATGTTCATCCTCGTCTTCGGCGCGGCCACCGACTACGCGCTGCTGCTGGTCGCCCGCTACCGCGAGGAACTGCAGCGCTGCGCCGCCCCGCGCGAGGCGATCGTGCGGGCCTGGAAGAGCACCTGGGAGCCGATCATGGCCTCCGGCGGCACGGTGATCCTGGGCCTTTTGTGCATGCTGCTGTCGGATCTGCAGACCAACCGCAACTTAGGGCCGGTGGCCGCGATCGGGGTGGCCACCTCGATCCTGGCGGCGCTGACCTTCCTGCCCGCCCTGCTGCTGCTGACCGGACGACGCGGATTCTGGCCGCGCGTGCCCGCACTGATCGAGGGCACCGCGCAGTCGGGCGTCGTGCTGGCCGCCGCACCCGCTGCGGCCGGCCAGGCCGAGGCCGAGGCCGAGCACGGGGCCGAGACCGGTCGGGTCGCGGCCGTGCCCGCGGACACCGGGCTGGATCCGGCGGCGGCCGGATCGTCGCGCGATGCGATAGCGCGCGAACACCCGCGCTGGTGGCGCCTGGCCGGCAGCATCGGCCGACACCCGCGCCGCTATCTGGCCGGCTCGATCCTGGTGCTGGTCGCGATGGCCGTGTTCGCCCCGCAGTTCAAGGCCTCCGGCACCGCCCAGACCGACGTGTTCTTGGACCGGGTCGACTCGGTGGCCGGGCAGGATCTGATCTCCGCACACTTCGACGCCGGACTCGCCGCCCCGGCGGTGATCCTCACCGATGCCGACCACGTCGCCGAGGTGCGCGCGGCGGCCGCGGTCGACGGTGCGGGACCGGCCGTGCCGGTGGCCCGGCACGGCGAGGTGGTCGAACTCAACGCGGTGCTCACCGACGCCCCCGACTCGAAGGAGGCCATCGCCACCGTCGCGGCGATGCGTGAGGCCGTGCGCGCGGTCGACGGCGCGGACGCGCAGGTCGGCGGGATGAGCGCGATCCAGCTCGACGTGGAAGACACCTCCACCCGCGACCGCACGGTGATCATCCCGGCCGTGCTGCTGGTGGTCACGCTCGTACTGATGCTGCTGCTGCGCGCGATCGTCGCCCCGCTGCTGCTGATCGCCACCGTGGTGGTGTCCTTCGCCTCCGCACTCGGGGTGTCGGCGCTGGTGTTCAACCATGTGCTCGGTTTCCCCGGCTCGGACCCGGCGATGCCGCTGTTCGCCTTCGTGTTCCTGGTGGCGCTGGGCATCGACTACAACATCTTCCTGATGACCCGGGCGCGCGAGGAGTCCGGCTGGTTCGGCACCCGCACCGGCACGCTGCGCGCGCTCGCGGTCACCGGCGGGGTGATCACCTCCGCCGGGGTGGTGCTGGCGGCGACCTTCGCCTCGCTGTCGGTGATCCCATTGCTGTTCCTGGCGCAGATCGCGTTCATCGTCGCCTTCGGCGTGCTGCTGGACACCCTGCTGGTGCGTACGCTGTTGGTCCCGGCCCTGGTGCGGCTGATCGGCGACAAGGTGTGGTGGCCCAGCAGGCTCGCGCGCGGTCCGGACCCGTACCGCCGCGGACGCTGACCGTGTCCGTTCCGTGACCTTTTCCAGGCGCCGGAGAAAATTGATTTCTGACCCGTGTCCTGCATGTTCACCAACCGGTCGGCGTGTTCGGGTGGCGCAGCGTTACCTATCCGTGATTCGGTGGTGGGCATGCCGTCGCGCCGGGTGCGGTGCACATCGGATCCGGCGGCGGTGAGTGGGCGGGAGTGATCCCGTCTGCGGCCCGGGACGGGTGCGGTGCATCGACCCCGACCCGGGTGGGCGTCCCCGAGCGCCTACGAGGAAACGAGTAGAAGGGAAGGGACAGATGCACACCAAGCGATTCACCCGATCGGCCGTGGCGGTGCTCGCCGCGGCGGGCCTGGCGGTCGGCGCGGCCGCCTGCTCGTCGTCCGACGACGACACCGACACCGACACCACGGTGCCC
>JAJYRZ010000053.1 GCA_021793835.1 Actinomycetes bacterium | reverse complement strand
GGACCACTCGCAGGAGTGGGACCTGTTCTTCCAGCTCGGCACCATGTACATCGGCGGCCGGGTGCTGGTCGAGACCACCGGATCGGAGCTGCTGGGTTGGCATTCGATCTCCGGGTTCACCCACTCGTCACGGTTCACGGTGCGCCCGTGCGGGACCGGCGAGTGCGAGGTCGAGGCGACCACGGTGCTCTCCCTCGACGGCATGCTCGCCGCGCGGGTGGCCGGGCTGCTGGTGCGCGGATTCATCGGCCGCAACCTCGAGGCGACGCTGGAGTCGCTCCGCCACTACGCCGAATACGGCGACTGACACCGCGGGGGCCGGGCATGCACCGGGCGGTGGTGGTCGGCTCCGGGCCCAACGGCCTGGCCGCGGCGCTGCGCCTGGCCCGCGCCGGCTGGCAGGTGACGCTCGTCGAGGCCGCCGAGGAGATCGGCGGGGCGCTACGTAGCGAAACTCTGAGCCCGGGCGGGCCGGTGCACGACCTGGGCGCCTCCGCCCATCCGCTCGCGATGGTCTCGCCCGCTCTACGCGGGCTCGGCACCCCGCGCTCCGGCGCCGTGCCCACCGGAGCCGGGGCGGCGGGGATGTGGCGGTGGGCGGATTTCGATCTGGCCCATCCACTCGATGACGGACGGGTCGCGCTGGTAACCCGCGGCAGGCCGGGGGAGGTTTCCGGTGACTGGGCATTCGGTCACACCGGCGGGCCGTCTCGCGTTCCCGACGTGAGCGCCGAGGCGGCGGCCTCGTTGGGGCCGGACGCCCGCCGGTGGCGCCGACTCATCGAACCCGTCGTGGACGGCTTCCCAGAGCTGGCGGCGGACGTGCTGGCACTGCCGCGGCGGGTGCCCCGGCGCCCGGTGAGACTCGCCCGGTTCGGGTTGCGCGCGGCGTTGCCCGCAACGGTGGTGGCCCGCCGATTCGTCGATGCACCGGCCGCGGCGCTGTGGACCGGACTCGCGGCCCACGGCTTCGGCCGGCTGGATCGACCGCTCACCTCCGCGGCCGGTCTGCTGCTGGGCGCCGCCGCGCACTTCACCGGGTGGCCGGTCGCCGCCGGCGGCTCCGCCGCGATCGTGGAGACGCTGTCCGCGCAGTTGGTCGCGGCCGGGGTGCAGGTGCGCACTGGATACCGGGTCGACTCCTATGCGGATCTGATCGCGGCCGTGGATGGTGTACCGGATGCGGTGTTGCTGGCGACTGGGCCGCAGGCCGCCGCGTGCATCGCAGGCGCGCGGATTCCGGCGCGCATCACCCGTGCGCTCGGCCGATACCGCTACGGCCCGGCGGCCTTCGTGGTGCATTACGAACTGGACCGGCCCGTGCCGTGGACGGCTAAGGATTGCGGCCGGGCCGCCGTGGTGCATCTGGGCGGCACGGCCGCGCAGATCGCCGAGGCCGAACGGGACACCGCAGCGGGCCGAATGCCAGAGAGCCCTTTCGTGCTGGTGAGTCAGCAGCACGTCGCCGATCCCGGCCGCATCCGGGCGGGGCGGGTGCCGATCCAGGCCTACGCGCACGTGCCGCACGGGTATGGCGGCGATGCGGCCGCGGTGGTCACCGCGCAGATCGAACGCTTCGCGCGCGGCTTCGCCGACACCGTGCTGGCCCGCCACGCCCGCGGACCGACCGCACTGCAGCGGTGGAACGCCAACCTGGTCGGCGGAGACATCGCCGGCGGTGCGACCGCAGGGCTGCAACTGCTGGCACGTCCGCGGCTGAGCACCAACCCCTACCGGCTCGGTGCTCGCGGGCTGTATCTGTGTTCGGCCTCGACCCCGCCCGGCGGCGGAGTACACGGGATGAGTGGCTGGCAGGCCGCCGGTGTGGTGCTGGCCGATCAGCGACGCGGGGATCGATAGAGCGGCTACGGCGGTTAGGTTTGCCGGAAAGCGCCGATGAACACCGATTCGCCGAGTAGCTTCTCGGGGAAAGCGCGGTAGCTGCCAACGGCGGTGACCGCGCACCGATGGTGGGGACGGCTTTCGGGGGGAAGCGATGAGCGATGACCTGTACGGCGGCGACGCCGAAGTCTTGGAGATCAGCGAGGATGCGGTCCGCGCGTGGGTGACGGCGTGGCGGGAGTTCGGAGACGTGCTGGATGACCTTGAAGACGATGCAATAAAAACCAGCGAATCCGGTGGTATGTGGGGTGACCTGGACTCGATCCAGCAATTGGAGAGGATCTATCGAATCCATCTCGGTGGGGAGTACTCGGGCGGTCTTGCCGGCCGCATCGCCGAGTTCGCCGAAGAAGCGCGGCGCATGGCCACTTCGCTCGAATCCAATGCGCGGACACTGATCGATCAGGACGAGGTAACAGCCGATGCACTCGGCGGTCACCGGTGAGTTCACAGGCACGGCTGCAGCGGTCGGTTCCGCTGGTGGTCGTATTGGCGGCGGCGCTCCTGTCAACCGCGTGCGCGGAGGGTCCGGACGACAAGGCCACCGAAGAAGCGGCGACCGAACCAACACCGTCGGCGGAGATGCGCGAGGATCCCTATACACGCGTTCGTGCAATCGATCCGAGCTTCACCGTGCGATCGACGTTGAAGGTGAACCCGTGCGACGGCCGGTTCATGGATCTGGTAGAGGAACAGACTGGCCTGGCGTGGGACGAGTCGCCGACATCCATGGACGGGATCGTCGGTGGGAAGGCGTTCACCAAGTGCACATTTAAAAGTGCTGAAACTGCTGTACTCGTCATCGCCCAGGGGGTGGATTTCGATGTCATGGAACCTAACCTGGAACCGCGTAACTCACGGGATCTCCCTGGCGCCTACTGGTGGGCGGTCGGTGAGAGGCGGGCGGTTGTGCGGCCAGTCGACATCGGCTCTGGGTCCTGCGACGTGGGTCTGGAGACCTCGTTCGGGTACATGAGCTTCAGTGGTGGCCGCCCGCGTCACGGCCAGTCGGGAGATAGTTGTGCCACGATCGAGACTTTCGTCGAGCGACTCGAGCCGCATCTATGGGATTGATCTGCGCTTACTGCACTGGACAAGAGACTGCTCCGCGAGCGATTAGCTGGGTGAGGCCCCTACCCGCCCTCACGGAAGCGGCCGTGGTGGTCGCCATCACACCGAGGTTACGGTCCGGGTGCAAGGGCACAGCCGCCCGATACCGATCGGGCGCCGCCCGCCACGCAGTGGATCGGAAGGGGCAGTCATGACCGGACGGCTCGAGGGCAAGGTCGTATTCATCACCGGGGTCGCGCGCGGTCAGGGCCGGGCGCACGCGATCCGGTTCGCCTCCGAGGGTGCCGATGTGATCGGTGTGGATCTGGCGGCTCCGCTGCCCGATGCCGTGCCGTACGAGTCGGCGACCGAACAGGACCTGGCCGACACCCGGGCAGAGGTCGAGAAGCTGGGCCGCAAGGCGCTGCTGTCGGTGGTCGATGTGCGCGACCGGGCCGGCCTGGCCCAGACCGTCGATGCCGGTGTGGCCGAACTGGGCCGACTCGACGCGGTGATCGCCAACGCCGGGATCTGCATCCCGGTCACCTGGGACGAGGTCACCGACGAGATCTTCGATTCGACGATGGACATCAACATCAAGGGTGTGTGGAACACCGTGCGCGTGTGCGCCCCACACCTGATCGCGGCCGGCGGCGGGTCGATGACCCTGATCAGCTCGTACGCGGGTAAGAAGGTCCAGCCGCTGATGATCCCGTACACCACCAGCAAGCACGCGATCACCGGCATGACTCGCGGGCTGGCCGCCGAACTGGGCAAGGACTACATCCGCGTCAACTCCATCCATCCCGGCGGGGTCGCCACCCCGATGGGCGGCGGCGGCATGGGCGCCGCCATCGAACGGACCCTGGGGGCCAACCCCAAGCTCGGCGCGATGGGTCAGACCTTCACCGAGCAGGTCACGCCCCCAGTGACCAGCACGGGCCCGCGCCACGAACGATGGGTTCTAACGATCCCCGCAACACGGCGCGGGCCCGTGGTGTGTGAGGCGGAGAAAGGGAGGGACACATGCCCAAGGCCCCGGCTTTCGGCGGGTGTGTGCGCCGGTGAGGTGGTGCAGGGCTGGGTCCGAGATGTGATGGACCCGGCACCGCCGGAGAGGAATCTCCACGGCGAGACTCCGGTTAGATGGTTGTGTAGTCAACAACACTGGGGCGGGTGACCGCCCCGTATTCGAGTAAGGAGTCGGTGACCCTATGGCCGAGACAGCTGCCCACCCTCTGCGACTGGGCGTGATCAGTGGAAGCGTGCGCGATGTGCGCGTCGGACACACCGTGGCCCGCTGGGTCGCGGACCAGGCGCAGGCCCACGGCGGCTTCGAGGTCGACCTGATCGATCTGGCTGAGGTCGGACTCGCGCTGACCACCGGTGAGCCGCACCATCCGCGCCTGGGGCAGTACGTCAGCGAAGCCACCCGGGCCTGGAGCGAGCGCATCGCGGCCTGCGACGCGTTCGTCATCGTCACGCCCGAGTACAACCACAGCGCCCCGGCCGGGCTGAAGAACGCTCTCGACCTGATCTACACCGAGTGGAACTACAAGCCGGTCGGCTTCGCCTCCTACGGCGGGATCTCTGGCGGGCTGCGCGCGGTCCAGCAGTTCAAAGAGACCGTGCTGGCCCTGCGCATGGTGCCGGTCGTCGAGGCCGTGGTGGCCCCGATGGTCTTCGGTCAGATCGAAGGCGGAGTATTCACCGGCAACACCGAGCAGCAGGCCGGGGCCGAGGCGATGCTGAGCGAACTGCGCCGACTCGCCGGCGCTCTGCAGGTGCTGCACGCCGTTGCCGCCTGACCCGCTACTGCTCGCGGCGGCTCATGACTGATCGGCCCGGCTGCATCGGTGGTCTTCCCGTCGCTCCGGTGGCTGCCTGATGGGTGGTCGGGCCCTTCGTGACCAACCGCACAGAACATATTCGGTCGGCAGCCGAGCGCGTGTTCGCCCCGATCACCGCGGCCCGCCGGCGGTAGACCGGTGGCGAACCGGTGGCCGATCACCCGGCTCGACGCAGTGCACGACGCGATCCGGCAGAAGTAAATCCGGCGAGAAGACGGCACGGAATCTACTATCAAGAAGCGACGACGGTGGCGCATCGACGATCGACCGCCCGGTGCGGTCACCGACGCCGTTTCGCGTACGAACGACGCGAGTCGATAGTCAAGGAGGGGACCATGGGGATCCAGGATAAGTTCGAGAACAAGGCCGAAGAGTTCAAGGGCCGCGCAAAGGAGGCGGCCGGCGCCGCCACGGGCGATGAGGACCTGAAGAACGAGGGCCAGGGCGACCAGGCGTCGTCGGCGCTGAAGAAGGGCGCGGAGAAGGTCAAGGACAAGGCCAACGAGATCGCCGGCAAGCTCACCGGCGACGACTGAGCCAACGCAGCGGCGCCCCCGGAACCGACGGTTCCGGGGGCGCCGCCGTCTTTGCGATCTACCGTCTCGAGGCGCACAGCAGACCCGGCGAATCGGTGCCCTCGGTCACATCCGGGTGTAACGTCGACGGCACAGGGTAGTCCTGCTGCCGAGGAGGTCACGATGCTGGGTCTTATCGGTTTTCTACTGCTGCTGTGGTTGGCGTTCATCATCGTCGGATCGCTGGTCAAGGGCCTGTTGTGGCTCCTGGTGGTCGGCGCGGTGCTGTTCGTGATCACGGCGATCGTCGGTTTCGTCAAACGTGAAGCGTTCAGCCGATAGCGGCCGAGAGGACCGGAACGCGTGACCTCCGATGGCAGAACATCCCCGAGGGAAAGGACATGCTGATGAGTGCGCAGGACAAGTTCGAGAACAAGGCCGAAGAGCTTAAGGGGCGCGCCAAGGAATCGGCCGGTGCCGCCACGGGCGATGAGGACCTGAAGAACGAGGGCCAGGGCGACCAGGCCTCGTCGGCGCTGAAGAAGGGCGCGGAGAAGGTCAAGGACAAGGCCAACGAGATCGCCGAGAAGCTCACCGGCGACAACTGAGTCGGCTACGTACCTCGGCGCCCCGGAACCGAACGGTTCCGGGGCGCCGAGATATATGTCGGCGTCGCCGGGAGCGGCTCTCGCACTCGGCTTGGACGTCGGTGGTCGGCGCTACAGTTCTCGCGACAACTACACAGGAGTTGGCGACCGATGGCCACGCAGTGGGAGTACTGGGACATCCGCGACGCGACGACCGGGGCGCAAGCCTGGCTGGGGGTGTCCCGGCCCGGGGCGCGAGCCACGATCGACCGGGTGAAGATCTGGACTCTGATCACCACGCCGCCGGTGTTCCTCGCCAACTGGCAGATCTCCGTCGACTTCCACCGCACTGAGGGCGCGCACCGGTGGACCTACACCCACATCGACGTCACCGAAGCGCGGCGCCTCGCGTTGACTACACCGCCGCTGACCGCAGCCGACCGCGCGCGGTTGACCCGGCCCGAAGAGTTCCTCACCCTCGCCCAGATCGACCGCAAACCCGTCGCCGCGCTGCTCGGCAAGAAGACGGCTGAGCAACTCGCAGCGGCGGCCCGCGCGCGACGCTGACCCGTCAGGTCGCCGCACCGACCTCCAGGGCGGGTTCGGCGGCGATCACCCACGGACCGGTGCGCAGCACCTGCTGCGCGCCGCAGCGATTTCTCGCCGGACCCGAGGCCGGGCGCCGTTGGCGCGACAGCCATCCCGGCATGACGGTGCTGCCGGTGGTGGAGGCCTACGCCGGGTCGGCGTGCGCACTCGACGACTGAACCCAGACGGAGGGCCGGCACGACCCGCGCGGGAGGGCTCACACAGATGCGGCCGGCGGCGTGATTCCGGCGGCCGCCAGCGCGGTGAGCACCACCGGCCACGGGATCCGTTCCTGCTCCAGTCGCAGGTGACGATCCCGGACGAAGTCGAAGGCGGGCTGTTCGTCCGCAGACAACCGCGGTAACCGGTCGGCGGAGGACTGGCAAGGCTCAGCCACTGCGAGCTCCGCCCAGTCGGTTGCGGTGCCGATATCCATCAATACCGAGCGCACCTGCGGCAGGTGGATGCGCAGCTGGTCGAGAATCGCGAAACCGTGGGTGTCCAGATCGCCCCAGTAGACGCAGTCGGACTGGGCGATCCACGGCACCGCCGCGAGCTCGTGGGCGGCATAGCCGCTGCCGTGCACGGCGATGACGCCCGCCATGGCCGGTAGGGCGTAGAGCCCCTCCTTGTTCTCCAGGATCAGCACCCGGGCGGGCTCGATGGGCAGTGTGGCCAGCTCCTCGAGCGGGGTGGCGAAGATCCGTGGCATCCCCGGCAAGAGTGCCGGATCGCGCAGCGCCACAGCACACGATCGGGGCACGGTGCGCACCCCCAGGTCGGTATCGCCTCTGATGCCGCCGAGCAGCTCTTCGAGCAGCCGGCGATGTCCGCCGACCCATTTGGTGTCCACCCCGGGGATGGGTAGCTGCCGGATGTACACCCCCGATCCGGGATGGTCGACCAGCCAGTCGAGCACGGCGAGGAGCACCGCGAAATCGGTGTCGGACAACTCCGACCAGCGCGTGGCGGTCGCGGCCAGCCGGGTGGGCAGGTCCGCGGCGGCGGAATCGTGCGCCAGCCCGGCGAGCCGTTCCCGGCGCTCACCGATCCGCTGCCAGGCCTTACCGTGGCCGGCCAGCCGGGCGATCTCGTCGGCGCCGCGCACGGTCACCCGCACCGGCACCTGCTGGGTGCCGTAACTGCGCCAGTGGCGCTCGGCCCACTCGACGGTGGTCGCCGCACCGGTATTGGCCCGCTGCCAGCTGCGAAGCCAGGTCACCACGGCGTCCGGGTCGGTGGCCACCTGCTTCTCGGTCGGCGGATGCAGGGCCACAGTCAGCGTGTCGGTCTGCGCCGCGACGGGGTCGATGATCCAGCCGCGGCGCCGGCTGCGGTAGGCGGCCGCGGCCTTGGCGGTCAGCTGCGCGGGCTCGACCGGCGAGGCCATCTAGCCCGCCCCGTCCGCGTGGTCGGCCGCGGGGGCGCAGCCGGTAGGGGCCGGCGTACCCGGGGCCGGATCTAGGCTCGGGTCCGGCTCCTGCGGGGCCTGCTCGTCGCCGATGGCCAGGTAGGACAGTTCGGTCTCCTGCCGGTCGCGGATCCCGACGGTGACCACGCCGCCGATGTGGTCGTCGAGGGTCTGGAGCAGTTTGAGCGGGGTGGCCAGCACCAGGTGGAAACCGAACTGCTCGAACACCCCCAGTGCGCGCCGGGTGTAGGCGGGGTCGGCGCGATCGAATGCCTCGTCGAGCACCACGGTGGCGTAGCGGGGCAGGTCGGCGCCGCGGTCGGCGAGCTGATAGCGCAGGGCCGCGGCCAGGCAGAAGAACACCAGCTTCTGTGCCTGCCCGCCCGACAGGCCGGAACTGGAGTCGTGGAAGTTGGCCTGCAGCCCGTCCGGATCGAGTTCGACCCCGACGAATCCGACGTGCAGGCGGGTGTCGAGCACCTGGCGCTGCCAGCGCCGGTCGGCCGGTTCGGTGGAGTCCAGTCGGGCGAACACCTCCGCCATCGCGGTGAACCGGGCCTCGGCGGTGGCCCGGTCCTGCTCGGCGAAGGTACCGGCCATGATCTCGCGCAGCCGGCCCAGGAACTCGGTGACCACCGCCGAGCGGCGGTCTTTGACATCGATGCGCAAGGTGCGGTCGGTGTCGAAGGCCGAGCGGCTGAGCGATTCGTTGACCGGTTCGATCCGGGCGCGGATCTCGCTGGGCGCATTCTGGATCAGCCGGGCCAGGTCACCGAAGTTGCGGTGCGCCTGGGTGCTGAGCATCTCGAAGAACTCGGCCTCGTAGGCGGGCAGCCCCTCGGTGCGCAGATCGGTCAGGATCGCCAGCGCATCATCGACGAACGCCGCCTCTGCCCGTAGATCTGCGGAGCGTTCCGGCCAGTCGGCCAGGTAGCGGTGCAGCGCGTCGACGATGACCGTCTCGGCCGCGGTGATCGCCTGTTCGGCCCCGCGCAGATCGCGGTCGACCGCGCGCACCACGGCGGTGAACACCTCGTCGAGGTTGTCCTTGGTCACCCGCCGGGTGCCGGCGGCGAACCGGGCGTCGATGCGCGCGCCCACCGCATCGGGGACCGGTGGGTGGGCGGCGACCACGGCGTGCAGCCGCTTGATCTGGGCGGCCGTGTCGTCCCGGTCGCGCCGGGCGGTGGTCAGCGCCGCCTCTGCGGCCGAGCGGGCGGTGTCGGCCTGGCGACCGATCTCGCGGGCGCGCGCCAGTGCCGCTTCGAGCTCGGCGTATTCGGTGTCCGCCCCGGTCAGCTCGGCCAGTTCGGCCCGCAGCCGGTCGAGCGCGGCCTGCGCGGCGTCGATGTCGATCTCCGGCCACGGGCAGTCCAGCACGGTGCGCGCCGCGGTTTCACGCCCGCGCATCACGGCTTCTTCGGCGTCGAGTCCGGCCCCGCGCCGCTCGAGGTCGGCCAGTTCAGTATCGAGCCGGTCGATGTGTCGGCGCAGGTCGGCGAGTTTGGCCTCGTTGTCGAAGCCGAGCACCCAGCGGCGCCGATCGTCGACGCCGAAGCGGTCGTCCTTCTCGTGGCGTTCGTGATCGCTGCGCACCTGCCCGGCCCGGGTCACCCCGCGCTCGACCGTGGCCAGTTCGGCCGGCCCGGCCACACACGCATAGTCGTAGCGGCGCGACAGCCGCGCGGTCAACCAGGTGGTGAACGGCCCGGGACGGGTCTCGATCTTGCGCACCAGCGACTGCGGTGCGGTGGTCGCCGCGGTCTCGTGCCGGGCGTCGGTGCGCACCCGCCTATACACCAGGCGCGCCCCCAGATCGGTGGCGTCCACCGCCGCGGCGATGGCCGGATAGTCCTGGTCGTCGACCAGCATGGTGCGGGCCAAGGGGCCCAGGACCCGCTCGATCGGCCCGGTCCAGTCGGCCTCGTCTGCGCGCACGGCGAGCAGTTCGCCGGCGAACGGCAACCGGTCTTCGGCGATGCCGGTGGCGCCGCTGAGCGCTTCGCGGGTGCGCAGCAGCACCGGGTCGAGGTTCGACCGTCGCCGGGCGAGGGTCTCCCGATCCTCGACGAGGGTGCGCCGCTCGGCCTGTAATGCGGATTTGCCGGCCTGCACCGCGTAGATGCGTTCGCGCAGTGCGGTGCGCTCGGCGGCCATAGCGTGCAGCTCTTCGTCGATCTGCGCGGTGAGATGGGCGTGGGCGTCGGCGGTGTCGGGCACGGCCGACGCCCACACCTTCAGCGCCTCGTGCACCGCGCTGCGGCGCTCAGCGATGCGGTCGCGCTCCTTCTGCGCGGCCGGGATCAGCGCGCGCAGCGCGGCCACCCGGTTGTCACCGAACCCCTGCACCCGGGTGTGCAGGGTGAGGATCTGTTCCTGGGCCGCTTCGGCCTCGGCGATCGCCTGGGTGGCCGCTGCCGCGGCGTGCTGGATCTGCGCGGTCACCGAGCGGTGGTGCGCCTCGAGCAGATCCAGCCGGGTCCGGTCGCGCACCGCATCGAGGTGCGCGGTCTCCTCGGTGTATTTATCGCGGCCCGCGATCGCCGCCCGGCGCGCGGCGGCGGCCTGCTCGAGCGGTTCGAGGGTCTGGATCTGCAGCCGGGCGTCGACCACGGTCCGGTGTGCTTCGCGCAGGTTGCGGAACTGTTCGACCGCGGTGTCGCGGACGGCGAAGGTGCGCGGGGTGTCGAGCATGTATTCGCGGAACAGCTGGTCCAGGCTCGACAGCGATTTCGCGGACAGGGTGCGGTGCAGCAGTCGCTGCGCGCTGTCGGAGGTGATGCCCAGTCGGTTGCGGAACGCGCGGGCGAAGGGGGCGTAGCTCGGATGCACGGCCGCGTCCGGGAACTGTTTGCGCAGCACCCGGGTGTCGATGCCGCGCACGGTGAGCGGTTCGAACACCGGCAGCGCGATATCGCCGTCGATGATCAGATGGACCTGTTTGACCTCCGCGTTCGCGGACTTGCCGCGCCCGAGGTGCATGAGTTTGACGAGTGTGACCCGACCGCGCCCGCCGCTGTCCTCGGCCGCGTCGTCGTAGGTCAGCGCGATCGCGCTCCAGGTGGCGCCGGGCCGCAGATAGTCAGAGGTCAGCGCATCGGAGTCCTCCTCGGTCTGGCGTCGCCACGCCCCGCGCACATAGGTGACCAGGCTGCGCCCGGACTGGCGGGAGTCCTCCTGCGCGGCGGCGTTGAAGCGGGCCTCGCCGATCGGCATGAGCACCGCGGAGATCGCGTCGATCAGCGTGGACTTGCCCGACCCGGACGGTCCGGTGATCAGCAGCCCGCGGCGCGGCACCGGTATGTCGTGGTGGCCGTTCAAGGTGCCCCAGTTGACCACCTGGATCCGGGCGAGCCGGTACTGGCCGGGATGGACCGGCCCGGGATCGCCGACAGGCTCCGGCCGGTCTGCGGGCCCGGTCTCATCGAAGGTCATCGGGATCGTCATCGCTGCTCCTCGGGACCGGAGGCGGCGGCCGGTGCGGCGGCGGGACCGTCGCCGGCCGGTTCAGCCGCAGAGTCGTCACCGGTGGTCGTACCGGGATCGTCGCCGGCCTCACCGGCCAGGCGCATCATCTCGGCGCGCACGGCGGCGACCTGGTCGGCATCGAAGATCTGGGCGAGGACGGGGGAGACCTCCATCCGTCCGGGGGTGGAGGTGGTACTCAGCAGCGACTTGTCGGTCAGTTTGCTCCAGCCGGTCTTGACCCGTTTGGCGAAGGCGGCCGCATCGGTGTCGGCGGCCCGGCGATACACCTCGAGCTGTTCGGAGATCTCGTCGAGGTCGACCACCACCCGTTCCCCGGGACCGGCGCGCAGCAGGCGCTGGCGCAGATCGAGCACCATGACCGTCTCGATGAAGGTCAGCTTCTGGGTGCGCAGCACCGACGGTGCAGCCAGGTCCCCGGTGACCGCCGGCCGGGTGAACGCCAGCTGCTCCTGCTCGTCGAGCACCAGATCCAAGAACACCTCGGCCAACCGTGCCCGCAGCACCGCCTCGTCGCGCAGCACGGTGCGCCAGATCGCCGAATGTTTCGCGGCCGTGATCAGCGGCCCCTTGAGCAGTTGGACCAGGGCGCGGCGGGTCTCGTACTCCAGGGCGCCGCGGTCACCCGGGTACAGCCCGGCCGACTGACCCGGCGCAGATCCGGTGTGCGCACCGTCGTCGGCGTGCGGGTCGGCACCGCTGGCGGGATCGGTCGATGAGGTGGTCATGGCGCTCACTCCCACACGCTGTCGGGGCCGAAGATCCTGCGCGGCAGGGTCGCGCTGCGCGGCCGACCGGCCGCGGAGGTCCAGGTGACGGTGTCGGTGCCGGGCACACCGTGGCCGTGGTCGTGGGAGAGCACAATCAGCCCGACCACACTGGCCAGCCCCTGTGTGGCGGGCCGGGCGGCGAGCACCTCGGCCACGGTGGCCCGCCCGCGATCGGCGAGCACCGCGCGGACGTTGTCGGTCAGCTCGTCGAAGTCGATCTCAGATTCGCGCACCAGCGCGCGCAGCGTCGCCAGATCGGCCACCCCGGGGGTGTGCGAGGCGATGCGGTCGGTGACCCGGTCGTCGCCGGGGTCGTGCAGACGCAGGGCGGCGACCGAGTCGGTCGGCATGCCGATCAGAGTCAGTTCGATGTCGATGGCGTGGAACGGTTTGACCTCGGCGGCCGCGCGCACGGCCAGGCGCTGGGCGGTGCGCAGATCCTGCTGCAGCCGGCGATGCTCCTCGAAATGCCGGGACTGGACGAAGTGGCGCAGCGAGCGGGCCAGCGAGGTCATCACCTGATGCACCTCGGCGCCGGAGTCCTCCATGTCGGTGAACAGCCGGCGCAGCCGGGTGCGGGTCTCGGCCGGCAGCTCACGCGCGAAGTCACGGCCCAAGATCTGGTCCACCCAGCCGTCGAGGCGGGCGGAGAGCTCCGGGTCGATGATCAGATCGTAGAAACCGGTGAAGCTGCGCCCGGCCTCCGAGCGGCCGATCACATCCACCCCGCGGAAGACCTCGCCGAGAGTGTCGGCGCGGTCCTCGGTCTCATCGAGGATGCGGGCCCGCAGCTGCCGGTTGAGTCCTTCCAGTTCGGCGCGCACACGGGCGAAATCGCTGGGCACCTCGGCGGCCAGCGACAAGATCTCCTCGACCCGCTCATGGGCCTGCGCGCCGCCGAGCACCGGATAGTCCCCGGACTCCACGGCCGCGATCTGCCGGTCGATCTCGGCGCGCTCGGCGTGCAGGGCGCGCAGCCGCGACTCCGCGCCCGGATCGGAATCGCGGGCCAGGGCGCGGATCTGGGCGGACAGGGTGGTCAGCCGCGAGGCCGTCACCGCGCCCGCCCCCGCGCCGAGCCCGGTGGTGAACCCGATCGCCGAGAGCAGACCCTCGGCCGGTTCGACCGTCTCCTCGCCGCCGGTCGGTGCGGGGCGCCGCACCAGGTAGCCGTGCCGGATCCACTCGGTGCAGTAGGCCTGCCCCGAGCGCGGCATGTCGAAGCCGGCCTCGCGCACCGCGGGCAGATCCGCCTCGACGGCGGCGAACAGTTCGGGGGCGGGCAGTCGCCGGGTGCCGGTGTCGAAGTGCGGGGCCAACAGGGCGATCACCGCCGGACCGTGCTCGCTGCGCAGCAGCGACCAGGCGGGGTCGTCACGGCTGAGCCGGTCGAGCCGGTGCATTTCGGCGAGCACGGACATCGCGGCGCCCCTTTCCACGGTCGTCGCACGCGCGGGTGATCGCCCCCGAGCATGCCAGGCGGGGCCGACATCACCACTGCGCAGCCACCCGTCGGCCGATATCGGCCGATAGGGCGTCCAGCTCGGTTAGGACGTCTGTCACCGCCCAGACCCGGTTGCGCTTGCTTTCCGAAAGGATCTCCAGGATGCCGAGGTCGGTCAGGCGTGCCAGGGCGCGATAGGTGCTGCTCTCCGAGGTCCCGGAGATATCTACCGCGGTGTCCGCATTGAAGATGGGGGTGGCCAGCAGTGCGGGGATGAGCGAGGCTTCCGCGGATCCTGCGCGCGGACGGGCGATCTGCAACCAGAGGTCGGGCAGCTCAGCCAATGCTGCAGCCGACTGTTCGGCTGCGGCACAGGCATGGGTGGTGGCACGGGACAGATAGTCGACGAACCCACCGGCGTCACCGGTGCGGTACCGGTCGAGGCGACGGAAGTATTCGTCGGTGTCGGCGAGCATCACCGAAGCCAGGGGAACGGTCACGCGGTCGGTCAGTCCACGCCGTCGTAGTAGTGCACCGATGAGAGCCCGACCGATCCGACCGTTGCCGTCGGTGAACGGGTGGATCGACTCGAACTGCGCGTGCGCGATCGCCGCCTGCGCGAGGATCGGCAGATCCTGGCGATTACAGAATGTGATCAGATCGGTGATCAGCTCGGGTACCTGCTCCGCAGGCGGCGGCACATAGACCGCGCCCAGTGGAGTGAAGTCGCTGCCGCCGATCCAGTTCTGGACCGTGCGCAGGCGACCGGAATCGATCGCGGTGTAGTAGTCGACCGACATCAGTTCGCGATGTGCACCTAAGATCAGCTCTTCGGTGAGGGGACCTCGGCCTGCGGCATCGACCATGCCGATCAGCGCTTGCACTGCGGCGAGCTGCGACTTCGCCTCATCGCTGGCCTTGGCGCCGGCGAATGCCTTGCCGAACGCCCGCCACCCCGCATCGATGTGTTCGATCTTCGATGACGCGACGGACTCCGAGCGCAGGAGGAAGTCGGCCAGCGGTACGAGGTGGCGCCCGTACCCGGCTTCCAGGCGCGCGATCGCGATCAACGCCTGCTCATGGACCCGAGCGGTCGTGCCCGACACCTCATATGTGCGGTCGGCGATCATCGGCGGTATCGCCGCGTCGATGGCGGTGAGCATCCGGTCTTCGCGCGCACCCTGACGACGACTCGGAGTCCACTGTTGCCGGGTGTACGCGTGGGGTGGCCAGGGCATCGATGATCCTTCGTCAACCTTCACTACGGGCGGCGATAGTGAACTTTACACCCCTTAACCTTCACTATGGATTCCATGGTGAAGGTTATCGGGGCGACGAACTCGACCGCCGTGACGCCGACCTCCGGACCGGGCGTCCGCTCACACCTCGTCCGCGGCGCGCCGCCCGGCCCGCCTGCCGAAGAACGTGCCCGGGCCGAGCGAGGTGCCGGAGATGTAGCCGCCGCCGTGCAGCTCGGAGGCGGCCCGCCCCGCGGCATAGAGCCCGGCCAGCGGCCGGCCGTCCAGGTCGAGGACGCGGCCGTGGGTGTCGGTGCGCAGACCGCCCAGGGTGAACACCGCCGCCCCGCCCGCCCCGTCGGAGCCGCGTTCGGGCGGGGCGAACCCGCGTCGCACATCGATCGCCGCGAACGGTGAGCGCAGCGGGCGCAGCCAGCGCGCCGACTTGTGGAACTGCGGATCCTCCCCGGCCTCGGCATGCCGGTTGTAGGCGGTGACGGTGTGCTCGAGGGCGCCCGCCGGCACGCCCATCTCCGTCTCCAGTTCGGCGAGCGTCTCGGCGACCAGCGTCGGCTGCAGCCCCCACCGCTGTTCCTCGGGCACCTCCTCGTAGGCCTGCTCGTCGAGCACCACCCACACCTTCAGTCCGTGGTTGCGATGCGCGGCGATGCCGACCAGTCCCGGATAGACGTCCTCGTTGATGAACCGGTTTCCGCGCTGGTCGACCACGATGCCGCGGGCCATGTAGCCCGGCAGGGTGGAGATGCCGATCTGGCCGGTCGAGGTGCGCCGGATCGCCGCCCCGGCCGCCTGGGCCATGACGATGCCGCGCCCGTCATCGCGGCCGTCGGAGTTCTTGCCGAGCCCGAGCAGCGCCGGGGCGTGTTCGGCGAGCATCGCGTCGTTGTCGACGAAACCGCCGGTGGTGATCACCACCGCGGGAGCCCGGTAGTGCAGCTCTTCGCCGAAGCGGCGGGCGATCACCCCGCACACCCGGCCCTGATCGACCACCAGGCGCAGCGCCGTGGTGTCGGTGTCCACCCGGATCTCACCCGTGTTCTCGATCGCTTCGGTGAGCACCGCCATGAGCACCTTGCCGCCGAACCCGTCCGCGGTCACCCGGTGCCCGCGCGGGGCCGGGGTGGCGGCTGCGGCGAAGGGATGGGCGGTCTCGCCCATCCACATCAGCCCGTCGTCGGTCGGCGGCACCCAGGTCGGCTCGTCCCAGATGGTCGGCTTGAACGGCACCCCGTGGCGGACCAGCCAGTCGTGGTGCTCCACCGCGCCGGCGCTGTAGTCGGCGATCTTGTCCTCATCGGCGTCCGGGCCGAGCGCCATGGTCAGAAACCGCGCCATGTCCTCCGCGGTGTCGTCGGTGATCCCGGCCGCGCGCTGGGTAGCGGTGCCAGATCGGA
>JAJYRZ010000052.1 GCA_021793835.1 Actinomycetes bacterium | reverse complement strand
AGCGGCGCTTGCACCCTGGCTCGAGTACTACAACAATCAGCGCCGCCACACCGCACTCGGAGGCCACGCCCCCGCCCACCGGGTGTCACCAACGTGACGGCCGAGTACAGCTAGACCGGCAGGTCCAGCAGGGCGCGGGCCTGGTCGGGGGTGGCGATCTCGCGGCCGAGGGAGGTGATGATCTCCCCGGCCCGGCTCACCAGCTGGGCGTTGGTGGCCTTGACCCCGCGCGAGAGGTACAGGTTGTCCTCCAACCCGACCCGCACGTGCCCACCGGCCAGCACCGACCGGCCCACCCACTCGAGCTGGTCACGGGCGATGGCGAAGGCGGTGAACTCGGCCGTTGCGGGCAGCATCGCGACCTGCGCGGCCAGAAGGCCCGGGTCGGCCGGCGCCCCGTAGGGGATGCCCTGGCAGATCTGGTAGAACGGCGGGTCGTCGAGCAGCCCCTCCTCGTACATCACGTTGGCGAACCAGACGTTGCCGGTGTCGAAGCACTCCAGCTCGGGCTTGACGCCGAGCTCGCGGATCCGCGCGGCGCCCTCGCGCATCATGTCGGGGGTGGAGATGTAGATCGAGCTGCCCTCGCCGAAGTTCAGGGTGCCGCAGTCCAGGGTGCAGATCTCCGGGCGCAGCGCCTCGACGTGGGCGAGCCGGGTCTCCTGGTTGACCAGGTCGGTGCCCTCGATCGGGGTGAGCGGGTCGGCCGGGTCGATCACCAGATCCCCACCCATCCCGGCGGTCATGTTCAGCACCGGATTGACATCGGCGGCGTCGAGGATCTTCTTGACCTCGGCGTAGTACTCGACCTTGCGCGAGCCGAGCGTGGTCTCGGGGTCGCGCACGTGGACGTGCACGATCGCCGCACCGGCACGTGCGGCGTCGATCGCCGAGGCGGCGATCTGCTCGGGGGTCACCGGCACGTGCTCGGACCGGCCGGCGGTGTCGCCCGCGCCGGTGACGGCGCAGGTGATGATCACGGGCTTGGACATGGTCACTCCTTAGTTCGTTGGTCTCGCCGCTAGTCCCCGGTCGGGGCGGGCGAAGGTCGCGGGTGGTCGGGTGCGGGCGCGGCAGGCGCGTCCGAGGTCGTCCGCAGGACGCGGTCGATGTAGCGGTCGACCTGGGCGGTCATCTGTTCGGCGGTGGCCATGCCGGTGAGCACGCGCACCCCGAAGCCGTCGATGAACCCGGTGAGCGCATCGACCGTCTCGTCGAGCGGCTCGGCGCGGAACACCCCGCGGCGCTGGCCTTCGGCGACGATCTCGCGCACCGTGCGCCACCAGCGCCGGTAGCTGTCGCCGTGTGCGGTGCCGGGTTCACCGGTGGTGGCCACCGAATTCCACACCTGCAGCCAGATCGACCATTCGGCCCGGCCGCGCCGGCCCACCGGGGACTGCAACCGGATCAGCTCGCGCAGCCGGGCGTCCGGGTCGTCGATCGCGCCCAGTGCCGCGCTCTGCCGGTCGAAGGCGAGCTTGACCGAATAGCGCAGCACCTCGATGAAGATGGTGCGCTTGGTCGGGAAGTAGTAGTGCACGGCGGCCGTGGACATGTCGGCGGCGGCCGCGATCTCGCCGACCCGCACCCCGTCGTAGCCGCGGTCGGCGAACAGCCACCAGGCCTGCTCGATGATCTCGCGGCGCCGACGCGCCTGGTCGGCGCTCTCGCTGTGCCGGGTGGGCAGGGATTCCGGTCCGGGCACCGCGGCGGCCTCACCGCCTGCCGAGAGCAGCCAGTGCACGGTCACCCCGGTAGCGGTGGCCAGGTCGAGCAGCTCGCGGGCGGTGAACCGGCGCCGGGCGGCCAACGACTTCGACAGCTTCGTCTCGTCGATGCCGATGCGTTCGCACACCTCGCGCTGAGTCAGGCCCGAGTCGCCGATCGCGGCGCGTGCCCGCTCACCGATGCCCTGGTCCGTCATGACTCAAGGGTAAGCGAGAACTTTCCACATTCGCAAGTATTCGATTCAAAATCACGCCGATCGCAAGTCGCGCGATCGGCGTGACGGGCTTCCGGTCAGGAGCCGGCGGCCCGCCCGGTGTCCGGCGCACCGGACTCGGACCACTCGGCGGCCCGGCGCAGGAAGGCCACGGTGTCGGCGATGGCCTGCCGCGACTCCGGCAGCACGTCGCCGATGACCGGGAAGGCGTGCACCTGGCCGGCCCAGATGTGGGTCTGGACGTCGATGCCGGCGTCGTCGAGCCGGTGGGTCATCGTCTCGATGTCCAGGCGCAGCATCTCGTTCTCTGCGGCCACCATCATCACCGGCGGGAAACCTTCGACCGGTGCGTCGATCGGCGAGCGGGCGCCCTCGATCTCGCCGGCCGACCAGCGCTCACCCAGGGCGGGCAGCGGCCGCAGCGGCAGGTAGGCGTCCCGGCGCAGGAAGTCGCGCGGGTGCGCGGTGGCGAAGTCCAGGTCCAGAAGCGGCGAGTAGGCCACCACCGCCAGCGGGGCGGGCTCACCGCGCGCCGCCGCCAGTTCGGCGACCTTCATCGCCAGGTAGCCGCCCGCGGAGTCCCCGGCCACCACCACGCGGGCGTCGTCGCCGAGCCGTTCGCGCAGCTCGAGGTAGGCCTCGATCGCATCGTCGACCGAGGCGGCCACGGGGGCCTCGGGCAGCTGCCGGTAGTCCAGCGAGTACACCTCCACCCCGGCGTCCGCGCTCAGCCGCGTGGTCAGCGGCCGGTGGGTCGCCGGCCCGCCGAACAGGAAGGCCCCGCCGTGCAGGTACAGGATCGCCACCCCGGCCAGGGAGGTCTGCGCCGGCGCCACCGGGCGGGTGACCTCGCAGGGCCGTCCCGCGAGCACGTCGTCGACGATGCCGGCACCGACGGGCCGGGGCAGCCGGGCGGCCAGGCGGGCGTTGAGCCGCGAGGCCGCGTCGATGCCCCGGTCGGTCATCGGCCAGAAGGTCATCACAGGTTTGACGAAGGCGCGCGCCGCCGTCGCGACCGCGCGTGATTTCGCACTCGTCTGCCAATGCCAGATGATCGGGCCGCTGTTCGCCATGGGGACACAGTAACCGGTACCGACGGTCACAGGCGGGCGGGTCGGCGCCCGGCCGACCATCGGTAGGCCGCGGCCAGCACCGCCAGCCAGCCCACCCCGACGTAGATCGCCACCCGGGTCTCGGGCAGCCAGGCCAGCACCCCGAAGACGAAGACGATGAAGGCCGCCGCCGCGATCGTCGGGTACGGGTGCCAGCGCACCGGATAGGCCAGGGCGGCCGTCTGCGCCGGGTCCATCGCGCGCCGGGAGGCGAGCTGGGAGAGCAGGATCATCAGCCACACCCACACCGTGGCGAAGGTGGCCACGGCCGCGATCAGCGGGAACACCCGGTCCGGGATCAGATAGTTCAGCAGCACCCCGACCAGCAGGGCGCCGACCATCACCGCCACGGTCACCCACGGCACGCCCCGGACGCTCACGGTGGCCAGCGCCTTCGGCGCCTGCCCGCGCATGGCCATCCCGTACATCATCCGGCCCGCCCCGAAGATGTCGGAGTTGATCGCC
Source organism: Actinomycetes bacterium (assembly GCA_021793835.1). Lineage (GTDB taxonomy): Bacteria > Actinomycetota > Actinomycetes > Mycobacteriales > Mycobacteriaceae > Tomitella. Next base: position 12,801 of record JAJYRZ010000052.1, on the reverse strand, counting down.
GACACCGCGGCGGTGATCACCACGACGTTGAGCACCGTGGCCGCGGCCCCCATCCCCAGGGTGGAGAAGATCGACACGAACGGGCTGGCGTCGCCGTCGATCGTGTCCCAGGGGCTGATCGACATGATCACCGCGAGGGTGAGCACGTAGAACAGCAGGATGCGCAGCGGCACGGTGCGCACCGCGCGCGGGATGGTGCGCTCGGGCGACTGGGCCTCACCGGCGGTGACCCCGATGATCTCGGTGCCGCCGAAGGCGAACATCACCACCGCGAGCGAGGCGATGATCCCGGCCACCCCGTTGGGCGCGAAGCCGCCGTGACTCCACAGGTTCGACACCCCCGTGGCCGCCCCGCCGGTCCCGACGCCGAAGGCCACGATCAGCGCCCCGCAGACGATCATCGCCACGATCGCCAGCACCTTGACCGCGGTGAACCAGAACTCCATCTCGCCGAACACCGACACCGAGATCAGGTTGAGCCCGCCGACCAGGGCGACCACGGCCAGCACCCAGATCCAGCGGGGCACGTCCGGGAACCACAGGCCCATGTAGACGCCGAAGGCGGTGACGTCGGCGATGCACACGATCACCATCTCGAACACGTAGGTCCACCCGGTGGTGAAGCCGGCCAGCGGGCCCAGGTGCCGGCCGGCGTACTCGCCGAACGAGCCGGGCACCGGGTCGGCCACCGCCATCTCGCCGAGGGCCCGCAGCACCGCGTAGACCACCGCGCCCGCCGATCGCGTAGGCGATCAGCACCGCCGGGCCGGCCGCCCGGATCGCCTCGGCCGAACCGTAGAACAGGCCCGTGCCGATGGCCGAGCCGAGCGCGATGAAGCCCACGTGCCGGGCGGTGAGTCCGCGGCGCAGGGCGGACGGGGGCGCGGACACAGGGCGGCTCCGATAGCGGGGGTGGCGGGCGGACCGGTCCACGATACGAAGCGGCCGCCGACCCCGCGGGGTCGGCGGCCGCTCAAGCGGTCGGCGTCACAGCCAGGTGTCACCGTCGGCGGCGGTGAACAGGAACTCCTCCAGGTCGTCGCGCCAGGGCGCCGGCTCGCTCTTCTCCGGTGCGATGCCGGTGTACTGGCTGCGGTAGAACAGCAGCGGCTTGCCCGAGGTGCCCTCGCCGACCGCGAAGTCGTGCACCCGGCCGTAGACCACGTAGTGGTCCCCGCCCTCGTGCACGGTCTCCACGGTGCAGTCGATCCAGGCCAGCGAACCGTCGAGCAGCGGCTGACCGGACTCGGACCGATGCCAGTCGACCGCCCCGAACTTGTCGGGGTGGCGCGAACCGAACACCGCGCAGGTCTCCTGCTGCTCCTCGGCCAGGATGTTGACCGCGAAGCGCCCGGTGGCCTCGATGGCCTGCCAGGAGCGGGAGGTCTTCATCGGGCAGAACAGCACCAGCGGCGGCTCGAGCGACAGGGCCGCGAAGGACTGACAGGCGAAGCCCACCGGTCCGTCCGCGCCGTCGGTGGTGATGATGGTGATCCCCGAGGCGAACTGCCCGTACAGGTCCCGCAGGGCCCTGCCGTCGAGCTGCGCCGGTGCCGTATCCGTCATGTTCCTACTTGAATCCAATCGTGAAGTCGTGGCCCCACAGGCTCACCGCGGTGCTCTCGCGCGCGATCCAGTCGTCGTCGTCGACCTGCAGCCCCTCGCACCCGTATTCCAGGTCGAAGCCGCCGGGGGTCTTCATGTAGAAGGACAGCATCTGGTCGTTGACGTGCCGGCCGAGCGTCGCCGACATCTTTACCTCGCGACGATACGCCCGGTCCAGAGCCAGTCCCACGTCATCGGAGTTCTCCACCTCGACCATGAAGTGCACGATGCCGGTCGGGTTCGGCAGCGGCGCGAAGGCCAGCGAGTGGTGCCGGGGGTTGACGCCGAGGAAGCGCAGCCAGGCCGGCTCCTCGCCCTCTTCACGGCCGACGACCTGCGGGGGCAGGCGCATCGAGTCGCGCAGCCGGAAGCCGAGCACGTCCCGGTAGAACTCCAGGTCGGCGGCGTCGTCCTTGGTGGCCAGCACGATGTGGCCGAGCCCCTGGTCGCCGGTGACGAAACGGTGCCCGTAGGGGCTGACCACGCGGCGGTGCTGCAGGGCCACGGTGTGGAAGATCTCCAGCTGGTAGCCCGATGCGTCACGGGTCTTGATCATCCCGACCACCGCGCGCTCGGCCAGCTCGGCCTCGGTGGCCTCCTCGAAGGGCCAGTCCGCGGCGGTGAGCCGGTCGCGGACCTCCTGCAGCCCCTCGGCGTTGGCGCACTCCCAGCCCATGGCCTGGATGCGCTCGGCCTCGCCGGGCACGATCACCACGCGGGCCGGGAAGTCGTCCATGCGCAGGTACAGCGATTCGCTGTCGGCGCCCCTGCCCTCGACCATGCCGAGGACCTTCAACCCGTACTCGCGCCAGGCCGGCACGTCCTGCGTCTCGATGCGCAGGTATCCCAAACTGCGGATGCTCATTTTCGGTTGCGTCTCCTTGTCAGACCATCGTGTCGCCGAGCGGCAGGTCGAATTCCGAGTTCCCGTACATCACGTAGGCGCGTTCGGGGTCGTTGGCCGCGTGCACCCGGCCGGCGTGCGCGTCGCGCCACAGCCGCTGGATCACGGTGCCCTCGTTGAGCGCGGTCGCGCCCGAGGCCTCGAACAGCTGGTTGATGGCCTCGACCGCGCGGCCGGTGGCGCGCACCTGGTCCCGGCGGGCGCGAGCCCGCAGCTTCATCGGCACCTCCTCGCCGGCCACCAGCAGGGCGTACTCCTCGGCCACGTTACCGATCACCTGCGTCCAGGCGGCGTCGATGTCGCTGGCCGCCTCGGCCACGCGCACCTTGGCGAACGGATCGTCCTTGGCCTTCTCGCCGGCGTAGGCGGCGCGCACGCGCTTGCCCTGGTGCTCGACGTGGGCGTCGTAGACCCCGAAGGCCATACCCACGATCGGGGTGGTGATCGTGGTCGGATGGATGGTGCCCCACGGCATCCGGTAGAGCGGCGCGGTGTTGCGCTCCAGACCCGGCGCGGACAGGTCGGCCATCTTGCGGAAGCTGAGCACCCGATGGCTGGGCACGAACGCGTCCTTGACCACGATGGTGTTCGAACCGGTGCCCTTCAGACCCACCACGTGCCAGACGTCGTCGATCTCGTAGTCCGCGCGCGGGATCAGGTAGCTGACGAAGTCGACCGGCTTGCCGTCCTTGAACACCGGCCCGCCGACGACCACCCAGTCGCAGTGCGCGCTGCCCGAAGACCAGGCCCAGGCGCCGTTGACCTTGTAGCCGCCCTCGACGACCTCGCCGGAACCCATCGGCGCGTACGACGAGGAGATGCGCACGTTCGAGTCCTCGCCCCACACGTCCTGCTGGGCGCGCTCGTCGAACAGCGCCAGGTGCCAGTTGTGCACGCCCACGATGCCGGCGACCCAGCCGGTCGACCCGCAGGCCGAGGCCAGCTTGCGCACCGCGGTGTAGAAGACGGTCGGGTCGGCCTCGTAGCCGCCCCAGCGGGCCGGCTGCAGCAGCCGGAAGAAGCCCGCCTCGGTCAGATCGGTCAGGGTCTGCTCGGGCAGCACCCGCAGCTGCTCCGCCTCGTCCGCACGCGCGCGGACGGCCGGGAGCAGCGCATCGATCCTGTCGAGGACCTCGTGCTGCGGAACCACGCTGTGACCATTACCCATCGGGCTCTCCCCTCTTGCTTGCCCGGCGATGCCGCCGTGGACACTGTCAGACTAGAACACGTTCTCAATCCGGTCGGCGCCAGGCCCACACACCGGACATGACGGTCATTGCTCCCGCGAGGGTGACCACGCCGGTCCCGGATAGTATTATTTCTGTAACCTGTTCTACCCAGAACGTGTTCCTTTGACGGCGAGGAAGTGACACCCATGTCGACCACCGCATCCGATTCGGTACGCACGATCGATGTCGGCCAGGCCCGCGACCGCTACGCACGCGGCTGGCACTGCATCGGGCTCGAGCGCGATTTCCGCGACGGCAAGCCCCACCAGATCAACGCCTTCGGCGCCAAGCTCGTGGTGTGGGCGGACACCAAGGGCGAGCTCAACGTGCTCGACTCCTACTGCCGCCACATGGGCGGGGACCTGTCCCAGGGCACCATCAAGGGCGACGAGATCGCCTGCCCGTTCCACGACTGGCGCTGGGGCGGCGACGGCCGCTGCAAGGACATCCCCTACGCCAAGCGCGTGCCGATGCGGGCCCGCACCCAGGCCTGGCCGACCATGGTGCGCAACGGCCAGCTGTTCGTCTGGAACGACCCCGAGAACGGCGAGCCCGAGGACTACATCCCCGAGATCGAGGGCCCGGGCACCCCGGAGTGGACCGACTGGACCTGGAACTCGCTGCTGATCGAGGGCTCGAACTGTCGGGAGATCGTCGACAACGTCGTCGACATGGCGCACTTCTTCTACATCCACTACGCCTTCCCGACCTACTTCAAGAACATCTTCGACGGCCAGGTCGCCTCGCAGTGGCTCAACACCAAGGGCCGCCCGGACATCGGCATGGCCTCGCAGTACGGCGGGGACACCCTGCTCGAATCGGTCGCCGCCTACTACGGCCCGAGCTACATGATCAACCCGCTGATCAACACCTACAGCGGCTACACCGTCGAGTCGGTGCTGATCAACTGCCACTACCCGGTCACCCAGGACTCGTTCGTCCTGCAGTGGGGCGTGTCGGTCAAGAAGCCCGAGGGCGTCGACGGCGAACTGGCCGACAAGCTGGCCGAGAAGTTCACCGAGGGCATCTCCGAGGGCTTCCTGCAGGACGTGGCGATCTGGCAGAACAAGACCAAGATCGACAACCCGCTGCTGTGTGACAACGACGGTCCGGTCTACCAGCTGCGCCGCTGGTACGAGCAGTTCTACGTCGACCGCGCCGACGTCACCGAGGAGATGACCCAGCGCTTCGAGTACGAGGTCGACACCACCAAGGCGAACGAGAGCTGGGAGCAGGAGGTTCAGGAGAACCTCGAGCGTATGGCGGAGGAGAAGGCCGCGGCGGAGAAGGCCGAGGCCTGAGTCGTGACCGATGCGCGCGGTTGGGCCAAATTCGACCCGATCACCGACCCCTCGGTGGCGGCACAGGTCAGCGCCGCCACCGAGGCGGATCGGCACCGCTACACCCGCGAGGGGATGCTGCCGGTAGAGTGCAAGCGCTGTGGGACCGAGGTTCTGGTGAAGAAGAACACCCAGTTCCACACCAGCGTGCAGTGGCGCTCCGATGCGGTCACCTCGTGCCCGCGACTGGCCGAAGGGGCCCGAGCCGGCACACCGTCCGCTCTACAAGACGGCTGCCCCGATCTGGACGCCTCGATCATGCATGCTGTCAAGGTCGGTGCGATCCCACTGCCCGAAGACCCAGACAGATCGAAGGACGAGAGCGATGCCTGAGGCCGCGAACAACGGCACCCCCCAGCAGGACGGCGGCACCGGACCGGTCGGCAACCACGTGCACACGTTGACGATCGCCGAGGTCGTCGCCGAGACGGCCGAGGCCCATTCGCTGGTCTTCGACCTGCCGGCCGAGTCCCAGGGCCGGTTCGACTACCAGCCCGGCCAGTTCCTCACCCTGCGCATCCCCAGCGACCGGACCGGTTCGGTGGCGCGCAGCTATTCGCTGTCGAGCTCGCCGCTGCTGGACGAGAAGCCGACCGTGACGGTCAAGCGCACCATCGACGGTTACGCCTCGAACTGGATCTGCGACAACCTCGAGGCCGGCATGGAGGTCAGCGTGCTGGCCCCCTCGGGCATGTTCGTGCCCAAGGACCTGGACCGGGATCTGCTGCTGCTGGCCGCCGGGTCGGGCATCACCCCGGTGATCTCGATCCTGAAGTCGGCGCTGCACGCCGGCACCGGCAAGGTCACGCTGATCTACGCCAACCGCGACCCGGAGGCGGTGATCTTCCGCGAGACCCTGCGCGAGCTGGCCGCGGCCCATCCCGAGCGGCTGACGATCGTGCACTGGCTCGAGTCGCTGCAGGGCCTGCCCACCCGGGCCGGCCTGGCCGCGCTGGCGGCCCCGTTCACCGAGGCCGAGGCCTTCATCTGCGGGCCCGGCCCGTTCATGGACGCGGCCGAACAGGCGCTGCGCGAGGATCTGGGCATGTCCCACGGTCAGGTGCACATCGAGGTGTTCCAGTCGATCGAGGGCGATCCGTTCGAGGAGATCGTCATCGCCGAGCCCGCCGAGGACGACGAGCCCGGGGTGGAGCTGACGGTGAACCTGGACGGGGAGACCCACGAGTACTCCTGGCCGCGGGAGACCAAGCTGCTCGACTTCCTGCTGAGCAAGGGGCTCGACGCACCCTTCTCCTGCCGCCAGGGCGCCTGCAGTGCATGCGCGTGCATGGTCCTCGACGGCGACGTCGAGATGCTTCACAATGAGATCCTCGAACCCGAGGACATCGCCGACGGCATCCGCCTGGGCTGCCAGTCGATCGCGGTCTCCGACAGCGTGACCGTCTCCTACGACGAGTAGAAGTGGTGGAAAGCCTGTGAATCTAGCCGATATCTTCGAAGGCCTCGCCGACACGATCGGTGAGCGCGAGGCCCTCGTCTTCGAAGGCCGCCGGTGGACCTACGCCGAGCTCGACGCGGCCGCCAACCGCATGGGCCACGCCCTGGCCGCGGCCGGCGCGCAGACCGGTGACCACGTCGCGATGCACATGCGCAACAGCAACGTCTACATCGAGGCGCTGCTCGGTGCGCTCAAGACCCGCGCCGTGCCGGTGAACATCAATTACCGGTACACCGAGGCCGAACTGCAGTACCTCTACACCAACTCCAAGTCGGCACTGCTGCTGGTCGATGCGGAGTTCACCCCGTTGGTGGCCGCGGTGCTGGCCGACTGCCCGGACCTGAAGTCGATCCTGGTGGTCGGCGAGCCGGCCGCCGATCTCACCGCCGCGGCCGCACAGGCCGGGGTGGCGCTGCGCAGCCTGGACGACGCGCTCGCCGAGGCCTCCGACGCCCGCGACTTCCCGGAGCGTTCGGCCGACGACCGCTTCATCGTCTACACCGGCGGCACCACCGGCCACCCCAAGGGCGTGGTCTGGCGGCAGGAGGACTTCTACTACGCGGCGCTGTCCGGCGGTAACCCCTACGGCGATCCGCGCACCACGATCGACGAGGTCACCGCCGCCGCGCAGGAGATGCCGCCGCTGACCTTCCTGGTCACCGCGCCGCTGATGCACGGCGCCGCGAGCTACTCGCTGTTCCAGGCGTTCTTCCTCGGCGCCAAGCAGGTGCTGATGCGCAACTTCGATCACGTCGAGGCGCTGAAGCTGGTCGGCGCCGAGCAGATCCAGATCATCATGCTCGTCGGCGACGCGATGGCGGTGCCGATGGTCGACGAACTGGTCGCCAACTTCGACGACTACGACGTGTCCTCGCTGTTCTCGGTCGCCTCGGGCGGGGCGATCTGGTCGCAGGCCTCACGGGAGAAACTTCTGGCCAAGCTGCCGAACCTGATGATCCGCGACAACTTCGGCGCCTCGGAGTCCGGGTCGGACGGGGTGGTGACGATGGACGAGGAGGGCGTGCTGCGCCTGCAGGCCAGTGCGCACACCGTGGTGGTCGACGAGCTGCTCGAGCCGATCGAGCCGGGTTCGGATCAGATCGGCTATCTGGCCCGTCGCGGGCACGTGCCGCTGGAGTACTTCGGTGATCCGGAGAAGTCCGCGGAGACCTTCCCGGTCAAGGACGGGGTGCGCTTCTCGGTGCTCGGCGACATGGCCCAGGTCGAGGCGGACGGGTCGATCATCGTGCTCGGCCGCGGCTCGGGCTGCATCAACACCGGCGGGGAGAAGGTGTTCCCCGAGGAGGTCGAGCAGGCCCTCAAGAGCCACCCGGCCATCCTCGACGCCCTGGTCGCCGGCGCTCCGGACCCGAAGTTCGGGCAGTCCGTGGCCGCGGTGGTCCAGCTGCGCGACGGGCACGACGAGCCGAGCCTGGAGCATGTGCGCGAGCACCTGAAGTCGGTGCTGGCCGGCTACAAGGCGCCGCGCTCGCTGGTGTTCGTCAACCAGATCCGGCGCTCGCCGTCGGGCAAGGCCGACTACCGCTGGGCCAAGGAGACCGTGTCCGGCGAGAACTGACCGGGCGCCGGGCGATCCGCTCCCCTCGGGGCGGCGCCCGACATATAGATCGAAGGCCACGGGGCGGACGCTGGATCAGCGTCCGCCCCGCGGCCTTCGTCGTGGCAGTGGCCGATCGGACCGGGGCCTGCCCCGGTCCGGCGCGGTAGGCCGGACCGGGTATGCCCCGGCCTACCGGTCGGTGGTCTGCGCCGCGGCGACGGTCTGCGCTGCGGCTGCGGCGACCCCGGCCCGGCGGCCGGAGAAGATCGCGTCGGCCACCGACAGTCCGGAGACGTACGAGTTCGAGCAGATGCCCACCGCGGCCCGGCCGGCCGCATACAGGCCCGGCACCGTCCCGCCGCCGGTGGTGCGCACCGCGCCGGTCTCCTCGTCGACCACCAGCCCGCCGAGGGTCAGCATCGGGGTCGGGAAGGTCATCGCCGGCGCGGTGGACACGTCCAGCAGGGTGAACGGGGCGGTGCGCACCGGACGGACGAACTCGGCGGGCTTGCCGGCCGGATCGGGCCGGCCGGCGGCCAGGGCCGCGTTGTGCGCATCGACCGTCGCGCGCACCCCGGCCGGATCGATACCGGCCTTGGCCGCGGCCTCCTCGACGGTCTGCCCGGACGTGGCGCGGGTGCGCAGCAGGGTCTCACCCTGGAGCCACTGGAACCACACGGTCTGGGTGCGGGCCTCCTTGCGCGCCTGAGCCATCTGGTCGGCGTCGAGCACCAGCCAGCCGTGCCCGCCGTGCTCGGCGACCAGCTCCCGGCCCATCGCCGCGCCGTAGCGCGACTCGTCGCCGATGCGCTCGCCGGCGCGGTTGACCGACACCGACGACAACAGGGTCGTCGGCGGGGTGATGAACCGCCACACCGACACCTCCCCCATCTTGTCGGTCGCCGCCCCCAGCGACTGGGCCATCTCGATGCCCGAGCCGTCGCAGGCCGCGGTGCCCAGCGGCAGTCCGTGCCGGTAATCCGGGGCGTAGCGGCGCACCATCTCCCGGTTGGCGATGAACCCGCCGGTGGTGATCACCACCCCGCCCGCGGCGCCGATGCGGATCGGCGTGAGGTACTTCGCCTCCAGCGCCCGCAGCCGGCGCTGCATGATCCGCCGCAGATCCTGCTGGTACACCCCCGGCTTGTCGGAGATCCGGGCCAGGCGCGCATAGAGCTTCTGCGCCCAGCGCGGGGCCTGGCGCATCGTCTCGGCCTCCACGCCCATCACCCGGCCGCTCGCATCGGTGACCAGATCGGTCACCCGGGTGTAGGCCAGCAGATCCACCCCGAGCCCGGCGGCCGTGGCGGCCAGTGAATCGAACAGCGTCTGGCCCGACATGCCCTTGCCGTGCGCGCGGTGGCCGCGCGGGGCGGGCACCGCGGCGTCGCGGAAGCCGCCGGCGGCCTCGGAGCCGGAGTAGTACAGGAAGTAGTCGTTGTTCGGGTACGAGGTCTTGTACGGGCACAGCGAGGCATGGAACGGCACCCCGTGGCCGGCCAGCCACTCGATCATCGCCGGCGACTCCGCACAGAATCGGCGCAGCACCTGCTCGGAGACCGCGTCGCCCACCTCGAGCGCGAGATAGTTGTACATCTGCTCGGCGTCGTCGGAGACCCCGGCGAGCCGCTGAACGGCCGTACCGCCGCCGGCGTAGACGATGCCGCCGGAGATCGCGGTCGCCCCGCCCCCGGCGAACCGGTCCACCGCCAGGACCCGGGCACCGGCCTCACGCGCCTCGATCGCCGCAGCGACCCCCGCACCTCCGTATCCGACGATCAGGACGTCGGTGGTCAGGTCCCATTCCGGTGCGGTATCGCTGCCCTGCGTAGTCGCCATCGGGCGGCCCCCTTCTCAAATCGGCTGGTAGAACATGTTTCGATCACACACGCGCCCGACATCGATCGTCGCAGACCAACGCGGATGCGTGACACCTCGAGCCATTCTATAACCTGTTCTACATGAGTGATCTCGAATACGACATCGTCATCGTCGGTAGCGGCGGTGCGGGCATGGCGGCGGCACTGACTGCGGCCCATCACGGACTCAAGGCCGTGATCGTGGAGAAGGCCCCCCACTACGGTGGTTCGACCGCCCGCTCCGGCGGTGGGGTGTGGGTCCCGAACAACACGGTGCTGCGCGAATGCGGCGTGGAGGACACCGAGGAGGCCGCCCGGACCTACCTGCACTCGATCATCGGCGACACCGTCGACGCCGACCGGATCGACACCTATCTCGACCGCGGGCCGGAGATGCTCTCGTTCGTGCTGGCGAACTCGCCGCTCGAACTGACCTGGGTGCCCGAGTACTCCGACTACTACCCCGAGGCCCCGGGCGGGCGCCTGGGCGGGCGCTCGGTCGAACCGGTGCCCTTCGACGGCAACCGTCTCGGCGAGGACCGGGCGAACCTGGAGCCGGACTACGTCAAGGCGCCGAAGAACTTCGTGATCACCCAGGCCGACTACCGCTGGCTGAACCTGATCGCCCGCAACCCGCGCGGCCCGCTGCGCGCCCTGCGCGTGGGTGGCCGCTTCCTGGCCGCCAAGCTGCGCGGCAAGGATCTGCTGGTGCGCGGTCAGGCGCTGATCGCCGGGCTGCGCCTGGGTGTGGCCGAGGCCGGGGTGCCGATCCTGCTCGAGCACGCACTGACCGATCTGGTCACCGGTGAGGACGGCAAGGTCACCGGCGCCACCGTCGCCACGCCCGAGGGCGAGAAGACCTTCACCGCACGCCTCGGGGTGATCCTGGCCTCGGGCGGGTTCGAGCACAACGACGAGATGCGCAAGAAGTACCAGCGCGCCCCGATCGGCACCGAGTGGACCGTGGGGGCCAAGGCCAACACCGGTGACGGCATCCTGGCCGCGCAGAAGCTCGGTGCGGGCGTGGACTTCATGGACGACTCCTGGTGGGGCCCGACCATCCCGCTGACCGGCGGGCCGTGGTTCGCCCTGTCCGAGCGGTCCCTGCCCGGCTCGATGATGGTCAACGACCGCGGCGAGCGGTTCGTCAACGAGTCCTCGCCCTATGTCGAGGCCACCCACGCGATGTACGGCGGCAAGTGGGGCCGCGGCGAGGGCCCGGGCGAGAACATCCCGAACTGGATGGTGCTCGACCAGCGCTACCGCAACCGCTACACCTTCGCCGGCATCACCCCGCGCACCCCGTTCCCGGGGCGCTGGCTCAAGGCCGGCGTGGTGGTCAAGGCCGACACCGTCGCCGAGCTCGCCGAGAAGATGGGTGTGCCGGTCGAGGGCCTGACCGCCACGGTCGAGCGGTTCAACGGCTTCGCCGACGCCGGCCACGATCCGGACTTCGGTCGCGGCGAGTCCGGTTACGACCACTACTACGGCGATCCGCGCAACAAGCCCAACCCCTCGCTGGGCCGGATCGACAAGGCGCCGTTCTACGCGATCAAGATGGTGCCCGGCGACCTGGGCACCAAGGGCGGGGTGCTCACCGACACCGTCGGCCGGGTCACCCGCGAGGACGGCACGGTCATCGACGGGCTCTACGCCAGCGGGAACGTATCGTCGCCGGTGATGGGACACACCTATGCTGGTCCCGGGGCCACCATCGGGCCCGCCATGACCTTCGCGTACCTGGCCGTTCTGGACCTGGCCGACAAGGCCAAGTCCCTCGACTGACTCAACGGGAGTGAGCTAACCAGTGCCCATCGATCCCTCGGTCGCCATCGGCGCCGAACTTCCCACCCAGGAGTTCTCCTGGACCAGCTCGGACGTGCAGCTCTACCACCTGGGGGTGGGCGCGGGCGCCGCGTTCACCGACCCCGGTGAGCTGCGCTATCTGCGCGACGACGACTCGCAGGTGCTGCCGACCTTCGCCACCGTGGCCGCGACCTTCCACGTCTCCGAGCCGCCGAAGGTGCAGTTCCCGGGCGTGGACATCGACCTGGCCAAGGTCGTCCACGGCAGCCAGGAGGTGACCGTGCACCGGCCGATCCCGGCCAACGGGCAGGGCACCACCCGCACCCGCATCTCCGATGTGTGGGACAAGGGCAAGGCCGCGGTCATCGTCCAGGAGGCCGAGACGGTCGACGCCGACGGCCAGCCCCTGTGGACCACCCGCTCGTCGATCTTCGCCCGCGGTGAGGGCGGCTTCGGCGGCGAACGCGGACCCTCGGACAAGGTCGAGCTGCCCGATCGCGAGCCCGATGCGGTGATCGACGCGCCGATCCTGCCGCAGCAGGCCCTGCTGTACCGGCTGTGCGGCGACCGCAACCCGCTGCACTCCGATCCGGCGTTCGCCGAGGGCGCGGGCTTCCCGCGGCCGATCCTGCACGGCCTGTGCTCCTACGGGGTGGTCGCCAAGACCCTCGTGGACGGTCTGCTCGGCGGCGACGTCACCGAGGTCGCCGGCTACAAGGCCCGCTTCGCCGGGATCGTGTTCCCGGGCGAGACGCTGCGGGTGCGCGCCTGGCGCGACGGCGATCAGATCCTCGCCTCCGCCGTGGTGGTCGAGCGCGAGGAGGCCCCGGCTCTGGCCGATGTGGTCATGACCGTGCGCTGACGGCATACGCCAGTGCGGGCCGCGCCACGCGGACCGCACATCAGACCGGCGGGGCCGGCTCCCTGAGGGGAGTCGATGTGACGTTCCCGGGCGACCCGCCCCGCCGGTCTCGTCCGCTCGGCTAGGTCGGCCGGGGACGCCGGGCCCGCTTGCCTTGACGGGGCCTGATCAGGACG
>JAJYRZ010000051.1 GCA_021793835.1 Actinomycetes bacterium | reverse complement strand
AGGAGAAGCGCACCATCGCCGAGCGCAGCGCCGAGCCGTCCCTGCTGTCCGCGACGAGAATCGTCGCCGGTGATGATCCGGCCGCGGACGCGGTGCGCGCCGCGGTCACCGTGCCCGGCCCGGCCGGACCCGAACAGGTGCGCGCGGCGATCGATGCGACCGAATCGGGCACCGGCTTCGGTGACGCGCTGCACCTGGTGCTCGCCGATCTCGACCCGGCCGCCGAGATCGACGAGGACCGCATCCGCGCGGCCGCCCAGGCCGCCGAGATCACCGACACCGACCGGTTCATCGACCTCGTGCGCGCCGCACACGCCGCCGAGCCGGTGCGCCAAGCCGCGGCCGCGCCGCAGCACTGGCGCGAGTTGCCCATGACCGGCACGGTCGGCGGCCGGCCCGTCGAGGGCATCGCCGACCTGGTCTACCGGGCAGGTGACGGGACACTCACGGTGGTCGACTACAAGACCGACATCGGGGTCTCCGCCGCGACACTGGAGGACTACTGGACCCAGCTCGCCGTCTACGCGCGTCTGCTCGAAGACGTGGGCCGCCAGCAGGTCGGCGAGCTGGTGCTGGTGTTCCTGCGCAGCGACCGCGCCCAGGTGCTGCGCCGACGGGTCGGGGCAGACGCCCAGGCCTGACCCGCCGCGGCAGCGGCGGAACTGGGTGACCGCGCACCGCCCGGCTCATCCGCCGCGATGTGCCCGGGGGCAGACCGAGCGGGATCTACCCTGGGCGCAGGAGGTGTTCACCGATGGCCACTTCGCATCCGCGCCCCGACCTGGCGGCCGACCATGCAGCCGCCGGGATGAGTCAGCCCGAGTTGGTGACCGCACTGCGCGAGCTGCTCGGCGCGCAACTGGTGGCCTACCTGGGCACAGCGGAGCAGACCCGGGCGGTGCGCCAGTTCGCCGCAGCCCGATGAGCAGGTAGTCAGGGCAGGCCGCCTGTATCCCGGCTCCGCCCGAAGCGATGCCCTGGCGGGTCAGCGCCCGCTGCGGCTACGGTCGAGACATGTCGGACATCGCAGGTTTTCCCACCGGGCACCCCGCCCGGGAGACCGCCGCGCCGGCTCCCGAGAGCTACACCGAGCTGCCGGCCGAACAGCTGGGTCTGGCCGCGCCCTACGCCCCGCTCACCGAGGCCGATGATCCCGCTGCCGGCGACGATGACCCCGCCGCTCCGGGCGACGATGACGCCGATGATCGCGCGCGCCAGACTTCAGTGGCGGAACAGTTCTTGACCGTGGCTACGCCGGTGCCCGTGCCGCCTCGGCCGGACGATCCGACGTCGGTGCCGGTGAGCGCCCCGCAGAGCACCGCGACCGCGCCGCCGCGCCCGGACAAGACCGGACGCGGGTGAATGCTGCGGTGGTCACCGCCGCGCGTACTGCCCACCGGTGACCGTGCGGGCCTGCACACCAGCACCGGGTGAGGGGAGCGCAGCCGGGCCGTGGGTCGCCGCCACCCGCCCGTGCGCGGCTTCACCAGCCGTGACTAGAGTGGAACCAAATGCCTGTAACGATGCCGTATGACCTGCCGGCCCGCGCGATCTTGGAGTCCGAGCAGATCTTCGTGATGTCCGAAGAACGTGCCGGCCACCAGGACATCCGCCCCATGCGGATCGCGATCGTCAACCTCATGCCGGTCAAGGTCGCCGCCGAAACCCAGCTGCTGCGGCTGCTGAGCAACACCCCGCTGCAGATCGAGATCACGCTGCTGCACATGGCCAGCCACGTCTCGCGCACCACCTCGGCCGAACATCTCGACGCGTTCTACACCACGTTCGATGAGGTCCGCGACCAGCACTTCGACGGGGTCATCATCACCGGCGCCCCGGTCGAACGGCTCGACTTCGAAGAGGTCGACTACTGGCCCGAGCTGACCCGCCTGCTCGACTGGACGCGCACCAACGTCCAATCGACCCTGCACGTGTGCTGGGGCGCGCAGGCGGCGCTGTACCACCACTACGGGGTGCAGAAGTACGAGATGGACCAGAAACTGTCCGGGGTCTACACCCACCGGCTCACCGGTGCGATCTCGCCGATCACCACCGGCTTCGACGACCAGTTCGTCGCCCCGCACTCGCGCTATACCGATATGCACGCCGCAGACATCGAAGCCTCCGGCGACGTCGACGTGCTCGCGGTCAGCGACGAGGCCGGCGTGCTGCTCGCAGCCACGGCCGACGGCCGGCAGATCTTCGTGCCCGGTCACCTGGAGTACGACGCCGATACCTTGGCGCGCGAATACCGCCGTGACCGCAAGAAGGGTCTGCCCGTCCCGGTGCCGGCCCATTACTTCCCGGGCGACGATCCGGATCAGGTGCCGCTGAACCTGTGGCGCGGGCACGGGCACCTGCTGTTCGCCAACTGGCTGAACTACTGCGTCTACCAGGAGACCCCTTACGCGCCCTGATCGGCGCTGTCGTAGCCGAGGGACGTCGTTTCGACTCTAGTCAGGACCGGGGTCGGTAGGTCGGCATACGGCAGCGGATTGAGCCCCCTTCGACATCGGTCTTTCGGCCGGCCATGACTGCGCTTTGGCCCGCGTAACATCGGTGCCAGGCCCCGGGTGGGGGAGCGGCCGATCGGAGACGCTCGGCGCACACCCGCTGTTCGTGGCCTGCCCGTCACCGGAGTCGGAAGGAGCGCGGACGATGACCGCCGCCGAATACGCACCGAGCCCCACCAGATGGGTGCGCGACCAGGTCGAAAGAATCGAATCCTCCGGCGGCACGCAGGGCATGGAGCTGGCGGGAATGCCGGTAGTGCTCATCGACACCGTCGGCGCGCGCACCGGGAAACTGCGCAAGACCCCGCTGATGCGCGTCGAACACGACGGGCGCTACGCGGCCGTCGCCTCCCAGGGCGGCGCCCCGCAGCATCCGGCCTGGTACTTCAATCTGCGCGCCCGGCCCGAGACCACCCTGCGCGACGGCACCGCCGTCGGGCAATACCGCGCCCGCGAGCTCACCGGCACCGAACGCGAGTTGTGGTGGGACCGCGCCGTCGCGGCCTATCCGCCGTACGCCGACTATCAGGACAAGACCGACCGCATCATCCCCGTGCTGGTGCTCGAACCGGTGGACTGATCCCGCCCGGCCGGCTTACGCCGCCGGCGAGTACGAGCACCGCCGCCCAGGCCCCTCTCACACCCCGACGGGTTATGTGTGCCAGATCTCATCGATGCCGTGCCGGGTGCTGGTGCCTATGGCACAGCCCTCGATACGGTCGCGATGACCTGCAGGAATAGTCGGCGGTGCGGGGCGACCCCTCTCCGCTTAGGGACACAAAGGGGATGGTGCGATGGCGCGCCACGAGACGGCGGCGTTGGGCGCCCGGGTGGCTCATTACGGGCCCGCACCGGCGCAGGCGGAGCCCGCCGCCCCCGGCGCCGCACCGGACCAGCAGCGCCGTCCCTGGTGGTACTTCTGGGTCTGGCTGGTCACCCCGCACAACGAATTCGGCGCGATCTACATCGGCATGATCGTCGTGCTGTTTTTGGACATGAGCCTGGGCCAGGCACTGCTCGGACTGGTGCTCGGTAACGCCGCCGGCGCACTGAGCCACGGCATCCTCACCGCCCGCGGCGTCCATCTGCGCTCCCCGCAGATCACCCTCGGCCGCAAATACTTCGGGCACACCGGCAACATGGTGCTGACCACCGTGATCGCCCTGGTCAGCTCGTACGGCTGGTTCATCGTGAACTCACTCGTGGCAGCCCTTGCCCTGCAGACCATCTTCGATCTGCCGGTGGTCGCGGGTCTGGCCATCACGGTGGCCGTGCAGCTGCTGCTCGCCTGGTCGGGCGTGGACTTCAAGCAACTGCAGCGCTACCTGTTCCCGCTGGTGGCTGTCATGCTGGTGATCGCCGGGATCATGATCTTCGCGCAGGTCACCCCGGCCCACGACCCGGGCAGCCCGTGGAACCTCTCCGGCCTGATCGCCGTCGTGGTGGTGGCCTGCTTCGCCTGGGCCTACAGCATCGGCTGGAACATCTACAGCACCGACTACAGCCGGTACGCCCCGACCACCTCGCCGAAGATCGCCGGCATCGCCTCCTCGGTGGGCCTGTTCGTCTCCAGCATGCTGCTGATGAGCATCGGTGTGGCGGCCGGAATCATGGTCATCGGCGACGACAGCTCCAACCCGACCCAGCAGTTCTCCAGCCTGCTGCCGTCCGGCTTCGGCACCGCGGTCATGGTGTTCGTCGTCCTCGGCGCATGGAGTGCCAACGCTATCGCCCTGCACTCGAGCAACCACCTGTTCTCCGCCGGCGGACTCGATGTGAGCACCTGGGGACGCAGGCTCATGGGGCCGTTCGTGGTCTCGGTGCTCGGCTTCCTGCTCGGCTGGTGGGCCGAGGGCGACCTGGCCGGCAACTACGAGGGCTACGTGATGGCACTGGGCTACTGGGTGGCCCCGTGGCTGAACGTCGCACTGGTGGACTACCGGCTGCGCCGCAAGATGGACGATCCGACCTCGGAACTGTACGAGCAGGACCTATCGCCCAAGTGGGGCCTGTTCGCCGTCGGCTTCGGTCTGCTCGGCTCGCTGTGCCTGTATGCGCTGCAGGTCTTCGACGGCGGCGGCCTGCCGCACGGCGGAGTCTCCTACGCGGTGCTCGGCATGCTGGTCGGCTTCTACCTCTCCGGCGCGATCTACGGCTTCGGCCTCAAGCGCATGCTCAAGAGCCGCCCCGCCGCGGCCGGCGCCGAGACCTCGGGCGCCGAGTAGACGGATGCCGACAATCCGAGCGACCTGGTCCGGGCGGTGACCATCCGCCACCGCCCGGACCCGTATGCGGTGACGGCGGTCGCAGCAGTGTGACCCGCCTTCCGGGCGGTGTCTGATCCGGGCGTTACCCTGATGCCCTGACCGCCCTTTCCGGGCGTCGTCGTGCGCTTCCGGGCCCGCGACCAGGGCCCGGCCGCCCGCTGTCGCGGCGGCCGGAACGAGGGAAGGACCGCCGACTCGCATGAGTGTCGCCGCCGCACGCATCCCGCTGGGCGCCGCCGCCGCGCTGACCGCACTGGCGGTACTCGGGGCCTGCTCCGGCGGTGAGACCGCGGACGAGACCGTGCCCGGCACCCCCGTCACCGCCGCGCAGGCCGGCGACGACCCGGGCGGTGAGAGCGACGATCCGTACGGCGACACCCGCACGATGGTCACCGAGGCCCTTGCCGGTGAGCGCAGCGTGTCCTGCGAGTTCGTCACCGCCGGTGAGGTCGGCCGGATCACCGTGGCCTCCGATGCGCACTGGCGCGCCGACACCACCGACCCGCAGTTCGGGCCCTCATCGTTCCTGTCCGACGGCGACACCGCCTACCTGTGGTTCGACGGCGACACCGACTCGGTCGCCTTCGACCGCCAGCTCGCCGACCGGTCCGCGCTCTACCCGGACCTGGACGAACTGGTGGTCAAGGCCGACCGGCTGGACTGCACACAGCCGATGGACGACGGCGCACTCGAAGTGCCCGACGAGGTGGCCTTCACCCCCGCAGCCGACGACGGGGACCTGCTGCTGTGGATGGTCGACCAGTCCCAGCTGCCCGAGCCGGCCCGCTTTTTCGAGATGGCCGCCGCGGACATGAGCGAGACCGAACGCGGCGACTTGGCATCGCTGGCCGAGATGCTCGCCGGTTTCGCGCCCGAAGACCGGCGCGCGGCCGTGGCGCAACTGTTCGACTAGAGCCGCGCCGGCGGCCCGCGTCACCGGCCTGACCACCCGGGCCCGGCTACCGCCCGCCCCGGCCGGGAAGACACCAGGGGCCGGGGCGCAGAGCCGGGCGGAGAGATCAGTCGATGGGCCGATCGAACAGCTGGAACTCCCACTTCTGATCGAGCGATTGGCAGGTGCCGAGCCGGTTGTCGCTCTGCGCGGCCAGCTGGCACACCCAGCCGTCGGCATCGACGGTGCGCGCACTGCCCGTGGCCTCGGTGGGCATGAGCCGGAAGTAGTCGGTGACGATCTCGGCGACCCGATCGCAGGCCAGCCGCCCCGAGGTCATCTCGGTGTACACCGTCTCGCCGTCGGCGCGCACCTCGCAGGACCGCGCGGTCGTGCCGTCGTCTGCAGCGGCGAGGGCAGCCGAATCAACCGGCACGGTGCGCCGCGCATGATCGTCGCAATCGAAGATCTTCGGCAGCGCCGGATCGGCGGCCGGCTGATACTTCTCAAAGGTCGTCTCAACCTCGGCCCACGTACTGCCGGACCAGGTCAGCGACACCAGCCGCTGTTCATCATCGAACTTGTCGATCCCGGCCACCCCGTCCCCGGTGACGTCGAAGGCACCGAACAGCAGATGCGCGCGCGCCTGCTCGAGCGACAGGGTCTTCGACCCGAGCGCCATCGGCCCGACCCCGGAGCGCGAGGCGTCGAGCCCGGACTCGGCGGCGGCGGGCTCACTGCGGTCGTCGAAGGTGATCAGCTGCGCCGCGGGGCCGCCGGTGTGAGCGGCGGCGATCGGCATCTCGACCCCGGAACCGTCCAGGTCCGCATAGGCGACGATCTGGCACCAGTCGTCGAAGGTGGTACCGAAGCGCGGGCACAGCAGGTCCTCCGGCCCGCCCACGGTCAGCTGCCCGTCGACGTCGGCGAGCAGCACCCCGCCGAGCGCCTCCTCGGCAGGAGCGGCGAGGTCGGTGCCGGCAGGGTCGTAGCCGGGCCACTCGGCACCCGGATCTGCAGGGGCGGAATCTCCGCCCGGCAGGGGAGTGAGCGGGGTGCCCGAGGCCACGCGTATCCGCGGGGTGGCGAACCGGTCGACGAGCACCGCGGTGCCGGCCTCGAGCACGGCCGGGCGCCCGTCATCGGGTCCGCTCGGGCGGTGTTCGGTCACCGCGGTGTCGTGCAGCAGCCGCGCCGGGGTGAGGGTGTACAGGTATTTCTCCAGCCCCGCCTGCGGTACGTCGAGCACCTCGGCGACCATCGCCGCATCCTCGGCCCCGGCGACCGCGGAGGAGACCGTGCCCGGGCTCGCCCACGCCGCCTCCTCGGCGGCGAAGAAGACGGGCGACTCCGCATATACAGCGGCCTGCTGCGCGGCCTCGGGCACCGTCACCGCGCCGACGGCCGTGGTGACCACCGCGCCGTCGCCGGTGCCGGCCTGTGCCCAGGCGACCGGTTCGGACCCCGATCCGCCCGGCGTGCCGGATCCGCAGGCCGCGAGCAGTGCCACGGCCGCGACGACCGTCATCGACCGATAGAGCGTCGATCGTGCAGACATCAGCAGATACCTCTTCCGCCACCGCGCGGCACCGGCGCCGCGCATCCCCCCCGCCCCGGCCCCACCGGGCTGAGGCGCATCGAACCCGGATGGAAGCTCGATACGACAGATGACCCTAGACGGCCGGCCCGCCCGGTGCAGGGCATGGCCGGATCGCCGCGGGGCCCGGGCCTGCACCGTTCTGCGGGGTCTGCCCGGCGGCGTTACGCTCCCTTCCGGGCCGGTGTGCGGGGTGTGCATCGGCGACGACGTCTATTGGGAGAAGCACATGAAGTTCCGCTCCGACCGGTGGCTGGCCGCCACCGGACTGCTCGCCGCCGGCGCACTGCTGGCCGCATGCGGCTCGTCCGACGATTCGGCCGCACCGAGCTCGACCACCGAAACGGCGTCGAGCACCACATCGGCCTCGGCGTCCGAGTCGACGACGACCACCACCGCGAAGTCCGGCGGCACCTCGGCCGAGTCCGTGGCGCTGATCGAGGCGGCCGTCGACGGCGGCGATCCGGTGGTGTGCGATATGGAGATGAACGACGGCAGCACCGGGGTGTCCTACATCCGCGGGCTCGACAGTCTGCGCGCGGATCTGGACGACGTGGACGTCGGCGGCGAGATCAACATGTTGTTGGCCGACGACCAGGTCTACTTCTGGGCACCGGAGGACAGCCACTCGGTGGCGTTCGGCCCGGCCATGGCCGCAGAGATGGACATGATGCCCACGGTCGAGGATCTGATCGATGGGGACAATTCGGTCCTGGACTGCGAGGTCTACGACGGTGACGACAAGGTCTTCTCCGCGCCGACCGATGTCGAGTTCACCGTGGTCGACGATGAGCCGGGCATGGCGCTGTGGCTGATCGACGATCTGGAGAGCGATGATCCGTCGGTGTTCGGCCAGTTCTCCTTCGAGCAGATGACTGCGGCCGAGCAGGAGGAGGTCGAGCAGCTGTCCGTCATCCTCGAGGGACTGTCCCCGGCCGAGCGTGAGGAACTGATCCGCTTCGGCAACTGACCGGTCCTTCAGCGCGGACCTCGGCGGCGCCCGGGCTCCTGCACCGATCTGCGGGAAGACCCGGGCGCTGCTGTCATCGGTGCCGGGGTGACGGCCTCCGAATCGGGTGTCGGGGGCGGTCTGGTCAGTTCTCGAGCAGCGCGGTCGCCGCGTCGCGGGTGGCGGCGGCGTAGCCGCGGCCGAACAGCAGCAGATGCACCAGCAGCGGGAACAGCTGATGGAGAGCCACCCGTTCCTCACGTCCGGGTAGCGGCGGACTGACCTCGTCGTAGCCGGTACGGATGGCATCGAGGTGCGGGGCGCCGAACAGGGCCAGCATCGCCAGGTCGGCCTCCGGATGCCCGCCGCAGGCCGCCGGGTCGATGAGCACCGGTCCGGACGGGGCCCACAAAAGGTTCCCCGACCACAGGTCGCCGTGGATACGGGCCGGGGCCGGCGGCGCGGCGTCGGCACCGTCCCAGCGCCCGGCCCGCAGATCCGCGCACACCCGGTCCACCGCTCCAGCGAGCACCGGGTCGGCCACCCCGGCCTCGACGGCACGGCCTAATACCGGGGCCAGCCGGGTGTCGGCGTAGAAGGCGCCGAAGGCCTGGGACTCGGCGGTCGGCAGCGCCAGGGGAGTGGCCAGCGGGCCGAAGAAATACTGCTCCGCCCCCGGCGGCAACGCGCCGTAGGCCTCGGCGCCGGCGGCGTGGATGCGGGCCAGGCCCGCCCCGAACTCGCGCGCCGCCTGCGCCGAAGCAGACGCGGACGGGATGTACTCCAGCTCCAGGTGATGCGTGCCGACCTCGCGCGGGGTGACCACCGGGGCGCCGCCGGCGCCTGCGAGCCAGCGCAGACCGGCCGCCTCGGTGGTGAAGAAGCCGGCCGGTGCGCTCGGCGAGCGTTTGACGAACACCCGGGGAGCCATACGGGCCATCATGCCCGCCGGGCCCCGGCGGCGATACCGGAGTCGGCCGTGTGGTCAGCCGCCGAGCAGCTCGGCCATCGGCACCGGATCTGACCACTCGTCCCGCGGACGGGCCGCCGGTCCGTCCCCGCCGATCAGCCCGGCCAGCTCCGCACCCGCGCGGGTGATGCGCGCATCGAGCTCCGGGGCGCCCCAGTCGGCGGTCGCAGCAAACACCCCGGTCGGTGCGGTGAGCATGCCCAGATAGGCGGTCAGCGGGCGCAGCGCGTGGTCGAGCACCAGGGAATGCCGCGGTGAACCGCCGGTGGCGCCGAGCAGTGTGGGCCGGCCGCGCAGCGACTCGGGTTCGAGCACGTCGATGAACGATTTGAACAGTCCCGAGTACGAGGCGGTGAAGGTCGGGGAGACCAGCACAAGCCCGTCGGCCGCATTTACCGTCTCCACCGCTTCGGCGAGCTCGCCGGCCGGGAATCCGGTCAGCTGCGCGTCGGCGATGGCGTGGGCGAGCGGGCGCAGCTCGATCACCGACACGTCCGCATCGCCGAGCGCCTCGGCCGCGGCGCCGGCCAGCCGGTCGGCGAGCATGCGGGTGCTCGACGGGGTGGAGGTACCGGCCGCAACGGCCACGATCGAATGGGTCATCATGAGCCTCCTGGTCAGTTCTGGGCGTCGGCCTCGGCACCGGAGCGGGCGCCCTGGGCGCGCTCGGCGACGAGCGAGGCGTGCGTGGGGGCCTCGGGCACGTGGGCGGGCTTGCGGGCGTCGAATTCCCGGCGCAGCACCGGCAGCACCTCTTCGCCGAGCAGATCCAGCTGCTCGAGCACGGTCTTCAGCGGCAGCCCGGCGTGGTCGATCAGGAACATCTGCCGCTGGTAGTCGCCGACGTAGTCGCGGAAACCCAGCGTCCGGTCGATCACCTCGGCCGGTGAGCCCACGGTCAGCGGGGTCTGGGTGGAGAAGTCCTCCAGCGACGGCCCGCCGCCGTACACGGGCGCATTGTCGAAGTAGGGGCGGAACTCGCGCACCGCGTCCTGGGAGTTGCGCGCCATGTAGACGTGCCCGCCGATGCCGACGATCGCCTGATCGGCCGCGCCGTGCCCGTAGTGCTCGTAGCGCTGCCGGTACAGCTCGACCATCCGCTTGGTGTGCTCGGGAGGCCAGAAGATGTGGTTGTGGAAGAACCCGTCACCGTAATAGGCGGCCTGCTCGGCGATCTGCGGGCTGCGGATCGAACCGTGCCAGACGAACGGCGGCACACCGTCGAGCGGGCGCGGGGTAGAGGTGAACCCGCGCAGGGGTGTGCGGAACTTGCCCTGCCAGTCCACGACCTCCTCACGCCACAGCTTGTGCAGCAGCGCGTAGTTCTCGATCGCCAGCGGGATCCCCTGGGTGATGTCCTGGCCGAACCACGGGTAGACCATCGCCTGGTTGCCGCGGCCGAGCATCAGATCCACCCGCCCGTCGGACAGGTGCTGCAAGGTCGCGTAGTCCTCGGCGATCTTCACCGGATCGTTGGTGGTGATCAGCGTGGTCGAGGTCGACAGCAGGATCCTCTCGGTCTGGGCGGCGATGTAGGCGAGCGTGGTGGTCGGCGACGACGGCACGAACGGCGGGTTGTGGTGCTCGCCGGTGGCGAAGACGTCCAGACCCACCTCCTCGGCCTTGCGCGCGATCGCCACGGTGTTTTTGATCCGCTCGTACTCGGAGACGAGCGTGCCGCTCACCGGATCGCGGGTCAGATCACCGACGGTGAAGATGCCGAACTGCACGGGTGCCTCCTGAAGCGTTGAGCAGATGACCATTATGGTTGCTTGGGCAACTACATCTGTCAACGGCGGTGCCCCCCAGGGCTATTCCCCCGCCTCGATTCGAGCGCCCGATCCGGGCGTTCGATCGGCGGGCTGCGCCGCGGCGCGCGGTGTGCGGGACCGCCGCGGCTCACCACGCGGATGCCGCCGGTCGCGGGCGGGTGTGCTGTGCTCGGTGTGCCGGACCCGGATCGGTGACATGATCGCGACCGACTACCCCCGACGAGGAGAAGGAGTGCCATCGCGATGCCGAAGGTGCTACTGGTGCTGTCCGCCGCCGACAAGTGGACGCTGCGCGACGGGGCGACCCACCCGACGGGCTTCTGGGCCGAAGAGTTCGTCGCCCCCTACACCCTGTTCACCGAGGCCGGCTGGGCGGTCACCGTGGCGACCCCGGGTGGGCGCCGCCCCACCGTCGATCGGCTCAGCCTGAGTCTGCGCGGCGGGGTGACCCCGGGAAAGATCAAGGAGATGCGCGCCGCTCTCGACCGGCTCGCCCCCGTACTCAACTCGCCGACCGATCTGGACACGGTCGACGTAGCCGACTACGACGCGGTGTTCTACTCCGGCGGGCACGGCCCGATGGAGGACCTGGCGGTCGACGAGGCCTCGGGCGCGCTGCTGACCGAGGCGGTGAACTCCGGTAAGCCGCTGGCGTTGCTGTGCCATGCCCCGGCCGCGATGCTGGCCGCCCGCAACGACGACGGCACCTGGCCGTTCGTCGGGTTCTCGATGACCGCGCTGTCGAACGTGGAAGAGAGGATCAACCCGTTCGGCTGGAAGGCGCCCTGGCTGCTCGAGGACCGGCTCGTCGAGGCCGGCGCCGACTACTCCAAGGCGCTGCTGCCGCTGCGCCCGCACATCGCCGAGGACCGCAACCTGCTGACCGGCCAGAACCCGGCCTCCTCGGCGCCGCTGGCCGAGCGGCTCATCGCCCGGGTCGACGCGCAGGGCTGAGCCTGACCCACGGTCGCCCGCGCACTATCGGTCCGGCCGCACAGAACGACACCGCCCGTCCTCGGAATCGTCCGAGGCGGGCGGCGTAGTTTGCCGTGCAGGGCCGTCTACATCAGGCGGCGACCGGGCCGGCGCCGGCGAACCGGAACAGATCCGACCAGCGCCCCCGCATGGTCGACCAGTCGCGCGGCAGCATCACGATCTGCGCCTGGGCAAGGACGGCCCGCGCGTCGTCGTCGCGGATCTCGCGCCGATTCTTCGCCATGGGGACCTCCTCGTTCGGTGTGCCTGCGGACTAGGTTAACAGAAAGTTAACGCTTTGTGTCAGGTGGGTTCGCTCACGTTCACCTGCCGGTTGTTTTCGCCGGCAGGTGGAGTGGCAGTCGAGATATGGTCCGGGCCGATTCCCGCTGCCGACCGTGACGGAGACTGAGTGCTCACCAAAGACGACCTACCGCAGTACCGAGACTTCTACGAGGCCATCTTGTCGGCGCTGACGGCCGTGGGCGGCTCTGCCTCGATCAGCGAAGCGGATTCTCAAGTCATCGAGGCGTGGCCGTTCACGGAACGCGAGCAGGCTGTGTTGCACGGACCCGGCCCGGGAACGGAGATCGAATACCGGTTGGCCTGGGCCCGTACCTATCTGAAGAAGATGGGGCTGATCACTAACTCGCGACGCGGGGTCTGGTCGCTGACTCCCGAGGGGCAGGTAGTCGACCGACGGATGTTGCCCGAGCTCCACGCTGCCGTGCTCGAACAGATGAAGGCCGATCGCATCAAGCGCGCGAAATCAGGTATACGCGTCGGTGCGGACGATGCGGCCGCGGCGGAAGATCTCACGGACGATCCGCCTGATGGCGGCTGGCAGCAGCGATTGCTCGAGCAGGTGATGCGGCTGACTCCCGACGAGTTCGAGCGGCTCGCCCAGCGTCTGCTGAGGGAGGAGGGCTTCGTCAACACCGAGGTGACCGGCCGTAGCCACGATGGCGGTATCGACGGTAGGGGCGTGTATCGGCTGTCGCTGTTGTCATTCCCCGTGTTCTTCCAATGCAAGCGGTATAGCGGCAGCGTGTCGGCCGGGGCGGTCCGCGACTTCCGCGGGGCGATGGCCGGCCGGGGAGATCAGGGGCTGCTGATCACCACGGGGACGTTCACCCCAGCGGCGCGCGCCGAAGCGCGGCGGGACGGAGCGCCGCCGATCGACCTGATCGACGGGATGGAACTGTGCGAACTGCTGAAGAATCTGCGCCTGGGCGTAGAGGTCCGTGAACGGGTCGTCGAGGACGTGACCGTGATCGATGGATTCTTCGAGCGCGAGTTCTGACCGCAACAGTCGCGGTGGCGACCGGGGGTGCGCTTAGAACAGCGTGGAGATGAAGATGCCCGCGGCCGGCACGATCAGGAACACCGAGATCACCCAGCCGGCGACGATCGACTTGTGGTCGACCGCGAGGGCGGCGAGCTTCTCGGCCGCGCGCACGGGCAGCATCCGCAGGAACGGCAGCCCATAGATGATCATGATGCCGAAGACGTTGAACAGCACGTGCACCAGGGCGATCTGCAGGGCGAACCCGGCGTCGGCGCTGGTGACCGCGAATGCGGCGAGCACCGCGGTGATGGTGGTGCCCACGTTCGCGCCCAGGGTCAGCGGATAGATCTGGCGGGTGGTCAGCGTGCCGGAGGCCGCGAACGGCACCATCATCGAGGTGGTCACCGAGGAGGACTGCACCACCGCAGTCACCCCGGCGCCGGCGCCCATGGCCACCAGCGGGCTGCCGCCGACGGTGCGCTCGAGCACGGTCTTGGCCTTGCCCACCATGAGCACCTGCAGCAGCTTGCCCAGGTAGCGCATCGCCACGAAGATCAGCGCGATGCCCACCACGATGGTCACGACCGCGGAGACGGTGCCGCCGCCGAGCGTGCCGGTCAGACCCTTCATGCCGATCGCGTCGGTGACAGGGCCGGTGGCCATGCCGATCACATCGGCGGTCTCGGGGTCGGGCACGACGGTGCCCTGGAGCACGCCGGTCAGCGCACCGGAGGCCTTCTCCAGCGGGTGGAACAGCACCTCGAGCGGCAGCAGGATCGCGACCGCGAACAGGTTGAAGAAGTCGTGCACGTTGGCCGCGGCGAAACCGCGCTCGAACTCGTCCTTGCGGCCGACGAAGCCCAGGGCCGCCAGGGTGCTGGTGACCGAGGTGCCGATGTTGGCGCCCATCACCATCGGGACCGCCACCGACACCGGCATGGCGCCGGCGCCCACCGCGGTGACCACCAGCGCGGTGGTGGTCGACGACGACTGGATCAGCGCGGTGGCCAGCACACCGACGAACAGACCCACCAGCGGATTGGTGGCGAAGTCGAACAGCCCCTCCGCGGTGTCGGCGCCGAGACCCTTGAAGCCGTTGCCGATGATGCCGATCGCGCAGATCAGCAGATAAAGCATCGCGACCACACCGAGCCACCGCAGTGCGGTGGCCCGCATGCCGGGGCCGTGGGGGGCGAGGGCGGGATCGGCGGGCAGCGGACGCGTCGTCGCCGAGGTCGGGGCGGTGGCTGCGGCCGGAGCGGCCTTCTTCAAAGTATTCTGCATGGCTCTCTGTCTCCGACGATGACAGCGCTGGGTGAACAGCAGGCGAACTCCACGGGTATGTCTGGTTCATCTTCGGTGAAGAGCAGCATCCGGCCAGGTCACAGTGCTGTGAATCCGGTCACTGAGCGGCACTGGCCCCGCTCGGCGCCGGTGCCGGCGCCCCCGCGCGGCGCTACCGTCCACCGGTGAGGCGGGCCGTGGTCACGGGCCGCACGAGGAGAAGAGGTGTGTATGTCTGCGCCGCTGTCGACGGGGGAGGACCCGCCGGGATTGCGCCGCGTGCTCGGACTTCCCGACGCGGTACTGATCGGTCTGGGCTCGATGATCGGCGCCGGCGTCTTCGCTGCCCTGGCGCCGGCCGCCGGCGCGGCCGGCACCGGCCTGCTGTGGGCACTCGCGCTCGCCGCGGTGGTGGCGTACTGCAACGCCTCGTCCACCGCGCGGCTGGCCGCCCGGTACCCGGTGTCCGGCGGCGCCTACGTGTACGGCCGTGAACGGCTCGGCGCGTTCTGGGGCTACCTGGCGGGCTGGGGGTTCGTCGTCGGCAAGACGGCGTCGTGCGCGGCGATGGCGTTGACGGTCGGCGTCTACGCCTGGCCGGAGCACGCCCACGCCGTGGCGGTCGGCGCGGTGGTGGCGCTGACCGTGCTCGACTACACCGGTGTGCGCCGCACGGCGATGGCGACCCGGGTGATCGTGGCCGTCGTACTGGCGGTGCTGGCCGCGGTGGTGGTCGCTGCGCTCGTCGCGCCGGTGCCGGCTGCCGCGCATGCGGCGGCGCCGGTGCCGGTGACCGTCACCGGGGTGCTGCAGGCGGCGGGACTGTTGTTCTTCGCCTTCGCCGGTTACGCCCGGATCGCCACCCTCGGCGAAGAGGTGCGCGACCCGGCGCGGACTATCCCGCGGGCCATCCCGATCGCACTGGGGCTGACCCTGATCGTCTACACCGCGGTCGCGCTCGCGGCCCTGCGGATGCTCGGCTCGGGCGGACTGGCCGGCGCAGCGGCGCCGCTGTCGGCCGTGGTCGTGGGCGCCGGCGCGCCGGTGCTCGAGCCCATCGTCCGCGTCGGCGCGGCCCTGGCGGCCCTCGGCGCGCTGCTGGCCCTGCTGCTGGGGGTCTCGCGCACCGTGCTGGCCATGGCCCGCGACCGCCACCTGCCGGGCGCCCTGGCGACGATCCACCCGCGGCGCCACGTCCCGCACCGCGCCGGGCTGCTGATCGGCACGGTGGTCGCGGTCGTCGCCGCGACCGCTGACATCCGCGGCGCGATCGGGTTCTCCTCCTTCGCCGTCCTGGTCTACTACGCGATCGCCAACGTCGCGGCCTGGACGCTGCGCGCAGAATCGGGCCTGCCCGGCCGGGTGATCCCCGCGGTGGGGCTGGCCGGCTGCCTGGTCCTGGCCGCGGCGCTGCCGCCGACCGCGGTCGGCGCCGGTGCGGCGGTGCTGGCCGTCGGGGCCGTCGTATACGCGGTGCAACACCAGCGCCGCTCCTGAGCCTCGGCCCGTCCCGGGGTCGGAGGCGACGACCGGCCGAAGGCGGCCCCT
Source organism: Actinomycetes bacterium (assembly GCA_021793835.1). Lineage (GTDB taxonomy): Bacteria > Actinomycetota > Actinomycetes > Mycobacteriales > Mycobacteriaceae > Tomitella. The sequence goes on along the minus strand of JAJYRZ010000051.1, from coordinate 365 downwards.
CAGGCGCCGTCCCAGCGGCCGGTGGCCAGGAACTGCTCGAGGCGGCCGCGCGCGCCGGTCAGATCCCAGCCTTGGGCGGCCACCCAGTCGTCGTCGTAATAGGTGGTGGGGTAGCGCCGGCCCTGATCACAGATCAAGGTGACCACCGAACCGGTGCGCCCGGCCGCCCGCATCCGCGAGATCACCGTGAACGCGCCGACCAGGTTCGTGCCGGTCGACGCGCCCGCATGGTGCGAGGTCGTCTCGGCCAACAGTCGCATCGCGGCCACCGAGTCGGCGTCGGCGACCGGCAGCACCTCGTCGACGACCTCGAACAGGAACGACGGCTCCATCCGCGGCCGGCCGATGCCCTCGATCTTCGATCG
>JAJYRZ010000050.1 GCA_021793835.1 Actinomycetes bacterium | reverse complement strand
TGACCTCCGCCCCGGTGACGTTCAACGTGGCCTGACCGTCGGCGGACCCCGCGGCCCGCACCCCCGGCGACGGGGGCGGGGGAGGGCGCTAGAAGTGCTCGGTCAGCCCGGCCTCGGCCAGCCGCGAGATCGCCTCGCGGATGTGGCGGGCCCACCGGTCGCCGATCCCGTCCACGGCCTGCAGGTCGCCGGCCCCGGTGGCCAGCAGGTTCTGCAGGGTGCCGAAGGCCGCGACCAGGCGGTCGATCTGCAGGTGCTGCAGTCGCGGGATGCGGTGCAGCAGACGGAAACCGCGCGGCGAGGTCGGCTGGTCGAGCGCCTCGAGCGTCGCCGGATAACCCAGGATGCGGGCGAGCACCGTGGTGTCGAGCAGCTCGGAGTCGGTCAGCTCGCCCAGGGCGGCGAGCACGGTGCGCACCTGGCCGGCGTCGGGCACCTGATCGCCCGGCAGGTAGTCGCGCACCAGCAGTTCCCGGCTGGAGTCCTTGCCGCCGACCAGATCCTCGAGCTGCAGGGCCAACTGGCGCCCGTCCACCCCGAGCTCGATCACGTTGTACTCGATCTCCTGGGACAGCCGGCGCACCATCTCCAGTCGCTGCAGGACGGTCAGCACCTCGCGCAGGGTCACATAGTCTTCGATCTCGCTGAGCGACAGCTGCCGGTTCACCTCGTCGAGCCGGATCCGATAGCGCTCGAGGGTGGCCAGCGTCTGATTGGCGCGCGACAGGATCGTCTCCGAGGCGTCGAGCACATAGCGGGTGCCGCCGATGTACAGGCTGATGATCGACATCGACTGGCTCACCGACACCACCGGATAGCCGGTCTGGATGGCGGTGCGCTGGGCGGCCCGATGCCGGGTGCCCGACTCCTGGGTGGGCAGGCTCGGATCGGGCACCAGCTGGACGTTGGCGCGTACGATCCGGCCCCCGTCCGCGGTGAGCACCACGGCGCCGTCCATCTTGGCCAGCTCCCGCATCCGGGTGGGGGCGAAGGCCACGTCGAGATGGAAGCCGCCGTCGCAGATGTCCTCGACCAGCTCGTCGTAACCGAGCACGATCAACCCGCCGGTCCGGCCCCGCAGGATGCGTTCGAGCCCGTCCCGCAGCGCGGTGCCGGGGGCGAGTCGGGACACGACCTCGCGCACCGTCGCCGAGGCGTGCGGCTGCTGATCCATCGTTCGGGTCACCTCCGAGACTGCCGACGGGCCGTGCACCGGTGGTCACGGACCCTTCGATAGGTTAGTTGTCCATGAGGAACGAGTGGACGATACCCGTCGATGCGCAGCCGCCCGTACGCGCCGCGGACGCGGTGGCGCCGGGCGAGATGTTCACCCCGCACTGGCATCGGTGCTTCGGCTGTCGGCCCGTCGCGGAAGGCGGACTGGGCATGACCTTCCAGGCCGGCACCGGGGTGGACGCGCTGGGCCGGGTGCCGGTCGACCCGCTCTACGAGGGCGGACCCGGGGTCATCCACGGCGGGGTGCTCTCGACGATCTTCGATGAGGTGATGGGCACCGCGGCGATCCTGATGGGCGGGGTGCTGGTGACCGCGCATCTGCAGATCGACTACGCCCGGCCGGTGCTGCTGGACACCGAACTGGTGGTGCCCGGGCGGGTGGACGCGGTGGCCGGGCGCAAGGTGTACGCCTCGGCCGAGGTCTACGACGCCGCCGACCACGACCCGGCGACCGGCGAGGGCGGCCAGGTGCTGGCCTCGGCGCGGGCGCTGTTCATCGTCATCGACCCGCAGCAGCACTTCAAGGACTCGATCGAGCGCAGCCCCGGGCGGTGAGCCCCGGGGCCCGCGCGGGCCGGTCAGCGGCCCTTGCGGCGCAGCGGCACCACGGTCGCCCCGTCCAGGGAACGGCCCAGCAGCTGTAGGGCGCGCCCCACGTCGTCGGCGGCCACGGCGCGCATGCCCTCGGGCGGACGGCCGGAGTCGGACGGCACCACCGCCCCGCGGAAACCCAGGCGTGCCGCCTCGGCGGTCCGGCGTGCGACGCCGGCGACCCGGCGGACCTCCCCGGCCAGGCCGACCTCGCCGACGACCACCAGATCCTCGGGCGGTGCCTGATCGGTCTGGGCGGAGGCGATGGCCATGGCGATCGCCAGGTCGGCGGACGGCTCGTACACCCGGATGCCGCCGACCGTGGCGACGTAGACGTCCCGATCGGACAGCCGGATCCCGCACCGACGTTCGAGCACGGCCAGGACCATCGCCACCCGGGCGGAGTCCAGCCCGGACACCGCGCGGCGCGGCGACGGGGTGGTCGACGGGGCGACCAGGGCCTGCACCTCGCCGAGCAGGGGACGCTTGCCGTCCATGGTCACGGTGACCGCGGTGCCGGCCACGGGGGTGGTGCGGTGATGCAGGAACAGTCCCGACGGGTCGGGGACCTCGACGATGCCGCCCTCGGACTGTTCGAAGCAGCCCACCTCGTCGGCCGAGCCGAACCGGTTCTTCACCCCGCGCAGCATCCGCAGGGTGGAGGTCTTCTCTCCTTCGAAGTGCAGGACCACGTCCACCATGTGCTCGAGGGTGCGCGGACCGGCGATCGCGCCGTCCTTGGTCACGTGGCCGACCAGCAGCACCGGGATGCCGCGCGACTTGGCCACCGCGGTCACCGCCGAGGTGACCGCGCGGACCTGGGTGGTGCCGCCGGTGACCCCGTCCACGCCGGGGGCGAGCATCGTCTGCACCGAGTCGACGATGACCAGGCCGGGGGCCGAATGCTCGATGTGCCCGAGCACGGTGTGCAGGTCGGTCTCGGCGGCGAGCAGCAGATCCTCGTGCAGGGCGTCGGTGCGCTCGGCGCGCATGCGCACCTGGCCGACGGACTCCTCACCGGTGATGTAGAGCGCGGCCCCCTGACCGGTGCGTGCCCAGCGGTGCGCGACCTCCAGCAGCAGCGTCGACTTGCCGACCCCCGGCTCGCCGGCCAGCAGCACCACCGATCCGGGCACGATGCCGCCGCCGAGCACCCGGTCGAGCTCGCCGATGCCCGTGGGGCGGTGTCCGGCGCGTTCCCCGGCGATCGCGGTGATCGGCGTCGCCGGCCGCGTCGGGGTGGCCACCGCGGCGCTCGCCCCGCGCCCGGCCCCGGTGGGCACGGGCGCGACCTCGGCCAACGACCCCCAGGCCTTGCAGTCGGGACAGCGCCCCACCCATTTGGCGGTGGTGTATCCGCAGTCCGCACACCGGTGAGAGGTCTTGACCTTGGCCATGGCCCCGATCGTAGGCGGCGGGTCGGACAGTCGATCGGCCGCAGCGTGACGGGACGCCGGTGCACAACGGCCTGCGACGACCGCGGCCCCGCCGCCGTCGGGAAGACGGGGCGGGGCCGCGGTGGACGGCGCGTGCCGGGCGGGGATCAGTCCTGCTGATCCTCCGGGCCGGTGTACAGCGCGTTGCGCTCGTCGTTCTGGTCGGTCTGCAGACGCGGGGCGTCGTGCACGGTCGAGATCGGCGCCGGCACGGTGATCTCGCCGGCCTTTGCGAAGGTGAAGGTCACGTCGACGGTGTTGCCGGCCCGGAACTCCGGTCCCAGCACGATCGGCTCGGTCGCCACCGGCAGCAGCCGGGTCTCGGCGGCCATCTCCGCATCATCGGCCGGCAGGGGCGCGGTGGTCGGGTAGATCTCGTTCGCGGTGTCGACGTCGGCCTCGAACCGGTCCAGCGGGGTGGTCAGGCCACCGTGTGCCTGGAGCACCAGGTCGTCATCGTCGATCTCGGTGAGGGGGGCGTCCGACCCGGTCTCGGTGCTGGCCTCGAGGGCCTCCTCGAGGTCACCGGACAGATCGATCGCCTCCACCGGCACCTCGGTGCCGCCGACGGTGATCGACTCGAGGGTGTCGGTCTCGTCCGGCGCGTTGTTGACCGCGACGAAGAACAGCGACAGCTCCACGGACTCGTCGGACTGCGGCGGGTTCGCCAGGTCCACCGGGTAGAGCAGCTGGACGTTGCGCAGCGCGATCTGGCCGGAGGTGGCCTCGCCGCCGTTGATCGCGGCGACCTGCGTGGCGGTCTGGGTGATCTGGCCCGCGCCGCAGGCGGTCAGTGCGAGTGCGGCGGTGGCGCTGAGCGCCGCGGCCACCAGGGCCCGGCGTGCCCCTCGGTGGGCGCGGGTTTTCGACGCGGATGAGGCGGTCACGTGGGTCCTCCAGGGCGTGTCGCGAAATCGGTTGTGGTGCGTACCGTGCGGGGCCCGCCCGGCCGTCTTCGGCGGTGGGCATCGCACGGTTCTGCGCTGGATACTACTCACCGTCGTCGCGGACGCGGACCCCATGTCCCCTTTAGGCCCGGTTTCGCGGGCCCGCGGAGCGGGTGCGCGCAGGGTGCCCGGGCGGTCTCCGCGGGGGCTCGCGCGGTGATCCGGACCTGCGCGTCCATCCGGGGCCGACGGTGGCGCGGCGGCCGGTGTGGCCCTTGACCTGCGAGGACGGAAACAGTGGTGCTCCGCCTCATGCTACGATGGGTAGTTGAAAGGGGCACTGATCAGATGAATTTTGTTGTCGGGGACACAGTTGTTTATCCCCACCACGGGGCCGCGTTGATCGAGGCGATCGAGACTCGCACGATCAAGGGTGAGCCCAAGGAATATCTGGTCCTGCGGGTCGCTCAGGGCGACCTGACGGTACGGGTGCCGTCGGAGAACGCGGAATACGTCGGTGTGCGCGACGTCGTCGATCAGGACGGCCTGAACAAGGTCTTCGAGGTGCTGCGGCTGCCGCACACCGAGGAGCCGACGAACTGGTCGCGCCGCTACAAGGCCAACCTGGAGAAGCTCGCGTCGGGGGACATCAACAAGGTCGCCGAGGTCGTGCGCGACCTGTGGCGCCGGGAGCAGGACCGTGGCCTGTCGGCGGGCGAGAAGCGGATGCTGGCCAAGGCCCGGCAGATCCTGGTCGGTGAGCTGGCACTGGCGGAGGGCACCGATGAGGAGCGCGCAGACGGAATCTTGAACGAGGTCCTGGCCTCGGCATGACCGCAGCACGCGGCCACGCAGGCAGTGTCGACGCCGCGGCCGGTGCGGGGAGGGTGATCGCACTCGTCCCCGCCGCCGGCCGCGGCGTTCGTCTCGGTGCCGACCTGCCGAAGGCCTTCGTCGAGATCGCCGGAACGGCGATGCTCACCCGGGCCGTCGACGGGCTGCGGGCCTGCACCGCGATCGACCGGGTGATCGTGCTCGCCCCGCCGGATCTGCTCGACCGCGCCCGCGCGCTGGTGCCGGACTCGGTGACCGTGCTGGCCGGCGGTGCGGAACGGTCGGACTCGGTGCGCGCCGGTCTGGCCGCGGTCGCAGACGCCCGGCACGTGCTCGTCCACGACGCGGCCCGCGCGCTGGTGCCGGCCGACGTGATCGACCGGGTGGTCGCCGCGCTGCGTGACGGCGCCGAGGCCGTGGTTCCGGTCGTGCCGGTGGCGGACACGATCAAGACGGTCGACGACCGCGGCCGGGTGACCGGTACCCCGGACCGGGCGCGGCTGCGGGCGGTGCAGACCCCGCAGGGCTTCACGGCCGCGCTGCTGCAGCGCGCACACGCATCCGCCGCGGACGCCACCGACGACGCCGGTCTGGTCGAACGGCTCGGCGTCACCGTCCACACCGTGCCCGGGGACCCGCGGGCGTTCAAGATCACCGGGCCGACCGATCTCGCACTGGCCGAAGCGCTGCTGACCGCGCCGGTGCCCGTCAGGCAGGAGGGGCGATGACCCACGGACGTGTCGGCATCGGCACCGATGTCCATCCGATCGAGCGGGGACGGGAGTGCTGGGTCGCGGGCCTGAGGTTCGAGGGGGTCGACGGCTGCGCCGGCCACTCCGACGGCGACGTGGCCGCGCACGCGCTGTGCGATGCGCTGCTCTCGGCCGCCGGGCTCGGCGACTTGGGCGAGGTCTTCGGCACCGGCCGGCCCGAATGGGCCGGCGCCTCGGGGGTGACCTTGTTGACCGAGGTGCGCAGGCTGCTCGGTGAGGCGGGTTTCACCGTCGCCAACGCGGCCGTGCAGGTCATCGGGGCGCGGCCGAAGATCGGCCCGCGCCGGGCCGAGGCCCAGCAGGTGCTCTCGGCGGCGATCGGCGGCCCGGTCGCGGTCTCCGGGACGACCAGCGACGGTCTCGGTTTCACCGGCCGCGGCGAAGGTCTGGCGGCGGTGGCGACGGCACTGATCGTGCCCGCCCGGGCGGAGCAGTAGGATCGATGACCGTGACTCTGCGTCTGTTCGACACCGCGACCCGGACCCTGCGTGATTTCACGCCACTGGTCCCCGGCACGGCCTCGATCTATCTGTGCGGGGCGACCGTGCAGGGCGAGCCGCACATCGGCCACGTCCGCAGCGGCGTCGCCTTCGACGTCCTGCGCCGCTGGCTGACCGACGGGCACGACCTGGACGTGGCGTTCGTGCGCAACGTCACCGACATCGACGACAAGATCCTCGACAAGGCGGCCGAGGCCGGTCGGCCCTGGTGGGAGTGGGCAGCCACCCACGAGCGGGCCTTCACCGCCGCCTACGAGGCGCTCAACGTGCTCCCGCCCTCGGTCGAACCGCGGGCCACCGGGCACATCACCCAGATGATCGAGCTGATCGACCGGCTCATCGAGGCCGGACACGCCTATGCGGCCGGCGGCGACGTCTACTTCGCCGTCGAGACCTTCCCGGCGTACGGGGCGCTGTCCGGGCACCGGCTCGAGGACGTCCACCAGGGCGAGAGCACGGCCGAGCACAAGCGCGATCCGCGCGACTTCACCCTGTGGAAGGCGGCCAAGCCGGGCGAACCGAGCTGGCCCACCCCGTGGGGTCGCGGCCGTCCGGGCTGGCACATCGAATGCTCGGCGATGGCCGGCACCTACCTGGGGCCGATCTTCGACATCCACTGCGGCGGGATGGACCTGGTCTTCCCGCACCACGAGAACGAACAGGCCCAGTCCCGGGCCGCCGGCGACGGTTTCGCCCAGACCTGGCTGCACAACGGCTGGGTGACCATGGGCGGCGAGAAGATGAGCAAGTCGCTGGGCAACGTGCTGTCGATCCCGAACGTGCTCACCCGGGTCCGCGCCCAGGAGCTGCGCTACTACCTGGGCAGCGCGCACTACCGGTCGATGCTCGAATACTCCGACACCGCGCTGTCGGACGCGGCCGCCGCCTACCGCAAGATCGAGGGCTTCGTCCTGCGGGTGCACGAGCGGATCGGCGCGGTGCCGGTCGGCGACTGGCCGGCCGAGTTCGCCGCGGCGCTCGACGACGATCTGGGCACCCCGGCCGCGCTCGCGGTGATCCACCAGGTGGTCACGGCCGGCAACACGGCGCTGGCCGCCGGCGACGACGCCGCGGCGACCGAGGCGGCAGCGGCCGTGCGGGCGATGACCGGGATCTTCGGCGTCGATCCGCTCGATCCGCGCTGGGCGGGCGCTGCCGGCTCCGGCGACGGCGCACACCAGGCGCTGGACGTGCTGGTGCGTGCCGAACTCGACCGGCGCCAGACCGCGCGGGCCCAGAAGGACTGGGCGACCGCCGATCAGGTGCGTGACCGGCTGACCGAGGCGGGCATCGAGGTCATCGACACCGCCGACGGCGCACAATGGGATCTGCGGACCCCGTAGACCGCACCCGCATCATCGAAGGGCAGAGACGATATGGCCGGCAACTCATCCCGGCGCGGCGCCGTGCGCCGGGCCGGCTCGAAGAAGGGGCAGGTCGCCGGATCCGGCGGCAAGCGCCGCCGCGCACTCGAAGGCAAGGGGCCGACCCCGCCGAAGGAGCAGCGCAGCTACCACCCGGCGGGCAAGAAGGCCCGGGCCGACCAGCGCGATAAGCGGCGCCGTGAGGCCCAGCGCAGGGCCCGCGACAACGCGCCGGAGAACGTGCTCGGCCGCAACCCGGTCCTGGAGTGCCTGCGCGCCGAGGTGCCGGCGTCCGCGCTGTACGTGGCGGTGGGCACCGAGTCCGACGAGCGGTTGACCGAGGCCGTGCAGCGCGCGGCCGACTCGGGCATCCCGATCCTGGAGGTGCCGCGCTCGGACCTGGACCGGATGTCGACCAACGGTCTGCACCAGGGGGTGGCCCTGCAGATCCCGCCCTACCGGTACCTCGCGGCGGAGGACCTGCTCGAACGCGCCCTCGGATCGGGGCGGGCCCCGCTGCTGGTGGCCCTGGACCACATCTCCGATCCGCGCAACCTCGGCGCGGTCGTGCGCTCGGTGGCCGCCTTCGGCGGGCACGGGGTGGTCATCCCCGAGCGGCGCAGCGCCTCGGTCACCGCGGTGGCCTGGCGCACCAGTGCCGGCGCGGCCGCGCGCATCCCCGTGGCCAAGGCCACCAACATGACCCGCACCGTCAAGGCCTGGCAGTCCGCCGGGCTGCAGGTGATCGGCCTGGACGCCGGCGGCGACACCGATCTGGACGATCTGGGCCGCCTCGAACTGGCCGACGGGCCGCTGGGCGTGGTGATCGGCTCCGAGGGCAAGGGCCTGTCGCGCCTGGTCTCCGAGACGGTCGACCACATCGTGTCGATCCCGATGGCCGGACCGGTGGAGTCGCTCAACGCCTCGGTCGCCGCGGGCGCGGTGCTCAGCGAGATCGCCCGGCTGCGCCGGGCATACTGAACCGCTCGACAGGCGGTCCGCGCCCCGGCCGCCCCGCCGGGCGGCCGGGGCGCCGGTCTACCGGTTGCGCACCGGATCGGTGCCGGGGCCGTCGAGCATGGCCGAGTCGATCAGCTCCTCCGGGATGCCGAACGCGTCCACCAGGGCGGCGGCGTGCGGGCGCAGCCGATCGACCAGTTCGCCGATGTGCCGGGTCACCGCCTTCGACCGCTCCACCGACAGTCGGCGGTGCTCGAGGAACCAGGCCTTGTCGCGGTCGATCGAATCCAGGGCGAACAGGGTGCGCACCAGGTCGAGGATCTCGCGTGCCTGCGCGTGCTCGGTCTGCTCGACCGCGGCGCTGAACGCCTCGAGGATGAGCTGCTCGATGTGCACCCGACCGGCCATCAGGATGTGGTCCTGCACCGCGTCGAACCGCTCGAAGTCGTCGACCTCGCCGTCGCCGTCGAGATCGTTGCCCTCGACCGAGTCGGCCCCGCGTAGACGCCGGGCCGCCGTTTCGAGCACATGCTGGGCGCGGTCTTCGAACATGCGCAGCTGCACGGCCGGATCGGACAGGTCGCCCTCCTCCAGGGTCTGATCCGACCGGTCGAGGATCGTCTGCAGCACGGTGCGGGTGGCGGCGCGCTCACGCACCGTGCCCACCACTGTTTCGGCGACGAAGCGCAGCCAGCCCACCGCGCCGTAATCGGAGACCTCGTCGGAGTAGGCGGTGAGCAACTCTTTGGCCACCAGCTGGGTGAGCACCGTGTTGTCGCCCTCGAAGGTGGCGAACACGTCGATGTCGGCGCGCAGATCGGTCAGCCGGTTCTCCGCCATGTAGCCGGCCCCGCCGCAGGCCTCGCGCGCGGTCTGGATCGCATCGTTGGCGTGCCAGGTGTTGGCGGCCTTGAGCCCGGCGGCCTGGGCCTCGAGTTCGCGGCGGGCCACCGGATCGGGATCGGGGTCGCGCTGGATCTCGTCCATCGTGGCCACCAGCTCGTTCTGCGCGAATGCCAGCGCATAGCTGCGCGCCAGCCGCGGCAGCAGCCGCAGGCGGTGCGCGCGGTAGTCCAGCAGCAGCACCTCGTCGGTCTCGCCCGGCCCGCCCCCGTCGGGCGCGGTGCCGGTCGGCGAGGCGAACTGACGGCGCTGCTCGGCGTAGCGCACCGCGATCAGCAGGGCCAGCCGCGTGGCCGCCCCGGCCGCCCCGCCCACACTGATCCGGCCCCGCACCAGGGTGCCGAGCATGGTGAAGAACCGCTTGCCACGGTGGTCGATGGGCGAGGAGTACACCCCCTCCTCGTCGATGTCGCCCCAGCGGTTGAGCAGGTTCTCGCGCGGCACCCGGACCTGATCGAAACTGATCCGGCCGTTGTCCACCCCGGCCAGGCCGCCCTTGCGGCCGTCGTCCACGGTCGTCACCCCGGGCAGGTCGGCTCCGTCCTCGTCGCGGATGGGCACCAGCACGCAGTGCACCCCGTGATCCTCACCGGAGACGATCAGCCGGGCGAACACCGCCGCCATCCGGGCGTGCTCGGCGGCCCCGCCGATGTAGTCCTTGGTCGCCGACGGGGTGGGGGAGTGCACCACGATCTCGTCGGTGGCCGGGTCGTACTCGGCGGTGGTCTCGAGCTGCTGGACGTCGGAGCCGTGCCCGATCTCGGTCATCGCGAAGCAGCCCAGCAGATCCAGGTCGATCAGGGGTGTGAGGTAGCGGTCGTGGTGGCGCTCGGTGCCCAGGTTCTCCACCGCGCCGCCGAACAGGCCCCACTGCACCCCGGACTTGACCATCAGCGACACCGACGCCAGAGCCAGCGACTCGATACCGATCACCGCCTCGCCCGGATCGCCGTCGACACCGAGGACCTCGGTCGGCCAACCGGTGGCGGCGATCGTGCGCATCTGCGTGAGCACCCGCGCCCGGGCCCGCGGGATGTCGAGGTCGGGGCCGTCGCGCAGCGCCGGATCGGCGGTGATCTCGCGCATCCGATCGCGGGCGGTGGCCCAGGGGCCGTCCAGGGCGGCCCGCAGCGCGGCGATCGTCTCGGCAGAGGTCGGAGACAGGTGCTGTTCGGTCATGCCTCAGCGTAAACGGGGGATGTGGTCCGGCGCACGCTCATCGGGCGCGGAAGGTGCGTAGTGGCCCAGACCACCGGCCCGGACGGTGAAATTTTCCGAAACCCTGGGACACTGGGGTTCGTGACCGATTCTTCCGTGCGCAGCCGCGGCTCTGCGACTTCGACCGAACTGTTCACCCGGGCCTCGGCGGTGACCCCGGGCGGGGTCAACTCCCCGGTGCGGGCCTTCGGGGCCGTGGGCGGCACCCCGCCGTTCATCGCCTCGGGCACCGGCTGCCGGATCACCGACGTCGACGGCAACGACTACGTCGACCTGGTCGGCTCCTGGGGCCCGATGATCCTGGGCCACGCCCACCCGGGGGTGGTCGCCGCCGTGCGCGACGCCGCCACCCGCGGGCTGTCCTTCGGTGCCCCCACCGAGGCCGAGGTGGAGCTGGCCGAGACGATCGTGCGTCGCATCGACCCGGTCGAGCAGGTGCGCCTGGTCAACTCCGGCACCGAGGCGACGATGTCCGCGGTGCGGCTGGCGCGCGGATTCACCGGTCGGCGCACCGTGCTCAAGTTCGCGGGCTGCTACCACGGGCACGTCGACGCGCTGCTGGCCGAGGCCGGCTCCGGGGTCGCCACCCACGGACACCCCTCCACGCCGGGGGTGACCGGGGCGCAGGCCCAGGACACGGTCGTGCTGCCCTACAACGATCTGGCCGCGGTCGAGGCGGCCTTCGCCGCCGACCCGGACGGGATCGCGTGCGTGATCACCGAGGCGGCCGCCGGCAACATGGGCACGGTGCCGCCGGAGCCGGGGTTCAACGCCGGGCTGCGTGAGCTGTGCACCCGCTACGGGGCGCTGCTGATCATGGACGAGGTGATGACCGGGTTCCGGGCGAGCCGCTTCGGCTGGTACGGCATCGACGGCGTCGCCGGGGACCTGATGACCTTCGGCAAGGTGATGAGCGGCGGACTGCCCGCCGCGGCCTTCGGCGGCCGCGCCGAGGTGATGGCGCACCTGTCGCCGTCGGGGCCGGTCTACCAGGCCGGGACCCTGTCCGGGAACCCGGTGGCCGCGGCCGCCGGGCTGGCGAGCCTGCACCTGGCCGACGGCGGGGTGTACCGCACGCTGGAGGACAACGCGGACCGGCTCGAGACGATCCTGAGCGAGGCGCTCACGGCCGCCTCGGTGCCGCACCGGGTCCAGCGGGCCGGCACCATGCTCGGAGTCTTCTTCAGCGACGAACCGGTGCGCGACTACGAGGCGGCGCGGGCCAGCCAGACCTGGCGGTATCCGGCGTTCTTCCACGCCCTGCTCGACCACGGGGTCTACGCTCCGGCCAGCGCGTTCGAGACGTGGTTCGTCTCGGCCGCGCACGACGACGCCGCCTTCGAGACGATCGACCGCGCGGTGCGCGCGGGTGCCCGAGCCGCGGCCGCGGCGCAGGAGGATGACCAGTGACCGACTCCCAGACCCCCACCGCCGGCGGCGGCACCCGCACCGTGGTGCACATGCTGCGTCACGGCGAGGTGCACAACCCGCGCGGCATCCTCTACGGCCGGCTGCCCGGCTTCCACCTGTCGCTGCGCGGTCAGGAACAGGCCCGGTTGGTCGCCGAGACCCTCGCGGGTCACGACATCACCCACGTGGTGGCCTCCCCGCTGCAGCGGGCCCAGGAGACCGCCGCCCCGATGGCCGAGCGGCTCGGCCTGGAGATCGCGGTCGACGATAACCTGATCGAGTCGGCCAACGACTTCGAGGGTCTGCGCGTGGCGGTCGGCGACGGTGCGCTGACTCGCCCCCGGCACTGGCCGAAGCTGCGCGACCCGTTCACCCCGTCCTGGGGCGAGCCGTATCTGCAGATCGCGCACCGGATGATGGCCGCGGCCAACAGCGCCCGCGAGGCCGCCCGCGGCCACGAAGCGGTGTGCGTGAGCCACCAGCTGCCGGTGTTCACCCTGCGGCGCTTCCTCGAGGGGCGCCGGCTGTGGCACGACCCGCGCCGTCGCCAGTGCGGCCTGGCCTCGCTGACCTCCCTGGTCTACGAGGACGACCTGCTGGTCGACATCGTCTACTCCGAGCCGGCCGGTCCGTCGGATCCGCTGGTGACCGGGGCGTGACCGCACGCGGGGTGCGGCTGCGCACCGGGATGCTCGCAGCGCTCAGCGCGCTGGCCCTGACCGTGGCCGGCTGTGCGGACAACACCGGATCCGACGGCACCTTCGACTTCGTCGCCCCGGGCGGGCAGACCACGATCTTCTACGATCCGCCGGCCGACCGCGGCACAGTCGGCGACATCTCCGGGCCGGACCTGATGAACGAGGGCGAGGACATCGGCCTCGAGGACTTCACCGACCAGGTCGTGGTGCTCAACCTGTGGGGCCAGTGGTGCGGACCGTGCCGCGGCGAGGTGCCCGAACTGGAGAAGGTCGCCGAGCGGACCTGGGACCAGGGCGTGCGCCTGCTGGGCATCAACGTGCGCGACCACCAGCGCACGGCCGCCCAGGACTTCGTGCGCACCAACGAGCTGACCTATCCGTCGATCTACGACCCGGCCATGCGCACGGTGATCTCTCTCGGCTCCTTCCCGACCTCGGTGGTGCCGTCGACGCTCGTGCTCGACCGCGACCACCGGGTGGCGGCGGTGTTCCTCAAGCCGCTGTCGGCCGAGGAGCTTCAGCCGGTCGTCGAGCGCATCGCCGCGGAGTCGGGCGACGGCGGGAGCGCGGGCTGATGGCGCTGATGCGTACCCGTCCGGGATCGACCGGAGGGCCGACCGGGCGATGACCACCGTCTATTTCGCGGGGATCGGAGAGACCTTCCAGACCACCGCGGTCAGCGGACCGCTGGTGCTCGCGATGCTCGCCACCCTGGCCGCCGGGGTGGTGTCCTTCGCCTCCCCGTGCGTGATCCCGCTGGTGCCCGGCTACCTGTCCTACCTGGCCGGAGTCGTCGGCGCGGAGGGGCCGGCCGTCAGTGCGGACGAGGCCGCCGCGGGCCGGGGCAGAGGCCGGGACCGCTGGCGGGTCGCCGGTGCGGCCGGACTGTTCGTGCTCGGCTTCACCGTGGTGTTCGTGCTGCTGACCGCGACGGTGTTCGGCGCGATCTCGGCGCTGACGCTCAACCGGGACCTGCTCGAACGCATCGGCGGCGGCGTCACGATCGTCATGGGCCTGGTGTTCATGGGGTTCGTGCCCTTCCTGCAGCGTGACGCCCGCTTCTCGCCCGTGCGACTGACCTCGGTGGCCGGTGCCCCGGTGCTCGGGGCGATCTTCGCGCTCGGCTGGACCCCGTGCCTGGGACCGACCCTGACCGGGGTGATCTCGGTGGCCGCCGGCACCGAGGGCACCACGGCCGCCCGCGGGGTCGCGCTGATCGTGGCCTACTGCATCGGGCTGGGCCTGCCGTTCGTCGTGCTGGCCTTCGGCTCGGCCTCGGCGCTGCGCGGGGTCGGCTTCCTGCGGCGCAACGCCCGGACGATCCAGATCGTCGGCGGCGTGCTGCTGGTGGCCGTGGGCATCGCGCTGGTCACCGGCGCGTGGGGGCTGTTCGTGGACTGGGTGCGCAGCGCCTTCATCACCGACACGGTGCTGCCGATATGACCGAGGCGGGGCCACCCGGCCCGGGCCGGGGTGAGGACGGAGAGCAGATGAGCGGGCAGACGCAGAGCCCGGAGCCGGCCGGCAAGGCCGCGGCCGGGCGGCGCGGGCCGTCGGTGTGGCTGCGCCTGTGGGCGCCGATCCGCAACACCTGGCGGTCGCTGACCAGCATGCGCACCGCACTGGTGCTGCTGTTCCTGCTGGCGATCGCGGCGATCCCCGGGGCGCTGCTGCCGCAGCGCTCGCTCAACGAACAGGCGGTCGGCGAGTACAAGGCCGAACACGAGATCCTCGGGCCGCTGTTCGAATCGCTGCAGATGTACGAGGTGTTCGGCAGCTTCTGGTTCACCGCCATCTACGTGCTTCTGTTCGTCTCGCTGATCGGCTGCATCACCCCGCGCATCGGCGAATTCGCCCGCGCGCTGCGCACCCCGCCGGTGCGCGCCCCGCGTCGGCTGACCCGGCTGCCCCACCACCGGCAGGGCCCGGTCGACGGGGATGTGGAGACCGAGACCGCGCGGGCCCGCCGGGCACTGCGCGGCTGGCGCACCACCGAGCGCACCGAGCCCGGCGGCACCGTCGCGATCTCCGCCGAACGCGGCTACCTGCGCGAGGCCGGCAACCTGGTGTTCCACATCGCGCTGGTCGGGGTGCTGGTCACCGTGGCCGCGGGCAAGATCTTCGGCTACGAGGGCAACGTGATCATCGTCGCCGACGGTGACGGCGAGTTCTGCAACTCCTCCCCGGCCGCCTACGACTCCTTCCGCGCCGGACTGAACGTCGACGGCACCGCGCTGCACCCGTTCTGCCTGGAGATCGAGGACTTCGCGGCCGACTACCTGCCCAACGGCCAGGCCGAGATGTTCACCTCCAACATCCGTTACCAGGCAGAAGAGGACCTGGCCTCGGGCACCTGGCACGACTACCGGCTGCGGGTCAACGATCCGCTGCGCGTCGACGGGGCCCGGGTGTACCTGCAGGGCCACGGGTTCGCGCCGACGTTCACGGTCACCTTCCCCAACGGCGAGACCCGCACCCAGACGCTGCAGTTCGTGCCCGAGGAGGCCGTGTTCTTCCTGTCCAGCGGTGCGATGGTCTTCGACCCGCCGGCCGGGATGTATCCCACGGCCGAGGACGCCCGGCGCGGCCAGATCGCGCTCGAGGGCCTGTTCGCCCCCACCGCGGACTTCGTCTCCGCCGACGACGCCGAGGAAGAGGGCACGCTGCTGACCTCGGTGGCGCCGATGATGAACGACCCGGCCGTGGCCATCGACGTCTACCGCGGCGACACCGGCCTGGACTCGGGACGCTCGCAGTCGATCTTCACGCTCGATCAGTCGATGATCGACAACGGGCGACTGGTCAAACAGGACCGGGTGAATCTGCGGCCCGGCGAATCGGTCGAGCTCGGCGACGGCACGGTGCTGACCTTCGACGACGGCGAAGAGTGGGTGAACCTGCAGGTGTCCTACGACCCTGCCCAATTCTGGGTGCTGGTGTCGACCATCGTGATGATGGCGGGCCTGCTGGTGTCGCTGGCGATCCGCCGGCGACGGGTGTGGATCCGCATCCGGCCGGGCGAGGCTTCCGGCGAGGCGGGCGGAAACAGTACGGTGATGGAGATCGGTGGCCTGGCGCGCACCGACCACGCCGGGTGGGGCGAAGAGTTCGACCGGCTGAGCGTACGACTGCTCGGCGAACGGTCGACGCACGACGACGGAGCCGATTCGGCGCAGGCGAGGAGATAGACGGATGCCGGTGAACGAGACCGTGTCGCGCTACAGCGACCTGGCCTTCAACTCGGGCGTGGTGGTGCTGCTGCTGGCCTTCCTGCTGTTCGCGTTCTCCTACGCCTCGGTGCGCACCCGCGCGGTGGTCGCCAAGGACCGGGCCGCGGACAAGGCGCTGGTCGGCGGCGGCGAACCCGAAGCGGAGACCAGCACAGTGCTCGACGGCCAGGCCGTGGACGAGGACGGCGAGCCCGCGGGCCGGACGATCTCCGAGCGCCTGGGCAACATGGGTTACGGGCTGACGATCCTGGGCTTCGTGCTCACGCTGGCCTCGATGATCCTGCGCGGATTGGCGACCTCCCGGTTCCCGCTGGGCAACATGTACGAGTTCGTGGCCGTGACGTGCGTGGCCGGGCTCGCCGTGGGCCTGGTGGTGCTGGGC
>JAJYRZ010000254.1 GCA_021793835.1 Actinomycetes bacterium | reverse complement strand
CGATGGCGGCGGTGGCGACCGAGCTGCGCTACGCCGACGTCACCGCGCTGTACACCGCGGTCGGCCGGCACCAGGTGTCCGCCCAGCACGTGGTCTCGCGGCTGGTCGCCCACTTCGGCGGCATCGCCGATGTCGAAGAGGCGATCGCCGAGCGCTCCACCCCGTCGACGGTGCCCACCCGCACCCGCTCCACCGGCGACTGCGGGGTGCTGGTCACCGGCATGGACGGGGTGATGAGCAAGCTCGCCAAATGCTGCACCCCCGTGCCCGGCGACGAGATCACCGGCTTCGTCACCCGCGGCGGCTGGGTGAGCGTGCACCGCACCGACTGCACCAACCTCGAATCGCTCCAGCGTCAGCCCGAGCGGATCCTGGAGGTCACCTGGTCGCCGACCTCGGACTCGCTGTTCCTGGTCGCCATCCAGATCGAGGCGCTCGACCGGCACCGGCTGCTGTCGGATGTGACCAAGGTGCTCGCCGACGAGAAGGTCAACATCCTGTCCGCCTCGGTCACCACCTCCGGGGACCGGGTGGCGATCACCAAGTTCACCTTTGAGATGGGCGACCCGAAACATCTCGGCCACGTGCTGTCGGCGGTGCGCGACGTCGAAGGCGTCTACGACGTCTACCGGGTCACCTCCGCCTCCTAGACACCCCGCACCTGCGGCCCCCGACCGGGAGATGGTCGGTGCTCAGCGCCCGGCGGGGGAGCGGGACGCACCCGAGCGGGGTCAGTCCAGCGTGACGTCCACGGCGCGCAGCCGCACCCCGGTCTCGGGCCTACCGTCGCCTTCGCCGAACGAGTCGTCGCTGCCGGCCTCGGCGATCTTCTCGAGCACCTCCAGCCCGTCCTCGGTGACGGTGCCCATCAGCGTCTGATCGGCCGGGAGCGCGGTGTCGGCGTAGATCAGCAGGAACTGGCTGCCGCCGGAATCGGGCACCCGCCGGTCGGCCAGCACCACCGAACCGCGCGGGAACACCACCTCCTCGGCGTCCCCCTCATCGCCGCCACCGGACTGCCCCTCGGCCGGCTCCAGGCCGCGCGCCGGTTCACTGGGCACCGCATAGCCCGGTCCACCCGAACCGCGCCCGCTGGGATCGCCGCACTGCAGGAAGGACATGCCCGACTCGGCGGTGGTCAGCCGGTGGCAGGCGGTGGTGACGTAGAACGAGGACTCGGCCAGATGCACGGTCGAGGCCACCGCACACGGTGCGGCCTCACGGTCGAGCACCACCGGGATGTCGCCGACCCCGGTGCGCAGATCCAGCCGCACCTCACCGGTGCTCGGCACCGTCTCCGGGGGCGCTGACACCGGGCGCGCGGCCCCGCCCACCTCGGCGAAGTCGCAGGCGTGATCGCCCCGGGCGGCGGTGTCCTCGGCGCCGTCGTCGTCGGCGGATCCGCAGGCCACCAGGGTCGCGGCGGCCACCAGTGCGGCGCCGATTGCGCCGGCGCGGCGCAGACGCGCGGGCATGCGGGGCGAGGCTGCGGGTCGGACGGACATGGCCACCGATCCTTTCGAAGAAGGTGTACGCGAAGGGACAACCGGGGGCGCGGCGCCCGGCGGCGGGCACCAACGCCTAGGCTGGCAGCCTAGGACCCCACTCGTCGTCACAGGAGGCCCACCCGTGCTCATCACCGGATTCGCCGCCGGGATGTTCCAGACCAACTGCTACGTCCTCGCGCCCGCCGCGGGTGGCGAATGCGTGATCGTCGACCCCGGTCAGGACGCGATGGAGGCGCTGACCTCCCTGGTCGCCGAACACGGGCTGACCCCGACCGCGGTGCTGGTCACCCACGGCCATCTCGACCACACCTGGTCGGTCGCCCCGGCGTGCGCGCACTACGGCGTGCCCGCCTATGTGCACCCGGACGACCGGCCGATGCTCGCCGACCCGGCGATCGGCATGGGTTCGGCGATGTCGCAGATCATCGGGGACGCCACCTTCGAAGAACCGGCCGAGGTGATCGAGGTCGGACAGGACGCGGTGATCGAGACCGCAGGGATGCGATTGACGACCGAGCACACCCCGGGGCACACCCGCGGCTCGATCTGCCTGCGCACGCCTGTGGCCACCGAGGCCGGCACCGTCGAGGTGGTGCTGACGGGCGACACGCTGTTCGCCGGCTCCATCGGCCGCTCCGACCTGCCGGGCGGGAACCACCAGCAGCTGCTCGACTCGATCGCGGCCCGCCTGCTGCCCCTGCCCGACGATGCGGTGATCCTGCCCGGCCACGGCGGCACCAGCACCATCGGACGCGAGCGCGCCGCCAATCCCTTCCTGACCGGGCTGACCCCGGGCTGACGCCCGCAGGTTCCTCCGGTACCGACCCTTTGAGATCCGAAAGGCCTGCAGTGAGTTCGAAAGCCGCCTTCCACGCGCCCAAGGGCGTACCGGAGTACTACCCGCCGCACTCGGCCGAGTTCGTCGCCGTGCGCGATGCGCTGCTCGAATCGGCGCGCCTGGCCGGCTACGGCCATATCGAGCTGCCGATCTTCGAAGACACCGGCCTGTTCGCCCGCGGGGTGGGCGAATCGACCGATGTGGTGTCGAAGGAGATGTACACCTTCGCCGACCGCGGCGACCGCTCGGTGACGCTGCGTCCCGAGGGCACGGCCGGGGTGGTGCGCGCGGTGATCGAGCACGGCCTCGACCGCGGTCAGCTGCCCGCCAAACTGCGCTACTCCGGGCCCTTCTTCCGCTACGAGCGTCCCCAGGCCGGCCGCTACCGCCAGCTCCAGCAGGTCGGTGTCGAGGCGATCGGCGTGGACGATCCGGCCCTGGACGCCGAGGTGATCGCGGTGGCCGATGCCGGTTTCAAAGCCCTCGGGCTCACCGGCTACCGGCTCGAGCTGACCTCGCTCGGTGACGGGGCGTGCCGCCCGGCCTACCGGCTGGCGCTGCAGGACTTCCTCGCCGGACTGGATCTGGACGAGGCCACCCGCGAACGCGCCGAGATCAACCCGCTGCGCG
>JAJYRZ010000049.1 GCA_021793835.1 Actinomycetes bacterium | reverse complement strand
GGTCGGGGACGCGGTATTCGATCGACGCGGCGGCGGGGCGCTCGCCGATGGCGGGCAGGCCTTCGGAGCCGAGAGGGTTCGGGGTTCCCCAGGTGCCGGATGCGTCGATCACGGCTCGGGCGAGCAGACGGTCCTCGGACCCGTCTCCGCGGCGCACGTGAATCGAGAGCGGCTCGCTGTCACGGCCCGAGTCGACCAGGCGGTCGCGGCCGCGTCGGGCCACGCCGATGACCTCGGTGTCGAACTGCACGGCATCGCCGAGCGCGGCCGCGAGCGGGGCGAGGTATTCGCTGGCCCAGTCGCCGCCGGTCGGGTAGGACTCCATGTCGGGGGCCGCCCACGCGGTCGTCTGGAGAAGCCGCTGTGCTGCCGGCGCGATGACCTCCGACCACTGGGAGAACAGTCGGACGTGGTTCCACTGGGAGACGGCGGCTCCGGCCGCGGACCCCTTCTCGAGCGTGAGCGGCCGTAGTCCTCGTTCGCGGACCTCGGCGGCTGCGGCGAGCCCGATCGGTCCCGCGCCCACGATCACTACCGGCAAGTCGTTCATCACTATCCCTTTCATCGATGTTGGTCGATCCATGAACACTGTATCGATGATCGTCGATATATGCAACCATCGATTTGCATCGATACAATGGCTGGCATGACGTCCACAGATGCGCCACGTGCGATGACCAGCCTGCTTCCGGCCTCTGGGCCTGACGAGGATTCCGCGCTGGAGGTTGCGGAGGCCAACCTCTACGCGGGGTGGTTCGCCTGCCTGGCGGAACCCACGCGGGTGCGGCTGTTGCATCAGGTCGCCGCAGATCCTGCGGGTGTGACCGTCGGCGAGTTGGCCGAGGCGCTGACGATAGGCCAGCCCACCGTCTCGCATCACGTCCGCAAACTCGCGGATGCGGGCTTTGTGAACCTGCACAAGGACGGCACCAGCACCATCGTCTCGGTCAACTCGGCGTGCTGCGCGGCCCTGCCGCAGGCCGCGGACGCGGTGATGGGGCTGCTGGCCCAGCGCCCCTGCTGCCCGGAGGATCTGCCCGACGACGTGGCGGTGCGCCCCATGTCCGACGAGGACTGGCCCGCGGTGCTGCGCATCTGCGGCGACGAGCTCACGGCCCGCGCCGGCGGTGCCGAAGCACCGCCGTTGACGAGGATGGAGCTCGACGATGAATGGCTGCCGGGGCATCGATGGGTGGCCGAGGTGGACGGGGCGGTCGTCGGCTGCGCCGCTCTAAGCCCGGTCTCGCGGCGGCGCCATTCTCACGGGGTGGCGGAGGCCGAGGTCTGCGTCGCCGAGGACATGCGTCAGCGCGGCGTTGGAAAGGCCCTGTTGCGGACACAGGTGATCGCGGCCGACGACGACGGCCTATGGACCCTGCAGACCTCGATCCTGCCCAGCGACCGTGCGGCGATCGCGCTGCACCACTCCTCGGGATTTCGCACCGTGGGCGTGCGCGAGCGCATCGTTCAGGTCGGGGGGCAGTGGAAAGACGCCGTGCTGCTCGAGCGCAGGGCGGCGAGGTAGTTCCGCTTCGGGCCGGCCAGGAACTCGGCCGCCGGCCGCCCGCCGCCGTTGAACCGGTAGGTCCGGCCGATGCTGGCCGGATCGGCCAGGGCGGCCGCGGTCAGCGCGGCCACGTCGGCGCGTGGGACGTTCGCGCTTTCGGTCGGGGCGCCGAAACCGCCGGTGGGCTCGTCGTGGGTCAGCGGCCCCGGCGCGATCACCGTGTAGTCCAGGCCCGAATCGCGCAGCACCGCATCGGCGATCGTCTTGGCCTGCGCGTAGTGGAAGAACGGCCGGTCCTGCGGCACACCGTGCTCCAGACGCGAACCGGCCCAGGAGACCATCAGATACCGGCGCACCCCGGCGGCCAGCGCCCCCTGCATCGAGAAGACGGCGGCGTCCAGATCCACCGCCCGGGTGCGGGCGGGGTTGCCGCCGCCGGCCCCGGCCGACCAGATCACCGCGTCGTGGCCGGAGATCAGCTCGGTGAAACCGGCGATGTCGAGGGTCTCGATGTCGGTGACCGTCGGGGACACCCCCGGCGCGGTGAGCGCGTCGACCTGCTCCGGGTTGCGGATCACCGAGGTCACGGTGTGACCGGCGTCGGTGAGCAGCGGGGTCAGGGCGCGGGCGACGTGGCCGTGCCCGCCGATCAGCAGGATCGAACTCATGGTGGAGCAGTCCCTTCTGTGGTGGAACGGTGTCGGGGCCGGTGGCACCGACACCGGTGGTCGCCCCCACGGTAGTGCGCCGGCGCGGATCGGTGCCGGGACGGCCGGGGCGCGGGGACCCCGCGCCGGGCACTCCGGTCGCCTACGGGGTCCCGAGCCCGGGGGCGGGGGTGCGCACGGTCTCCGGATCGGTGTCGTCCCAGCATTCGACGCCGGTGAGCCCCGGCAGGTCGTCGCGGTGGAACACCGGCTCCAGCCCCATCCGCTTCTGCGCCAGGTAGTGCCGCAGCAGCAGCATCGCGGTACCGCCGATCAGCAGCAGACCGATGATGTTGACCGTGGCCATCACCGAGGAGGCCAGGTCGGCCAGGTTCCACACCAGATCCACCTGCGCGACCGCGCCGAAGAACACCATGCCCAGCACGATCACCCGGAACACGGTGCGCACCGCGGTGCTGGAGGTGAGGAAGGCGATGTTGGTCTCGCCGTAGTAGTAGTTGCCCACGATCGAGCTGAAGGCGAGGAAGAACAGGATCACCGCCAGCGCCGGCGCGGCGATCGAGCCGATCTGGTGCTGCAGGGCGTTCTGCGTCAGCTCCACCCCCTCGAACCCGGTGCCGAACACCGGCTGGGAGAGCAGGATGATCACCGCGGTCGCCGAGCACACCACCAGGGTGTCGAAGTAGACCCCGAGGGTCTGCACCAGACCCTGCTTGACCGGGTGCGAGACCGCAGCGGTGGCGGCCGCGTTCGGGGTCGAACCCATACCGGCCTCGTTGGAGAACAGTCCGCGGCGCATGCCCTGGGTCATCGCCGCCCAGATCCCGGCCCCGGCGACCTCCCGCACCCCGAAGGCGGAGGCGACGATGTCGCCGATCACCCCGGGCACCTGGTCGAGGTTGGTGAAGAAGATGACCGCGGCCAGCCCCACATATCCCAGGGCCATCACCGGCACGATGATCTGCGAGACCCCGGAGATCCGCTGCACCCCACCGAAGATCACCAGCCCGGCCAGCACCGCGAGCACGATCCCGATCGCCGCGGGCAGCCAGGACAGGTCCTGGTCGACGGCGTTGTTCACCGCATGGGTGATCGAGTTGGACTGCACGGCGTTGAACACCGCCCCGTAGGTGAAGGTGATGGCGACGGCGAAGATCGCCGCCATCACCGCGCCCAGACGCTTGTCACCGATCCCGCGGGAGAGATAGTAGGCCGGTCCGCCCCGGTATTCGCCGCCGTCGCGCACCTTGTAGAGCTGGCCGAGCGTGGACTCGACGAAGGCGGTCGCCCCGCCGATGATCGCCAGCACCCACATCCAGAACACCGCGCCCGGCCCGCCGACCGAGATGGCCACCGCCACCCCGGCCACGTTGCCGGTGCCCACCCGGGAGGCGGCCGAGATGGAGAAGGCCCGGAACGCCGAGATCGGCTTGGTGCCTTCGTCGCCGGCGCCGGGCCGTTCGACCACCGCGCGCAGCATCTCCGGGATGAGCCGGATCTGCACCAGCCGGGTGCGCCAGCCGTAGTACAGGCCCGCGCCGACCAGCAGCACGATCAGCACATAGCTGTAGTAGTCGTTGAACCAGACCACGGCGTCGTTGACAGCGTCCACCCCCGCAGTCTGCAAGACCGGGGCCGGGCGCGCAGCTCGGATCGGTCAAACCCGCGGCGCCAGGCCGGTGCGCGCCCGCCGCGCGGCGCGGGGATCAGTCTCCGGTGCCGGCGGTGGGGCGGGCGTGGTATTCGCGGTTGGGCAGCACCGCCATCGCCGAGGACAGCCGGTTGGTGAACGCGTACATCGCCGCCAGTTCGACCACGTCCCAGATGTCGTCGTCGCCCAGTCCGTGCTCGCGCAGGGCCGCCAGATCGGTCTGCTCGACCGTGTGCGGGGCGAGTGTCATCTGCTCGGCCAGGGCGCAGATCGCCCGGCGCCGCGGATCCAGATCGGCGTGCCGCCAGTTGATCATGATCCGGTCGGCCGTGATCCGGTCCCCACCGAGGGCTTCGGTGAGTGCATGCGAATGCGAGACCAGGCAGTAGGTGCAGTGGTTGATGTTCGAGACCACCACCGCGATCATCTCCCGGTCGGCGTCGCCCAGCCCCTCGGTGGGGGTGGTGACCTGCCGATAGTGGTCGAACCAGGCGGAGAACCGTTCGGGCCGATGGGCGTAGGCCAGGAAGACGTTGGGCAGAAAACCCATCTGCTCACGCGCCTTGGCGAACAGCTTCTGCAGTCCCTCGGGCAGATCGGTCACGGCCGGGGCGGGGAAGAACGAGGATTCGGAGACGACGGACATCAGGTGACACTCCTGTCGGTGGGGGTGCGGTCGGCGGTGCGCGAGGGGCGGGAAGCGGTCAGGTGCCGGTCAACCGGTCACGCACCAGGTGTTTGCGGACCTTGCCGGTCGCGGTCTTGGGCAGCTCGTCGACCACCAGCACCTTCTTGGGCACCTGGAATCCGGCCAGGTGGGCCCGGGCGTGGGCGAGGACCTGGTCGGGCAGGGTGTCGGCGGCGGCCGGATCGGCCGGGACGACAACCGCGCACACCGCCTCGCCCCACCGGTCGTCGGCGATGCCGACGATGGTGCATTCGGCCACCCCGGGGGCGGCCGCGACCACCGATTCGACATCGACCGAGGAGACGTTCTCCCCGCCGGTCTTGATCACGTCCTTGAGCCGGTCGGTGAACCACACGACGTGCTCGTGGTCGAGATGGCCGATGTCGCCGGAGTGGAACCAGCCGCCGGCGAACGCGGCCGCGTTCGCCTCGGGGGCGTTCCAGTACCCGGCCATCACGTGCGGGCCGCGGTAGGCGATCTCGCCGCTCGCCTCGGGCGCGACCGGCGCGTCGTCGGGGCCGAGCACCGCGGTCGCCACCGTCGGCACGGCCGGACCCCATGAGCCGGGCTTGGTGTGCTGGTGTTCGGGCCACTGCAGCACGGTCGCCGGCACCACCTCGGTCTGGCCCGAGCCCAGGATCACCGCGGCCGACGGGAACAGCACGGCGACCTGGGCGAGCAGGTCGGTGGGCATCGCGGCCATCGCGTAGACCGCGGTGCGCACCCCGGGCAGCGGCCCGGCGTCGCCGCGGGCGGCGATCAGCGCCCGGTACATCATCGGCAGGAACATCACATGGGTGACCGCGTGGCGTTCGATCGCGTCGAGCACCGCCGCCGGATCGAAGCCGGCGTGCACCACGACCGTGCCGCCGGTCAGCAGCACCGGCAGCACCAGGGTGTTCAGCCCCGTGGTGTGGAAAAGGGGCAGCACATCGAGCAGCACCGACGGATCGGCGCCCCAGCGGTGCCCGATCTGCATCGCGTTGGTCATCGCCCCGATCAGCACCGACACGTGCGCGGTGAGCACACCCTTCGGGTTCGCGGTGGTGCCCGAGGTGTACAGGCACTGCACGATGTCGCGGTCGTCGATCAGCACCTCGGGCGCACCCGGCTCGCCCGCGGCGAGCACGTCGAAGGATTCGGCGCCGCGGCCCGGCAGGGCGGCCTCCGGATCGTCGCCGATGACGACCAGGCGCAGCCCGGCCGGCGGGTCGGTGAGGAATTCGCCGAGCAGCCCGGCCAGGGCGTGGTCGACGATCACCACGGTGGCGCCGGCGTCGCGCAGGATCCAGGCGATGTCGGCCGGGGTGAGCGCCACGTTCACCGGTACGGCCACCAGGGCGGCCTTCGCACACGCGAAATAGCCGGCCAGCATCCGCCACGAGTTCAGCGTCACCATCGCGACCGGCTGCTGCCGATCCAGCCCGCCGGCGAGCAGGGCGCGGGCGAGCGCATCGGAGGCGCGGCCCAGTTCGCGGTAGGTGACCTGCCCGGAGGCGTCGATCACCGCGGTCCGGTCGCCGAACATGGCCGCGGTGCGTGTGAGCGCGTCGCCGACCACCGCGCGGGTGGCCAGGTTGTGGTGCAGGGGCGGTACCGCCGACAGATCGGGTTTCATGGCCACGGGCCTCTCCCAGGCGCCGGCGCCCCGCCCGACCGGGGTGCCGACACCGCGACAGCGGGTGTGATGTCGGGCACACCGGCGACGCTATCAGCGGACCCGGCCGCGGGCGGCGGCTCGACGGGAAGCGGCCCTTCCGGCTACCGGTCGGTGCGCATGTAGCGGCGGATCGACAGCGGCACGAAGATCACCAGGATCAGCGCCACCCAGCACAGGCTGTAGGCCACCGGGTGCTGCATCGACCAGGCGTCGGAGACCGGGGCGAGGGGATTGGTGTTGCCGAACAACTCGCGCACCGCCTGGGTGATCGCCGAGACCGGATTCCACTCCACGAAGTACTGCAGCGCCTTCGGGAAGGATTCGAGCGGGACGAAGGCGTTGGAGACGAACGTCAGCGGCATGATCACCACGAACGAGGCGTTGTTGATCACCTCGACGCTGGGCACCAGCAACCCGACCCAGGCCATCACCCAGGAGAAGGCGTAGGCGAACACCAGCAGCAGCACGAAACCGGCGAGCGCGTCGAGCACCGAGCTGCGGATACGCCAGCCCACCAGCAGGCCCGTGAGCGCCATGATCACGATCGAGGCCAGGTTGTAGGCGATGTCGGAGACCGTGCGGCCGATCAGCACCGCCGAGCGGGCCATCGGCAGCGACCGGAACCGGTCCATCACGCCCTTCTGCATGTCCTCGGCCAGGCCGGCCCCGGTGAAGGTCGAACCGAAGACCACGGTCTGGGCGAAGATGCCGCCGATCAGGAACTCGCGGTAGTCCACCCCGCCGCCCGGATCGATCGCCCCGCCGAAGACGTAGGCGAACAGCAGCACGAACATGATCGGCGAGATCAGGATGAACACCAGGATCTCGGGCACGCGCTTGATCTTGATCAGGTTGCGCTTGGCGATCACCCACGAGTCCGACAGCACCCGCAGCGGCCCGATCGGGGCGTCCGGGTCGGGGACGAAGGTGGGGATCTGGGCGGAGTCACCGGGCCGGGTCATCGGTGGTCGTCCTTTCGCTCGGCCCCGGCCGGCGGGGCGGCGGGGGAGTCGGCGCCCGGGTCGGGCTCTGCGGCGTCCTCGGCGGTGCGGCCGGTCAGGGCCAGGAACACGTCGTCCAGGGTCGGCCGGCGCAGTCCGATGTCGACGACGTCGATCCGTTCGGCGTCGAGTCGGCGCAGCGTCTCGGTGAGCGTGCCCACCCGTCCGGGCGCGGGCGCCGACAGGGCGCGCGGGGCGTCCGCCGACGCGGTGACCGTGCCCGCGACCTGCTCGAGCACCCGGCGTGCGCCGGGCAGATCGGCCGGGTCGGCCACGGCGAGCTCGATCCGGTCGGCGCCGAACCGGTCTTTGAGCTCCTCGGCCGTCCCGCGTGCGATCGACCTGCCGTGGTCGATCACCACGATGTCGTCGGCGAGCCGATCGGCCTCCTCTAAGTACTGGGTGGTCAGCAGCATCGTGGTGCCCGCGGCCACCAGATCGCGGATCACCGCCCACATCTCGTTGCGCGAGCGCGGATCCAGACCCGTGGTCGGCTCGTCGAGCACGATCACCGGCGGGGCCGCCACCAGGGCCGCGGCCAGATCCAGGCGGCGCCGCATCCCGCCCGAGTAGGTCTTCGACGGCCGGTCGCCGGCGTCGGTGAGGGAGAACTGCTCGAGCAGCTCGCGGGCGCGGGCGCGCGAGTAGCGCCGGGGCAGACCGTAGAGCCGGCCGACCATGTCCAGGTTCTCGAAACCGGTCAGATGCTCGTCGACCGCCGCCGACTGGCCCGACAGTCCGATGCGACTCCGGGCGGCGTCGGGGCGGGCGAGCACGTCCACCCCGGCCACGATCACCTCGCCCGAGTCGGGGCGCAGCAGGGTGGACAGGATCCGCACCGCGGTCGACTTGCCCGCCCCGTTGGGGCCGAGCAGTCCGAGCACGGTGCCGGCCGGGGCCGACAGGTCCAGCCCGTCGAGCGCGGTCACCTGCTTATAGCGTTTGACCAGCCCCCGGGCGGTGATCATCTCGGTCATGCGGCGAGGCCTTCCGGTCGTGCGGTACGGGCGGATGCGCGCGGCGATCCCGGCAGAGCGTAACCGAGATCGGCCGGGGCTCCGTGGCGTTCCGGCCGGCGGTGCACCCCGCTCACCGGGCGCCGGCGGGGCGCTGGGCCGGCAGGCCGAGCAGTCCGGCCAGGAAGGTGTCCAGGCCGAAGGCGAAGCGGTCGGCCCCGCGCGAGGTGCCGGCGCGTGCGGACGGGTCGTCGAGCGGGGAGTCCCCGGCCGCCAGCGCGCCGGCGGAGTCCATCTGCATCCGGGTCTGCTCGTCGAGCACCTGGCCCACGACCAGCAGCAGCAGCGTCTCGGCCGCGTAGGAGGCCTCGGGCTCGGTCAGGCCGGCCGCGCGGGCTGCCGCGGTCAGTTCCACGCGCACCCCGTCGCCGGACAGTCCTGCGGCGAAGGAGGCCGAGGCGACCTCGGCGCCGTCGCGGCGGGCCAGCAGCGCGTCCCGGATCCGCACGGCCAGCGCCCGCAGCGCCGCGGCCGGATCCTGCTCGGCGTCACAGCCGTCGAGCGCAGGTGCCAGCGTGTGGTCGGTGATCGCGGCCAACAGGGTCTGCTTGTCCGTGAAATGCCAGTACAGCGCCCCGGGCCGCACACCGAGGGAGGAGGCCAGGCGGCGCATCGTCAGATCCGCCAATCCGTACTGATCGAGGATCTCGATCGCCCCGTCGAGCACGTCGGCACGGCTGAGTTGCACTGCGGCGGTCCTTCCGGTCGCGATGGGTGTGTCTTTGACATCGTAGCCGCGCACTCCCTAACCTGAACGCCGTTCAACTTGAACGCCGTTCAGGTGGGTGGTTGCGAGGCGCGATGCGCAGCGGAGCCGCCGCCGCACCGTCGACCCCTGGGAGGGCTCCCGTGTCCGTGTCCACACCGCCGATCCTCGACATCGCCCGCGAGCAGGTGCTCGGCCGCGGCATCGGCCTCGATCAGGCCCAGACCCTCGAGGTGCTCCGGCTCGGCGACGAGCACCTCGACGCACTGCTCACCCTCGGCCACGAGGTGCGGTTGCGCTGGGCGGGCGAGGAGATCGAGGTCGAGGGCATCGTGAGCCTGAAGACCGGTGGCTGCCCGGAGGACTGCCACTTCTGCTCCCAGTCGGGGCTGTTCACCTCGCCGGTGCGCTCGGCGTGGATCGACATCGACGCGCTGGTCGAATCGGCCAAGCAGACCGCCAAGACCGGTGCGACCGAGTTCTGCATCGTCGCCGCCGTGCGCGGGCCCGACGAGCGACTGCTCAGCCAGGTCGCCGCCGGGATCGAGGCGATCCGCGCCGAGGTCGACATCCAGATCGCGGCATCGCTGGGCATGCTCACCCAGGACCAGGTCACCCGCCTGGCCGAGATGGGCGTGCACCGCTACAACCACAACCTGGAGACCGCCCGCTCGTTCTTCCCCCAGGTGGTCACCACCCACACCTGGGAGGAGCGGGTCTCGACGGTGAAGATGGTGCGCGAGGCCGGGATGGAGGTGTGCTGCGGCGGCATCCTCGGGATGGGCGAGACCCTCGAGCAGCGGGCCGAGTTCGCCGCCGACCTGGCCGCGGTCAACCCGCACGAGGTGCCGCTGAACTTCTTCGACCCCCGGCCCGGCACCCCGTTCGCCGACCGGGAGGTGCTGCCGCCGGCCGACGCGCTGCGCGCGATCGCGGCCTTCCGGCTCGCCCTGCCCACCGCGATGCTGCGCTACGCCGGCGGACGCGAGATCACCCTCGGGGACTTAGGCGCCGAGCGCGGCATGCTCGGCGGGATCAACGCGGTGATCGTCGGCAACTACCTGACCACCCTGGGCCGGCCGGCCGAGGACGATCTGGACCTGCTCCACGAGCTGCAGATGCCGCTCAAGGCCCTCAACGCGACGCTGTGACCGCACCGGGGGAGGAGGGGGTCGCGGCGGTGCCGGGGCCGCTGGACGTCGCGGCCCGGGCCTTCGACCCGCACACCGGCGCGCCCGTGGCCCCGGACACCGCGCCGGTCGCGGTCGCCGGGCACGGCCGCACGGGCCGCTGGGAGCCGCCCCGGTACTGCGGGGTGTGCGCCCGGCGCATGGTCGTCCAGGTCCGCCCCGACGGCTGGTCGGCCCGGTGCAGCAGGCACGGCACGGCCGACTCGCGGCACTGGGAGCGGTGACCTGCCGGCGACCTCGTCGGCTCCGGCGCGCACCGTCGGCGCGGGGCGCGCCGGCTGGGTTAGGCTCGCGGGCATCCGCGGGCACACCGGCGTCGTCGGTCGTGTCCGGCGCCCGGCGTATTGGAAGGACCCAGGCATGACCAATCCCTATCCCGGTGACGATGCCGACCGCACCACGGCCTACAGCCGCGGATACCCGCAGGGCGCGGCGCCGCAGCAGGGGTATCCGACCGGCGGTCGGCCGCAGCAGCCCGCCGCGGGACAGGCCCGCCCGGCCGGGCAGCAGTCCGGTCCGCAGGAGGTCGGCGGGGTGCGCATCCAGCAGTTCCTGGCCGGGATCTTCGCCACCGCGCTGGTCGCGGCCGTGTTCGGCTTCGTGGCCACCGCCGTGATCCAGGCGATCTACACCAACCACGCGCCCGGCGCGATGTGGGTCGACGGGGAGCAGAGCCCGTGGATCGCGGCGCTGATCGGCGGGGTCGGCGCGATCGTGGCCGGGCTGCTGCTGTGGTTCTTCTTGGCGCTGGTGCCCTCGCCGATGGTGTTCTTCCAGTGGATCGTGGGCCTGATCATCGTCGCGGCCGTGGTGCTGCCGCTGGTCAACAGTGCGCACTGGCAGTCCGGGGTGATCACCGCGATCATCAACGCGCTGATGGGCGTGCTCGTGCTCTCACTGCTGTCCACCGTCGGGCACCGGACCGCTCCCGCCGCGCTGGCCAGGTGACCGGACCGAAGACGGCTCCGACGTCGGCACCGCCGCCGCGGCCCGGGCGCCTGCCCGCCCGGTGGCGGGCCGCGGTGCTCGCGGTCGGCGGATCGATGGCCGCCGGGATCGCGGTCGGGGTGCTGTGGGGGCTGATCGCCCCGGGCGAGCACGTCTTCGTCGCCGCCGACGGGGTGTACCGGGTCGGCGACGATTCGAACAACGTCTTCGTCGCCACCGCACTGCTGCTGATGACCTCCGCGATCGCCGGGGTGGTGTGCGCGGCCGTGGCCTGGGCGGTCCGCTCCACCCGGGGGCCGGAGGTGGGGGTCGCGCTGGTGCTCGGCGGGGTGGCCGGCGGCTGGATCGCCGTGCAGATCGGCACCCTGATCACCTCCGCCCGCGCCGACTGGCCCGGCTTCGAGGCCCTCGAACGCCACGTCGGCGAGGTGCTGGTGGTGCCCGCCGGCGCCGGCACCTGGACGGTGCTGATCGGTCAGCCGCTCGCGGCCGCCGCGGTCTACCTGGCGGCGACCATGCTTCACCCCGAACCCGATCTGGGCCGCGGTGACGGCCCGGTGGGGCCGGGCCTGATCGGTCTGCCCGGCGGCCCGGCGCCGGTCAGCTCGGCGGGCGCAGCGCCGCGAACTCGTCGGTGACCCGGAGTTCGGCGTCGACGAAGCGGAACAGTGCGGCCGGGCGGCCGCCGGCCCGGCCCGGGGCGGCGGTGCCGCCGGTGCGCGTGATCACCCGCCGGCGCTTGAGTACCCGCTGCAGGTTGGTCGCATCCACCTGATGGCCCAGTGCCGCGTGGTAGATCTCGCGCAGGCCGGAGATGGTGAACTCCGGCGGGGCCAGGGCGAAGGCCAGGTTGGTGTAGGACAGCTTGCCGGCCAGTCGGCGCCGCGCGTCGTCGAGCACCACCCCGTGGTCGAAGCTCATCGCGGGCAGATCCTCCACCGGATGCCAGGCGGTGTCCGGCGGCAGCTGCGGGTCGGCCGGCTCGGGCACCAGCCCGAGGAAGGCCGAGGCTAGGGTGCGCGGTCCGGGGATCCGGTCGGGGGCGGAGAACACGGCGAGCTGCTCCAGGTGGGAGATCTCGCGCACGTCGACCTTCTCGGCGAGCTGGCGGGCCGCCGAGGACTCCAGATCCTCGTCGCCTCGCAACAGTCCGCCCGGCAGCGACCAGCGGCCGGACTCCGGTGCCATGGCGCGCTGCCACAGCAGCACCGACAGCCGGCCGTCCCGGATCTGGAACACCGCGACGAGGACCTCGTGGCGGGCAGTGTTATCATGACTCACGTTTTCGATCATAAGTCTATAACCGGGTTCGGTCCACTCCCACCACGCGCGGGGCAGGCCCGGGTCCGGTGCCGAAGGATTCGGCACCGTGCGATGAGGAGGACAGGCGATGACCACGACCGAGAAGGTGCAGGCGCTCCAGTCGGATCTGGCCGCACGCGTCTACGACGGTCCCGGCGGCTACACCGGCGTCGAGGCCGGCGAGGAGTGGGCGGCGGAGGTCCGCCGACTGGCCGAAGCCCGGGACGCGGTGATCCTGGCGCACAACTATCAGATGCCGGCGATCCAGGACATCGCCGACCACGTCGGCGACTCGCTCGCGCTCGCCCGCGCGGCCGCCAACGCCACCGAGCAGACCATCGTGTTCTGCGGCGTGCACTTCATGGCCGAATCGGCCAAGATCCTCGGCCCGGAGAAGACCGTGCTGATCCCGGACGAGCGGGCCGGCTGCTCGCTGGCCGACTCGATCACCGCCGACGACCTGCGCGCCTGGAAGGCCGAGTACCCCGACGCGGTGGTGGTCAGCTACGTCAACACCACCGCCGAGGTCAAGGCGCTGACCGATGTGTGCTGCACCTCCTCCAACGCGGTCGAGGTCGTGCAGTCGATCGATCCGGACCGGGAGGTGCTGTTCCTGCCCGACCAGTTCCTCGGCCAGCACGTCAAGCGTGAGACCGGCCGGGAGAACATGCAGATCTGGGCCGGGGAGTGCCACGTCCACGCCGGCATCAACGGCGAGGAGCTCACCCGCCAGGTCTCCGACAACCCGGACGCCGAACTGTTCGTCCACCCCGAGTGCGGCTGCGCGACCTCCGCGCTCTACCTGGCCTCCGACGGCACGGTCGCCGACGACAAGCTCAAGATCCTGTCCACCGGCGGGATGCTCGACCAGGCCCACGCCACCGGCGCGAAGAAGGTCCTGGTCGCCACCGAGGTCGGCATGCTGTACCAGCTGCGCAAGGCGGCCCCCGAGGTCGACTTCCAGGCGGTCAACGATCAGGCCTCCTGCCCGTACATGAAGATGATCACCCCGGCGGCGCTGCTGCGCAGCCTGGCCGTCGGCGGCGACGAGGTGCACGTGGCCCCGGACATCGTCGAGGCGGCCCGCGGTTCGGTCGAGCGCATGGTGGCCATCGGCAACCCGGGCACCGGGGAGTGACCCCGGCGACGCCGCCCGCATCGGCGGGGCGGTGCTGGGCGTGATCACCGGCCGGGACCGTCGCCGACGGGGCGAGGGGGCCCCGGTGCAGCCGAGAACGACAGATCTGGTGGGAGAGACGAGATGACCGAGATCGACGATGCCGCCGTACCCGAACCCGAGGCGACGGTCGCCCTGATCCGGCGCGCACTCGACGAGGACCTGCGCTACGGCCCCGACGTCACCAGCGCGGCCACGGTGCCGGGCGACGCGGTGGCCGAGGCGGCGATGGTCAGTCGCGGTCACGGCGTGCTCGCCGGGCTCGACGTCGGACTGCTGGTGCTCGACGAGGTGCTCGGCGCGGGCGGCTACACCGTGGCCGCCCGCGCCGCGGACGGCACCCGGGTGGCCCCGGGGACCGAGGTGCTGCGCGTCTCTGCGCCCGCGCGCGGGCTGCTCACGGCCGAGCGCACCATGCTCAACCTGGTGTGCCACCTGTCCGGCATCGCCTCGGCGACCGCGGAATGGGTCGACGCGGTCGCCGGCACCGACTGCCGGATCCGCGACAGCCGCAAGACCCTGCCCGGGCTGCGCGCCCTGCAGAAGTACGCGGTGCGCGTCGGCGGCGGGGTCAACCACCGGATGGGGCTCGGCGACGAGGCTCTGATCAAGGACAACCACGTCGTCGCCGCCGGCGGGGTCGGCGCGGCCCTGGCCGCGGTGCGCGAGCGGTTCCCGGGGGTGCCCTGCGAGGTCGAGGTGGACGGTCTCGAACAGCTCGACGAGGTGCTCGCCGCCGGTGCGGAGACGGTGCTGCTGGACAACTTCCCGGTCTGGCAGACCCAGACCGCGGTGCAGCGCCGCGACCGGATCAACCCGGCGACCGTGCTCGAGTCCTCCGGCGGGCTGAGCCTGGACCAGGCCGCCGACTACGCCCGCACCGGTGTGGAATACCTGGCGGTCGGCGCGCTCACCCACTCGGTGACCGCGCTGGATCTGGGCCTGGACATGTGACCGCCGGGGCGCGGCCCGGCCGGCGGCGACAGGGGCGCGGGCGTGCCCGCGCCCGGCGCGTAAACTGTGGCGGGCTGCCCTGCCGCCGGTCAGCGGCTCGGCACGCCCCGCGCCCGTCGCCCCGCCCCGCGCCCGTCCCCGAGAGGATCCTCATGACCGGCCCTGTCCGTCTCAACCGCATCGATCTGCGTCAGGCCACGCCCACCCGGGCCGAACTGCGGGCGACGATGCCGCGCGGGGGAGTGGACGTCGACGCGGTGCTCGGCGCCGTCCAGCCCGTGGTCGACGATGTGCGCGCCCGCGGTGTCGAGGCCGCGATGGAACTGAGCGAACGCTTCGACGGGGTGCGGCCGCAGAGCGTGCGGGTGCCGCGCGCGGCCCGCACCGCGGCGCTGGCCGGGCTGGATCCGGCGGTGCGCGGCGCACTGGAGACCGCGATCGACCATGCCCGCATCGTGCACGGGGCGCAGCGGCGCACCGACAACACCGTGACCGTGGTGCCCGGCGGCACCGTCACCGAGAAGTGGATCCCGGTCGACCGGGTGGGCCTGTACGTGCCCGGCGGCAACGCCGTATACCCGTCCTCGGTGGTGATGAACGTCGTGCCCGCCCAGGAGGCCGGGGTCGATTCGCTGGTGGTGTGCTCGCCGCCGCAGGTCGACCACGGCGGCCTGCCGCACCCGACGATCCTGGCCGCGGCCGAACTGCTCGGCGTCGACGAGGTGTGGGCCGTGGGCGGGGCGCAGGCCGTGGCCCTGATGGCCCACGGCGGCACCGACACCGCCGCGGTGGACGACTTCACCGCGGATCTGGACCCGGTGGACATGGTCACCGGGCCGGGCAACATCTACGTCACCGCGGCCAAGCGGCTGTGCCGGGCGACCGTGGGCATCGACGCCGAGGCCGGGCCGACCGAGGTGGCGATCCTGGCCGACGACACCGCCGATCCCGTCCACGTGGCCGCCGACATGATCTCGCAGGCCGAACACGACGTGATGGCCGCGGCCGTGCTGGTCACCGACTCGGTCGGCCTCGCCGATGCGGTCGACGACGCCATCACCGCCCAGCTGGCCGGCACCACGCACGTCGAGCGGGTGCGCGAGTCGCTGTCGGGCCCGCAGTCGGGCACCGTGCTGGTGCGCGATCTCGATCAGGGCCTGGAGGTGGTCGACGCCTACGCCGCCGAACACCTCGAGGTCCAGACGGCCGACGCGGCCGCGGTGGCCGCACGGGTCACCGCCGCCGGCGCGATCTTCGTCGGCCCCTACGCGCCGGTCTCGCTCGGCGACTACGTCGCCGGCTCCAACCACGTGCTGCCCACCTCCGGCTCGGCTCGATTCTCCTCGGGCCTGTCGGTGCAGACCTTCTTGAAGGGTGTGCACGTGGTCGAATACGACCGCGAGGCGCTCGCCGGAGTCGAGGCGGCGGCCGTCGCGCTCGCCGAGGCCGAAGACCTGCCCTCCCATGGGCGCGCGGTGCGCCTGCGCTTCGACCCGCAGGCCTGACCCCCGCCCGCGGCCACCACAACGCGGGTCGCAGCCCCTGCGCGGCCCCGCCGGCCGCCCCCGAACCACCACCGATGGAGAGACATGGAGAGACGATGACCGACCCCCGCACCGCCGCCGGGCCCGGCGCCGAGGTGACCCTCGACCGGCTGCCGCTGCGCGAGGATCTGCGCGGCCAGTCGCCCTACGGCGCGCCGCAGCTGGACGTGCCGGTGCAGTTGAACACCAACGAGAACCCGCACCCGCCGAGTGAGGCGCTGATCGACGACGTGGCCGCGGCCGTGGCCGAGGCGGCCGCCGCGCTGCACCGCTACCCCGACCGGGACGCGGTGGCGCTGCGCACCGATCTGGCGGACTACCTGACCCGGCAGACCGGTACCGCGCTGACCGTCGACAACCTGTGGGCGGCCAACGGCTCCAACGAGATCCTGCAGCAGCTGCTGCAGGCCTTCGGCGGGCCGGGCCGCAGCGCGCTGGGGTTCGAACCGTCGTATTCGATGCACCCGATCCTGGCTTCGGGCACCCGGACCGACTGGCTGCCCACCCCGCGCCGGGCCGACTTCACGATCGACGCCGACGCCGCGGTGCGCGCGATCGCCGAGGCGGCGCCGGACCTGGTGTTCATCGCCAGCCCCAACAACCCGACCGGGCACTCGATCCCGCCGCAGGATCTGCGGGCGATCGTCGAGGCCGCGCCCGGCATCGTCATCGTCGACGAGGCCTACGCCGAGTTCTCCTCGGTGCCCAGCGCGGTGGAACTGATCGCCGAGTTCCCCACCAAACTGGTGGTCTCG